>JAQTOP010000004.1 GCA_028713285.1 Terrimicrobiaceae bacterium
GCTCGTGGGCATGCTCACGGATCGCGATCTGGTCATTCGGGCGATGGCCGAGGCATCCGATCCCCGGCACACTTTGGTGCAGGAGGTGATGACGCCGGGCATCGTCTATTGTTTCGAGGACGAGGACGCCGCGGAGGCCGAGCACCTGATGCGCGACCGCCAGATTCGCCGCCTTCCGGTGCTCAATCGAAAGAAGCGACTGGTCGGCATCGTCTCGCTGGGCGATCTCGCCGTGAAGGACGACACCGAAGCGGCGGGCGCCACGCTGGAAAGAATCTCCGAGCCATCGGAGTGAGAATATTCTTCCGAGGCCCTTGCCTTCTAAGTCGCTTGTTTCGGAACGTCCACATGGTAGTAACTGCTGCGGGGCACTCCCAGCGCGGCGCAAATCGGCCGGACGCAGTGCCCGGTGAACTGGCGGATCGTCTCGATCATTTCCCGGAGTTGGCTTGGGGTCCTGCCGGAACACGAAAACGACCAGTTGACCTCCCCGAACGGATCGGTTTCCGCGCACGAGAGCGGTTCTGGAATGGTGGCGACCACGGGCGCGAAGAGGCCACGGGAGGCGGCTACAGGCGACTAAAAAGGGAGGCTACAGGTCGAGCTTGCGGAGCAGTTCCTCGACGGTGAGGCGGTGATGGAGGGCCACGGCTTTGAGGATGCCGCCAAGGGTTCCGGGCTTGACCGGGGAGTGATTGGGAACGGTGACGTGGTGCTGGCCGTTTTGGGTGGTGGTCAGGCGAATATGGGAACCGTCCTGCCGGGCGACGGCGTAGCCGAGGGCGCGGAGAGCCTTGACCAACTGAGCCCCGGAGACGTCACGCGGGATTCTCACGCGGCGAGGACTTCATCGCGCACCTGATGCAGGCGGATGACCTTGGGGCGATCCCCTTCGGCGAGGTCGAAGAAGTGGCAGGCCACGGCCTCGCGCACCATGCGGCGAAGCTCTTCGAGGGTTTCCCCTTCGGTGAAGATGTCATGGCCGAGCGCGGCGGCGGTGTAGCCGCCTTCGGCTTCGTCTTCGCGCACCTCAAAGATGATTTCGCTCATGGGTGGAGAGTTTAACTGGAAGGTTCGACCGGGGCAAGATCGGGCATCCGGGCGGGATGGTGGCGGGCGTGGGCTTCCTTCAAGGCGCGGATGGAAACGTGGGTGTAAATCTCGGTGGTTTCGAGTTTGGCGTGGCCGAGCATGGCTTGGACGTAACGGAGGTCGCAGCCGTTTTCGAGGAGCAGGGTGGCGAATGTGTGCCGGAACAAGTGGCAGCTTCCGACCTTGCCGATGGCGGCCTTGCGGATGATTTCCCCGACGTGGGAGCCGAGCCGACCGGGGCTCATGCGGCGGTCTTCCACGTTCAGGAACAGGGCGTGTTCGTTGATCGAGGGGCAGAGCCGGGGCCGGGTTTCGCCGAGGTATTTTTCGATCCATTTCAAGGCGCGGTCGCCGATGGGGACGAACCGATCCTTGTGGCCCTTGCCCTGCTCGATGCGCGCCAATCCCCGGTCGTAATCGAGGTCGCCGAGGCTCAGGCCGCACAGTTCGGCGCGGCGGATGCCGGTTGAGTAGAGGGTTTCGAGGATGGCGCGGAACTTGATTCCGTCAGGGATTTCCACGTCGGGCACGTTCATGATCGCCTCCACTTCCGACGCGCTCAGGATGATCTTGGGCAGCCGGAACTCGCGGCGCGGCATTTCCAGATCGGAGGCCGGATTGTAGAGGATGAACCCCTCCTTGGTGAACCAAGAGAAGAAGTTGGCCACCGATTGGAGCCAGCGTTTTTGCGTGCCGATGGTCAGCGCCGTGCCGTTGGTTTTGCGGTAAGTGGTAGAGGTAGGACTGGTAATTGACGACGACGGCGCGGGTCACTTGCCGGGCCTCGGTGACGCCGATCTGTTCGAAAAAGAGTCGGAAGTAGCGCAGCATTTTTCCCTGCCCGTAAACGGTTTCCCGGCTGTAATTTTTCACGCGGAGGGATTCCAGATAACGGCCCGAGAGGTAAAGCAACCCCTGCGGGTCGTCGGGCGGCAACCCGCCGTTACGATGGAAGGTGAGCGGATTCATTTCCCTTTTAGTGGTCTCCCAGCCGCGACGAAGGAGCGGCTATTAGCAGCTAAGCAGCTAAATAAAAGCGCGTTAGCGTGCGTCATGGGAGAGTGACGAAGTGGCGACGAGGTCATGACGAACCCCGTTCAAAGATGACGAGGCCGACCCGTTCCGAGCCGTCGAGAGCGGCACGGATTGGGCCTCGGCGGCGTAGAGGAGTTCATAAACGAACCGGGCTCCGGTGCCGGGAACGCGGTGACAGGCGACGTATTCCAGGGCTTCCAGCTTATCGAGGTGGCGGCGAACCTGGGGCTCGCTCCACTTCAACTTTTCCCGGACTTCGCGCCGGGTGAACCGCACCCGGTCACGCGGCACCTTCCGTTCTTTTTGCAGGGCTTCCACCACGATTTCCAGCGCGGCGAGGAACGTCCGGGTGGGCGGGGCCAGTTCATCGAGACTGCGGCCCAACACCTGCCCGGCCAGTTCGTGAGCCAGCCGTAAATCCTGCTCGTCCACCTCGATATATTGCAGGGTTTTTCCTCGGTGCTCGCAGGATCGAATCGGTTTTTGATACTGGCGCAGGAACGCGATGACGCGGATCAGGCCGAGGTATTTTTTATGGTCACGGCGAAGGCGCAACTGATCGTCGGGGAACGTGAGCGTTCCGGCGTGGGGATTGACGACGCGGAGCGGTCGCAGGAGCCGCTGGGCGTTGTGGTGGGTGCGCAGCACTTCTTCCCGTTCCATCCGCCGCAGCATGCCCTGGAGCGTTTCAGCTTCGCGCTGGGCGGCGTGGATGCGGCGGGTTTGTTCGCGGTCTTCATCGACGGAAAGCACGAGGTAGCGGTTGGCTTCGCCCTGCCCTGCAAGCTTAGCTAAAATCCTCGCCGACGGCTTCGGACGGGCGTTGGTTCTCCGGCGGCCAGTCCTCCGCTTCGTCCAAGGCCTCGGCGGCGCGCTTCCAGTGCTCGCCGTCCAAGCCCTCGGGCCGGCCTTCCCTTTCGTAGATGCCAAACGCGACCGCCGCGATCCGTTCTTCTCGACTGGGGCTTGTGCTGTCCATGGGAGTCAACCAAAGCTCGCACAACCCGCGCCGCGTGCATCGTCAAAAAAACCTGAGGCTGCCATCGGACGCGCGTCCGATCCCCCCCGCGCGCCGTTGATCCAATCCCGGCCTACGCCGACGACAGGCCCACGTCGCCGCTGGCGGAATCCTGAAACGTGGTCGCCCGAAATCCCGCGTGCCGCAGGACCTCGCAGATTTGCTCGTGGGAAATGGACGCTGGCCGGTAGGAGACCAATGCGCCGCGCGCCACGAATCGCACGGCATTCACTCCATCCAATCCACGCAAGACCTCGCCCGCGCGAACCTCGTCCGCGGTCGAGTGCATATCCGGGATGGCGAGGTCCAATTCCTCCAACTGCGAACGCGAATCGCTCATGAGCGGTGCGAAGAGAACAAGGATGGATCGTTTCGGCGCGGCGATGCGGTCGTCACTTCAATGGGGAATCCAATCATGCGAGGACGGGCTGATGCTTTTCCGGATAATGGTCGGTGCCGTGCATTTCGAAGGTGTCCACGGAATCGTCCGTGGTGAAAAAAAGTTCACCCGCCGCGCGGTCCAGCTTCGAGAATTCATTGCGCGGCGCGTCAGCCTGGGCAATGAGAAGCTCGGCGAGAAGCCGGAGCCCCTCCGGAGTGCCGGAGAGGTAAATGGCGCGCTTGCCCGAGTAGGTGGCGCCGGTGAGGATGCGGAGGGAGCCGGCGAGTGAACGATGTTCCGAAAGCACGGCCTTTACGGTTTTCATAGGGGATACAGGTTCCACCGACAGTCTGGCCCAATTGCCGCGATCCGAAAGCAATTTTTGGGGCAAATGCGCGGTCAATCCAGCGTGCGCCGATACCGCTTGATCCCGATGGTGAGCATGACGATCGCAAAGAGCACGATCGGCCAGAGTTCGCGTCCGATATCCTGGAACCCGATGCCCTTGAGCATCACGCCGCGGGCGATCCGGAGGAAATGCGTGATCGGCAGGATCTCGCCGAGCACCTGCGCCCATTGCGGCATGCCGCGGAAGGGAAACAGGTAGCCGGAGAGCAGGATCGAGGGCAGAAAGACGAACATGGCCATCTGCATCGCCTGCAATTGGTTCTTGGCCATGGTGGAAAACGTGATGCCCATCGCGAGCGTCGCCGCGATGAAGACGAAGGCGCCGATCAACAGCAGGGCGAGGTTGCCGTGGATGGGCACTTTGAAAAGGTAGTGCGCCGCCAGCAGGATGATGCCCACCTGAATGTAGCCCACGATCACGTAGGGCGTGATCTTGCCGAGCAGCACCTCGCTGGGCCGCACCGGCATGGCGAGCAGATTCTCCATCGTCCCGCGCTCGATCTCGCGCGTGATGGCGAGCGCCGTGATCATCACCATCGTCATCGTCAATACGACGCCCATCAGGCCGGGAACGATGTTGTATTGCGAGAGGGCCTCGGGGTTGTAGAGCGCGTGGACCCGCACGTCGATGGAGCGCCGGGCCGGCGCGAGGTAGGCGAGAGGGCCCTTGAAATCCTCCTGCAAGGCCGTGTCGAAAATCGCCGGCAGGCTCGCGATGCCGCCGCTGGTCGCGAGCGGATCGGTGGCATCCGCCTCGACAAGCACCGCCGGGCGGTCGCCGCGCAGGAGGTCGTGCGTGAAGTTCGGCGGGATATTGATGACGAACTGCACCTGGCCGCGCGTGAGCAGGCTGCGGCCCTCGGCCTCGGTCTTCACTTCGCGCACGAAGTCGAAATACGTGCTGTTTTTCAGCCCCTCGAGCAGCGTGCGGCCCTGGGGTCCGTTGTCCGCCATCAGGACGGCGGCGGGCAGGTGGCGGGGGTCGCTGTTCACGACGTAGCCGAAGAGCAGGAGCTGCATGATGGGAATGCCGAACGTCATCGCGAGCGTGAGCCGGTCGCGGCGCATCTGGATGAACTCCTTCACGATCATGCCCCGGAGACGCGCCGGCGAGAATGTCGGGCGCGCGCTCATTCGGCGGAAGAGGCCTTCGATGTCTGCATGAGATGGATGAAGACGTCTTCCAGGCTCGAGCGAACCTGCTTCCATTCGTAATCGTCCATGCGAAAGGGGGCGATGGCCTGCTCGAGCGCTCGCTCGTCCGCGCCGCTCACGTGCAGCATGGTGCCGAAGGCCACGGCCTGCTCCACGCCCGGCGTCTCGCGCAGCCGGCGGCTGAGGTCGTTCAGATCCCGCCCCGTCACCGACCAGGTCGTCAGACGCGCCCGGTCGATCACCTCGGCGACCGTTCCGTGGACGAGCAGGTTGCCATTCGAGATGTAGGCCAGGCGGTGGCAGCGCTCGGCCTCGTCCATGTAGTGCGTCGTGATCAAAAACGTGAGCCCGCGCGCGGCGAGGTCGTGGATTTGATCCCAGAAGTCCCGCCGCGCCTTGGGATCCACGCCCGCCGTCGGCTCGTCGAGAAGGAGCAGCCGCGGCTCGTGAATGAGGCACGCCGCGAGCGCCATGCGCTGCTTCCAGCCGCCCGAGAGCTCGCCGGCGAGCTGGTCGCGCCGGTCCTTCAAGCCCAGGCCCTCGATGCTGCGCTCGACGGCATTCCGGCGATCCTTCAGCCCATACATCCGCGCGACGAAATCGAGATTCTCCGCGATGCTGAGATCCTCGTAAAAGCTGAACCGCTGCGTCATGTAGCCGACCTGCCGCTTGATGGTTTCGCTCCCGGTGATGACGTCGCTGCCGAGGCATGTGCCGCTGCCCGCATCCGCCTTCAACAACCCACATAGCATGCGAATGAAGGTGGTCTTGCCGCTGCCGTTCGGCCCGAGAAAGCCGTATATCTCGCCCTTGCGGACCTGGAGCGCGATGTCGTTGACGACCGTCCGGCGGCCAAACCGCTTGGTCATCCCCCGAACGTCGATGACAAGCTCGTCGGGCATGACCTAGAAATCGAATTGCACATCCACGGGCTGGCCGGGGTGCAGCCGCTCCGCCGTCCGCGGATCGAACGAAATCTCGACGAGGAAGACGAGTTTCTCCCGCATGTCCTGGCTGTAAATCACGGGCGGCGTGTATTCCGACTTCGGCGAGATGTAGCTGATTCTCCCGGCGAACGGTTCGGCGACGCCATCCACGAAGACGCGCGCGCGGTCGCCGGGATGCAGTCGCCCCACCCTCCCCTGCGACACGAACACGCGGGCCTTGATATTCTTCGGCGGCAGCAGCACGACGACCGGTTTTCCCGCCGCCACCCAGTCCCCCTGCCGGTAGAGCGTATCGAACACCAGACCGGTCTGGGGCGCATCCTGCCGCTTCTGCGACAGATCCCACTCGGCCCGCGCGAGCGCGGCTTCCTGGGCGCGGAGAGCGGCCTCCGCCGCTGCGATCTGATCGGAGCGCGAGCCGAGCTGCGCGGTCTCGAGCGTGGCGCTCAATTGCGAGACCCGCTGGCGGTCCTGGTCGCGGGCCGCGCGAGCGCGATCCATATCCTGAGCGGACGACACGCCGGATTTTCGCAGTTTGTCCTGCCGCTCGAACTCCCGTTGCGAGAGCACCAGTGCGGCATCGGCCTGGTCGAGCTGGGCCTGGATCGCCTGAATCTCCGAAGGCCGCTGGCCCCGCCGGGCGTCATCGAGATTCGAGCGAGCCTGGGCGACCTTCCGTTCCGCCTCCTCGCGCGAGGCCCGTTCCGAGCCGCTCTCGAGCGTGAACAGCGGATCCCCCTTCTTCACCTGCGCGCCGCGCTCGACGGACAGGACTTCCAGCTCGCCCTGCAGCGGCGAGGCGACGTAAACGAACTCGCCCTCGACGTAACCCTGCAGCGGCGCTTCGCCGGACCGGCGGCAGCCTTGGAAAGCCAGCAACGCCGCACAGACAAGCAACGGCATTCGCTGCCAGGCTGAAGCGGGCGCGTTCATCTCGCAGACTTATCGCCCAGGAGCAGGGCGGAGTTCAAGACGCCCGCATTCCGGTATTTCCTTGACCCCGTCCGCCATCCCGTGCGCTGAAAGGCATCCAACCTGCTTCCGCATCGCTCACATGCCGAATCTCCAGCCCCCCGCCCCAGCTCTCCAGGACAGCCCGCTCTGGAATCCCGACCTCGCGCCCGTGCCCGCCTCCGGCAGGAAATGGGGCGTCTGGAATTTCGCCGCGTTGTGGGTCTCGATGGCGGCCTGCATCCCGACCTACATGCTCGCCTCCTCGCTCGTGGACAAGGACGTGGGCATGAACTGCGCGCAGGCGATCTTCACGATCTTTCTCGCGAACCTCATCGTGCTCGTGCCGATGGTGCTCAACGCCCACGCCGGCACGAAATACGGCATCCCCTTCCCCGTGTATTGCCGGGCGTCGTTCGGCACGCGCGGGGCGAACGTGCCCGCCGTGCTGCGCGCGCTGGTCGCCTGCGGATGGTTCGGCATCCAGACGTGGATCGGCGGCGAGGCGATCTACAAAATCGCCGCCGTGTTCCATCCCGCGCTCGCGCAGTCTCCGATCATCGGCGCTCTGGGAATCAACGCGCCGCAGCTCGGGTGCTTCCTCTTTTTCTGGGGCATCAACCTGTGGATCGTTTATCGCGGGATCGATTCCATCCGCGTGCTGCTCAACATCAAGGCCCCGCTCCTGCTGGCGCTCGGCCTCGCGCTGCTGGTCTGGGCATGGCAGGCCGCGGGCGGGTTCGGCCCGATTCTTTCGCAACCGTCGGCATTCGCCCCCGGCGGCCCGAGGCACGGGCAATTTTTCGTGTATTTCGTGCCCGCGCTCACCGGCATGATCGGCTTCTGGGCGACGCTCTCGTTGAACATCCCCGACTTCTCGCGCTACGCCCGCACCCAGCGCGACCAGGCGATGGGCCAGGCCATCGGGCTGCCCGCGACGATGGCGCTGTATGCCTTCATCGGCGTCGCCGTGACCTCCGCCACGACGATCCTCTACGGCGAAACGATCTGGAATCCCGTCGATGTGCTCACGCGCTTTACGAATCCCGTCGTGCTCATCGTCGCCATGCTCGCGCTCTGCATCGCCACGCTCGCCACGAACATCGCGGCCAACGTCGTGAGCCCGGCCAACGATTTCGCGAACCTCGCGCCGCGCCACATTTCATTCCGCACCGGCGGCTTCATCACCGGCGTCGTCGGCCTGCTCATGATGCCATGGAAACTCGTCGCCGATCCCTCCGGCTACATCTTCACCTGGCTCGTGGGCTACAGCGCGTTGCTCGGCCCGATCGGCGGCATCCTCATCGCGGACTATTTCATCCTTCGGCGCACGCGCCTCGACGTCGCCGCGCTCTACGCTCCCGCCGGCCCCTACCGCTACACGGGCGGCTTCAGCCTCGCCGCGATGGCCGCGCTGGCGCTCGCCGTGCTGCCAAATATCCCCGGCTTCCTCGCCCAGGTGAAATGGATCGATCCGGCGCTCGTGCCGCCATTCCTCGTGCAGCTCTACGGCTACGCGTGGTTCGTCGGTTTCGGCATCGCCTTCGCCGCCTACCTCATCCTGCGCCGGCTCGCACCGGTCGCCATCCTCGCCGACGGCACGCCCGCCACCGCAATTTAATCTCATGTCATCCTCCACGCCCACGCTGCCACCGCTCGATCACACACCCGCGCCCTACACCGGTCCCACCGCGGAGGAAGTCCTCGCGCTGCGGCGGGAGTTCCTCAACCCCGGCATCTTCCTCTACTACAAAAAGCCGATCATGCTCGTGGAGGGCCGCATGCAATACGTGTGGGACGAGACCGGCAAACGCTACCTCGACGGCCTCGGCGGCATCGTCACCGTGAGCGTCGGCCATTGCCATCCGAAGGTCGTCGCCGCAGCCAACCGGCAGAACGCCACCCTCCAGCACTCGACCACGATCTACCTCCAGCCGAACGTCGCCGAATACGCGCGGATGCTTGCGTCGAAGCTGCCCGGCGAGTTGAAGGTCTGCTATTTCGTGAACTCCGGCTCCGAGGCCAACGACCTCGCGTTGCTGATGGCAAGGGCCTTCACGGGCAATTACGACATCGTCGCCCTGCGAAATGCCTACCACGGCGGCAGCGCCTCGACGATGTCGCTTACCGCCCACAGCACCTGGAAATTCAACGTCCCCCACAGCTTCGGCGTGCATCACGCGCAGTCGCCCTACGCCTATCGCGGACCCTACGGCTATGACGACGCCGAGGCGGGGCGCAAATACGCCGACGACGTGAAGTCCGTCATCGACTACGCCACGTCGGGACAGATCGCCGGGTTCATCGCGGAGTCCATCCAGGGCGTGGGCGGCTTCGTTGTCTTCCCCGACGGCTATCTCGGTCACGCCTACGCGCACGTGCGCGCGGCGGGCGGCGTGTGCATCGCGGACGAAGTCCAGACCGGCTTCGGACGCACGGGCTCGCACTACTGGGGCTTCGAGACGCAGGGCGTCGTTCCCGACATCGTCACCATGGCCAAGGGCATCGGCAACGGCGTGCCGCTCGCCGCCGTCGTCACCACGCCGGAAATCGCCAGCACGCTCGCCGGGCGCATTCACTTCAACACCTTCGGCGGCAATCCCGTGGTCAGCGCCGTCGGCAAGGCCGTCCTCGAAGTCATCGACGAGGAGAATCTTCAGGAAAACTCCGCGCGGCTCGGCGCCTACATTCTCGCCGGTCTCGAGCGACTCAAGACGAAGCATGCGCTCATCGGCGACGTGCGTGGAAAAGGCCTTCTGCTCGGCATCGAGCTGGTGAAGGATCGCGCCACCAAGGAGCCGGCCAAGGCGGAATGCGCGCAGGTGGTGGAAACCGCGAAGGATCTCGGCCTGCTCCTGGGCAAGGGCGGCCTGTGGGGACAAACGATCCGCTTCGCGCCGCCGATGTGCCTCACGCAGGCCGACGCGGACTTCCTCCTCGAGGTCCTCGACATCGCCATCGGCAGGGCGTAGTCCCAAATCTTCAGGGCGCCGCGCCGCGTCACCTGAGGCGGAAATGATTTCCGTAGCAGTCCACCTCGATCGGCAGCCGAAGCCTGAAGTTTCGCTCGCGGAGCAGCTTCCGATACACGGCGATCCGATCGACCGCCTGCGCCCACGTCGGATCGGCTTTCAGCACCGCCAGCCGGACGCGCAGAAACGTTTCGAGCCACCGGCTTTCGGAAACGCCGTCGCGCGGCATGCCGCCGCAGCGGCGATTCGTTTTCCCGATCAAGCTGCGAATTCCGTCCTCGCCGTGGTTCACGTAAGCGTCGTAAAGCTGCCCTTGTGTGAGGGGACGCTGCGCGCCGATCCGCCGCGCAACCTGGAGCGCAGGATTCCATGAAAGCCGATCTACCACGTTCCGTTGGGCGCGGCGAAATGCCGGATCGCTTCCGCACGCGCGGAATGCCACCGGAAAATCGTCGAGCCCCTCGGTGCTGGGATTCCGCCCCGCACTGTCATGCGGACCCGCGTCGATCCTTCGAAAAGCGGGAAGGAAGCGGACCAGCGCATTTCCGGGCCTCTGCCGCTGGTATTCCTTCAGAAAAATCGTGCCGGAATACGTTCCGCTGGTGAACCCGGTGAATCCGAACGTGTATCCGCGCTGGTCGCCGATATTCATCACGAACGTGTATTGAAGCACAGGCGTGCTGTTCTCGAAGATCGACGTCAATTCCTGGATGACATGTTTCGGGCTCGCGTCTGCGCCCCCTGCTCCGATGGCAAGGGCAAGGCAGACAGCGGCAAGGAATTTGTTTGGAGTCGCCGACATCACGGTTTGCAAATCGAGACGATGGGACCTTTGCACAGGCAGCCGTGCGAAGCTAGTTAGATCACAGTCGAACGTTTCGCTTGCGCAATGCCAATCCCGGCGTATCGCCCATGTTGTATGAGCAATCCCATCAAAGACCTCACGAAAGAAGCGCCCCGCAGCCCGCGCGAGCGGATCGGCGGCTACGCGATCCTCGCGCGCACCATCGACAAGGGCCGCGCCCTGCTGCACGGCAACGTCGGCGAATACCATTACGACTGCCCGCTGGACCAGGCTCTGTTCGAGTTCAAGGGCGTGACCGGCGACGCCTTCAAGGAGCAAATTGCGACCGGCGCCAGCGACTCCGAACTTGCGACCTGGCTCGATGTCCATGGCACGCCGAAAACCCCCGCCGAGATCAAGGCGTGGGCGGATGAAGCAGAGGCCACCAATCCCTACAACAACCCGGAGCAACGGGACTGGTTCGCCGGTGAAGTCGCCAAACTTGGCCTCGACCCGGCAAGGACCACGCTCTTCGACTGGCTCGAGACCGACGACAAAGCCAGCTTCGCGAAGTAATCGCCGATTCGAAATCCCTCAGCACCCCGCGCGCATCAGGAATTTCCCGCGGCCCAGCGTGCCGCAGAATTTCCCGTCGCGGACGGCCACCTCGCCGCGCACCGTCACCACGCTCGGGCGGCCCTTGATTTCCCAACCCTCGAAGGCGTTGTAGTCCACGGCATGCGTCTGCTTCGCGCGCGAGAGCGTTCCGCGATACGCCGGATCGTAAACGACGAGATCCGCATCCGCGCCGGGTTGAATCGCTCCCTTGCGTGGAAAAAGGCCGAACTGCTTCGCCGCATTCGTGCTGCCGATCGCGACGAACGTTTGCAAATCCAGCCGCCCCGCGCACACGCCGTGCGTGTAGAGCAGGTTCACCCGCTCCTCGATCGATGGAATGCCGTTCGGAATCTTCGTGAAATCCTCGCGACCCATCGGCTTCTGCGTCTCGAAGTCGAACGGCGCGTGATCCGTGGCCACCGTCTGCACGAGCCCGCTGCGCAGCGCGTGCCAGAGCACGGCCTGATTGCCCGCGTCGCGCAACGGCGGCGACATCACGTATTTCGACGCCTCGAAGTTCCCGCGCTCCGCGTAGGTTCGGTCAAGCAGGAGATACTGAATCAGCGTCTCGACGGCGACATCCACGCCGCGCAGCCGCGCCGCCATCGCCTCGCGCAAAGCCTGGTCGCAGCTCAGATGCACGATGTAGGCCCGCGCTCCGGTCAGGCCGGCAAAGGTCAGGAAATGATGCACGCCCTCGGCCTCGACCTCCGGCGGGCGGCTTAAATAGTGGCCCTCCGGCCCGGTCACGCCCGCGGAGAGGAGTTCACGCTGGCGCTCGGCGACGAGCGTCTCGTTCTCGCAATGCGCGCAGACGACGACGCCGAGTTCCTTCGCGAGTTTCAGGGTGCGATAGAGTTCTCCGTCGTCGATTCCGAACGCCCCCTTGTAGGCGAGGAAGATTTTGAACGACGGCACGCCGCGCGCGACGATCTCGCGAAGCTGCTCCTCGCTGGCCGCGTCGAATTTCGTGACGCCCATGTGGAAGCTGTAATCGCACGCCGAGCGGCCCGCGCTCCGCCCGTGCCATGTCTCGAATCCGGCCATGGGCTCCTCCGCGCGGGACGGACAGCACATGTCGAAGAAAGTCGTCGTGCCGCCCACAAGCGCCGCCCGGCTCGCGGTCTCGTAGGTATCCCGCGCAAGCGTGCCCATGAATGGCAGGTAAATGTGCGTGTGCGGATCGATGAAGCCCGGGAAAACATACTTGCCGGTCGCGTCGATCACCTCCGCCCCCGGAGGCGGGTCGATGGCGCGGTCGATGCGGGTGATCGTTTCCCCCTCGCACCAGATGTCCGCAACGTAGCGGGAATCGGGGGTGACGATTTCTCCGTTCTGGATGAGCAGACTCATGGACAACTTTCTACCATAGAGCGCACGAAGACCACGGAGAGGAATGACTCTTTTCGACTATTTCACCCACACGTCGCCCTCGCCCGCAGCGAACCAGCGGGAGGTCGTGATTTTTTGTTGCGTGTAAAATGCGATTCCCTCGCGGCCCTGGACGTGCAGGTCGCCGAAGAAGGATTCGTTCCATCCGCTGAATGGAAAAAATGCCATCGGCGCGGGCACGGCGACATTCACGCCGACCATTCCGGCGTTGATGCGGTGGCGGAACTCCCGTGCTGCGCGGCCGGAGCTCGTGAAGATTGCCGCGCCATTGCCGTAGGCGGAGCGATTCGCCGTCTCGATGGCGGAGTCCAGGTCATCCATGTGCAGGACGCTGAGCACCGGGCCGAAAATCTCTTCCCGCATCACGGTCGCATCCGGCGCGACCCCGTCGAGAATGGTCGGACCCACGTAGAATCCATTCGGCGCGCCCTCGACACGCACCGAGCGGCCATCGGCCGCCACCCGCGCGCCTTCGCGCTCTCCCGCGTCGATCAGCGACTCCACGCGGTCGCGATGTTGCCTGGTGATCACCGGCCCCATCTCCGCCGATGCGTCGCGAAACGCCGCGCCGACGCGGATGTGCTTCGCCGCCGACACCAAATCAGGAATAACGAGATCGCGCGCCCGTCCGATCGCGATGGCCGTCGACCCCGACATGCAGCGCTCGCCCGCGCAGCCGAATGCCGCCTCGGCCAGGCCGCGCACGGATTCCGCGACGGTTGCGTCGGGCATGATGAGAATGAAGTTCTTCGCGCCACCCGCAGCCTGCACCCGTTTGCCGTGGCGCGTGCCGGTGTCGAAGACATGCCGCGCGACGGACGTCGATCCCACGAACGAAATCGCGCGCACCGCCGGGTGGACGAGCAGCGCATCGACGCAGGCGCGTCCGCCATGGACCACGTTGAACACGCCTTTCGGCAGGCCGGCCGCGTCGAGCAGTTCCGCGAGCCGGGTCGCGGTGAGCGGCACCTTTTCGCTCGGCTTGAGGATGAAGGTGTTCCCGCAGGCGAGGGAGAGCGGAAACATCCAGAGCGGCACCATCGCGGGAAAGTTGAACGGCACGATGCCGGCGCAGACTCCCAGCGGCTGGCGAATCGCGTCGCAATCGATGCCCCGCGCGATGTTCTCGAGCGACTCGCCCATCAGCAGCGACGGCGCGCCGCACGCATACTCGACCATCTGGATGCCGCGCCGCAGGTCGCCCCGCGCCTCGCCGGGCGTCTTGCCGTGCTCGGTCGAGATCGTCAGCGCGATGGACTCGAATTCCGCCTCGATCAGCGCCTTGTAGCGAAACAAAATGCCGGCGCGATCCACCGCGGGCGTGTCGCGCCACGCGGGAAACGCCGCACTCGCAGCCTGCGCGGCGTGATCGACCAGTTCCGCGCCGGCGAGCGGCACCTCGGCGATGATTTCGCCAAGCGCGGGATTGAAGACCGGCGATGTCCCGGTGGCCGGCGGCGCAACCCATTCCCCGCCGATAAAACTTTTGCAGATCCTCATGCGTGAAACTGCAGATTGCGCAAAGGACGCAGACAAAAATTCTCTGCGCCAGCAGCGTGATCGGCTGTCAAAGTATTCATCCCCGCGCGAGCGCGGCGGACTGCGCAACGAAATCATCGCCGCTCCACTCGCCGTCGGCCTTCACCATTTTCTTCGCTTCGGCCTGCGCCGCCTTGCGCTCGCGCTGCATGCGCACGAGTTCCGTATGCGTCGTGAAATACGGCAGGCTCGCGCCCTTGAAGTCGGCCAGCGTCTCGAAGCCGTGCTTCTCCATGAACGCCAGAAGCTGGTCGCACATGGGTTTCACGCACTCGTAGCCAAACTTCATCACTCCCGTGCAAACCTGCACCGTGTCCGCGCCGAGCAGGATGAATTGCGCGGCATCCTCGCCGGACTCGATGCCGCCAAGCCCGGAGAGCGTGCGGCCCGGAAACTCCGATTCGATCAACTGCGCAATCTCCATGCACATGCGCAGGGCGATCGGCTTGACCGCCTTCGACGAGTAACCGCCCGGCGTCGTGTAGCCCTCGACGCTCGGCTCTGGGCGCAGCGTTTCGAGATTCACGCCGATCACGCTGCGGATTGTGTTGATCGCGCTCACGCCCTGGCACCCTGCCGCCAGCGCGGCCCGCGTCGGCTCCTCGATGTGCGTGATGTTCGGAGTCATCTTTGCCCAGACCGGCTTCTTCGTCGCGGACATCACCCATTCGGAAACCTGACCGAGAATCTCCGGATCCTGGCCCATCGCTCCACCCATTTTCCGCTCGGGCATGCCGTGCGGGCACGAGAAATTCAGCTCGAAGGAATCCACGCCCGCCGCCTCGCAGCGCTGCACGAGTTCGATCCAGGAATCGCGGTTGAACTCTTCCATGATCGAGGCAATGAGAATTCCCTCTGGGTGCGCGTCCTTGATCTTCTTGAATTCCTCGATCCAGATCTCCAACGGCCGGTCGCTGATCAGCTCGATATTTTCCCACCCGATGACCTCGACGCCGTCGGCGGCCTTGAGCTTGCCGTAGCGCGGGGTGACGTTGACGACCTTCGAGGCGTCGAGGCTCACGGTCTTGGCGATCACCGCGCCCCAGCCCTCGCGGAACGCGCGGTTGATGACGTTCAAATTCGTTCCGGGCGGGCCGGAGCCAATGATGAAGGGGTTCGGAAGCTTGAGTCCGTCAACAGTCGTCGCGAGAGTGGCCATGGGTCGGTGGGGGTTTCTATATGGAACCTCCATCCATTAGCAATTTCGAGGCCAAATGCCTCCGCGCGGCGTCCGGACAAGACCGCACTCATCGAGCAGAAAGTCACCCGGCGCTGACGCCTTCCCGCCGCGAGACGATCCAGGCCATCGTCCGATCCGCGAGCCGGTCGAAGGCGGCCACCGCCATTTCAATGTGCTCCTCCTTCGTGTCCTCGATCTTGTTGTGGCTGATACCGAGCAGGCTTTGAACGAACATCATCACCGTCGGCACGCCCGCGCGAGCGACCTCGGCGGCATCGTGCAGCGGGCCCGAAGGCAGGCGGTGCGACACGCCGCAGGTTTCGAGAATGGCGCCGTCGCACAACTCGATGAGATCGGGATCAAACGGGATGGGCTCGATATGCCACAGCCGCTCCCATTCGACGCTCACCCCGCCCTCCGCGGCGAAGCGGGCGGCGGCTTCGCGCGCCTCGGCATGCATCGCGGCGAGGGCCGCGGCATCCAGATGGCGCTGGTCGAGGGTGATGCGGCATTCCGCAGCGACGCTCGTGACGATGCCGGGCTCGGTTTTGCACGAGCCGATCGTGCAGACGCCGCCGTGACGTTCCGCGATGCGGTAAATTTCCGGGCACATTTTCGCGGCGGCGAGGAATGCATCCTTGCGGCGATTCATCGGCGTGCTGCCCGAATGCGCGGCCTGGCCGCGAAAGGTGATCGCGTGGCGTTCCACGCCGCAGGTGCCGAGCACGACGCCGAGCGGCAGATCGAGATCGAGCAAAACGGGCCCCTGCTCGATGTGCAGCTCGAGGTAGGCGGCAGCGCGGGCGAGTTCCACCCCGCTTTCCTTCACGCGCTCGAACGCGATGCCCTGCGCCTCGAGCGCGTCGGGCAGCGCGATGCCGTCCCTGTCCACGAGCGCCCGCGCCTCGTCCATGTCGAGCGTGCCGCCGCACGCGGAGGAGCCGAAGAGACTCTTGCCAAAGCGCGCGCCCTCCTCGTCCGCCCAATCAACCAGCCGCACGGTGACCGGCGGGCGGCCGCCGGTTTGCGCGGCGATGCGGCGGAGAATCTCGAGGCCGGCCAGCACGTTCAGGCAGCCGTCGAGCCAGCCTCCGTTCGGGACGGAGTCCATGTGGCCGCCGATGAGGAGTTCTCTCGTCGATTCGCCGCGCAGGGTCGCCCAGAGATTGCCTGCTGCGTCGATGTGCGTCTCGACGGGGAGCTTCGCGAGTTTCGCCGTGAGCCACTCGCGTGTTTTCGCCCACACGGCGGTGAACGCGACGCGCTGCGCGCCGCTTTCGTCCGCCGTGAGCGAGCGCAATTCCTTGAGATCGGCGATGGTCCTTTTCGGGTCCAGGGATGCGCTCATGGCGCGAGTAAAGCATCGGCGCTCCTGCGAAGTCGATGTTGGGCAATGGCGCGCTTGTTGCTCATTGCAATGCCTCCCGATGTCGAAAGTGCCCTTCATGTCCGCTCGAGAACTCCGCGGCTGGATCGCTCCGGCGCTGTTCGCGCTCGCATTCGGGCTCCATGCCCAGACGACTTTCAGCGTGCTCCAGACGAATATCCATCGCGACATCGGCGGGAGCGACTCGAACGTGAGCGCGCAGCCGTATCTCGCGCAGCAGATCAATATGCTCCATCCCGACGTGTGGACGCTGCAGGAGCTGGGGGGCAACAGCGCGGGCTACAATGCAACGACGGCGTATAACGATCTCGTCGGATTCATCCAGAGCGGCCTCACTATCTTCGGCGCGAACCCCAAGCTGAACCTCAACTTTTACGTTTACCTGGGCAGCATCGACGACGGCTTCGACACGACGGCGATTGTCTCGCGGTATCCCATTCTTTCCGCCCAGACATTTTCCGACGCCGGAGGCGGCTACGGCTCGCTGCGCGGCCTGGCCATGACGACGATCGACATCCCCGGGACCACGAATCTGGATGTCTTCACAGCCCATTTGAAGGCCAGCGGCTCCAGCGCGGACGCCGCGCGGCGGATGGCGGAGGCGGACGCCGACCGCGCGAGCATCGCAGGCTGGATCGCGAACCATCCGGCTGACGCCGTGATTGCGACCGGGGATTGGAACGAGACGATCGAAGCCGGCGAATCGGCCAACTGGAGCGGGCATTCGCTGGGCGACCCAGTCCAGCTCGCGAGCGGCATCACCGAAAGCTACAATCCAGTCGCGAAAATCAAGTCCGCAGGCCTCACCGATCCGCGTCCCGTGAGCATCCGGGGAGACGTGGACACGATCTCGTCGAACAATCCGAACGCCCGCTTCGACTACGTGATGTATGGCTCGCGCCTGCAATACGCCGGCGGCCAGGTGTTCGACACCGGGCAATACACGGCCAACCAGCTCGCGGTGCTAAACGTGCTGCACGGCACGACCTTGACTGCCTCGACCTCAGCCAGCGCTTCGGACTATCTCGCGGTGTTCGAGACTTTCCAGGTCGTTCCCGAACCGGGAACGCTCGCTCTCCTCGGCACGGCGCTGCTCGGCCTTGCCTGCCTCACCGCGCGAAAAACGATCAGCCCAGGAACGCGAGGAGCGACTGCGGGTAGATGCCGACGATAAAGATCAGCAGAGCGAGCGCGCCCATGCTCACGCGGCCGGCGAGCGAGACGGAAATCTCCGGGGCGTATTCCGGCGCGGCCTGCCAATACATCGCGCGCACGACGAGCAGGTAATAATAAAAGCCGCAGGCGACGGTGAGCGCGCCGAGCACGACGAGCCAGTAATGCCCGGCCTCGATGGCGACGCCGAAGATGAAAAGCTTGCCCATGAAGCCGGCGGTGAACGGGATACCGGCGAGCGAGAGCATGGCGACGAGCATTGCCCCGGCCAGCCAGGGCGAGCGGCGCGCCAGGCCGGCGAAGTGCGAGATGTCATCCCCGCCGACGCTGCGCGAAACGAGCGCCATTACGATAAAGGCGAGAAAGGTCATCAGCAGATACGCGGAGAGGTAAAACTCGATGGCCGGCCGGGCAAAGGCGACGCCGAGGCTCGCAACGGCCATGAACAGGTAGCCCGCGTGGCCGACGCTCGAATAGGAGAGCAGGCGCTTGAGGTTGCGCTGCGGCAGGGCGGAGAGGTTGCCGTAAATGAGGGTCGCGCCCGCGAGGAGGAGCAGGATCGTCTCGAGCTTCCCGTGGAGCGGACCGAAGTCGAGGAAAGGCTGGAGCACGCGCAGCAGGACGATGAAGCCGGCGGCCTTCGAGCCAACCGACAGGAAGGCGGTGATCGGCGTCGGCGCGCCTTGATAGACGTCGGGCACCCAGAATTGGAACGGAAAGGCCGCCACCTTGAAGCAGAGGGCAACGAGCACGAGGCCGACGCCGAAAAGCAGCGCGGTGTGGCTGGCGGCCGGGAGTCCCGGTAACACTGCGGCGATGGCGGCGAGGTTCGTCCGGCCCGTCACGCCGAAAATCCACGTGATGCCATAAACGATGAAGCCGGTCGAAAGCGCGCCGAGGATGAGGTATTTCGTGCCGGCCTCGAGCGAGCCCTCGCTGCGGCGGAGGTAGGCGACGAGCACGTAGAACGAAATCGTGACCAGCTCGAGCGAGACGAAGATCGCGATGAAGTCGGTCGCCGAGACCATCCACATGAGGCCGGCGCAGGTGAGCACCGGCAGCGAGAGAAATTCACCAACGCCCGCGCCCTTGGTTTCGCCGGGAACGAAGCGCTCGATCACCGACGTGTAGTCGATGGTCATCACCAGCACGAGGATCGTGGCCAGCAGCGAGAACCGCTTGAAAAACATCGCCATTCCGTCCGCGGTGTAGAACGAGGCGTAGGGCGCATTCGGCGGAATGAATTCCGGCCGCGCGAAGAAGCTCGCGCCGAAGGCGATGGCCAGCCCGGCGATCCCGAGCCAGGCGAGGTAGCGCTTGTCGGTCGAGACGACGAACGACTCGAGCATCAGCATGGCGATACCGAGGGTCACGACGAAAACTTCGAGGGAAATCGGATTCACGGCAGCAGGATGGCGGGAGTGACGTAGGAGAGGACGAGCTGCGGGTGGAAGCCGATGACGAGCAGGACGAAGATGAGCAGGATGACCGCGTAGCGCGGGACCGGCGCGAGGTCGGAGAGCCCGTTCCAGCGCTCCGGCAGCGTGCCGAAGAAGAGGCTGCGGTAGGCGCGGAGCATATAGACGGCGGAAATCACCACGCCCCACACGGCGATGATCGTGACGATCTGGATCGCATCGAAACCGCCGTGCGGCACGTGGTTCGTCGCGCCGAATGCGCCGAAGAAGACCATCAATTCGCCCGGGAAATTCGCAAAGCCGGGCAGGCCGACGGCGGCCATCGTCGCGAAGCCGAAGAGCAGACCGAGGCGCGGCATCGGACGCGCGAGGCCGCCGAGTTCCGAAAACTCGACCGTCCCGGTGCGCTCGCGCAACGCGCCGCACAGCGCGAAGAGCGCCGCGATGGACAGGCCGTGCGCGATCATCAGGATCGACGCGCCGCTGAGGCTGAGCTGATTCAGGCCGGCGATGCCGAGGAAGATGTAGCCCATGTGCATCACGCTCGAATAGCCGAGCATCCAATCGAGCCGCTTTTGCGCGATGGTGACGAGGCCGATGTAGAGCAGGTTGCCAACGATGAGGATGAGGAAAATGTCGAGGTAGCGAATCTCGAAGCCGAAGAGCGGAATGCGGGTGTTGCCGATCGATTCCGGAAAGATCGGGGTGATCAGGCGCAGCATGCCGTAGAGGCCGAATTTTTTCAGCACGCCGGCGTGGAGCATCGCGGCGGGCGCGGGGGCGGAGGCGTAGGCCTGGGGCGCCCACGAATGGAACGGGAAGAGCGAGATGAGCGTGCCGAAGCCGATGAGCAGCGTCCAATAGACCCAGTGCGGCGGGTTGAGCGTGCCGGCCTGGGCGAGTTCCTGGATGCGCAACAGATCGAAGGTCCGCTCGCTCGGAATCGCGAGGTAGAGCCCGATGATGCCAATCAGCAGAACGAAGCTGCCGAGCCCAAGATAAATCGTCGCCTTCCACGCGGCCGCCTGCCGGTCGCCCGAGCCCCAGATGCCGATGAGCAAAAACGTCGGAATGAGCGCGACCTCGTGGAACGCGTAGAAAAACAGGACGTCGATTGAGGAAAATGCGCCGACCACGCCGGCCGAAATGAGCAGCACGCAGGCGTAGAAAAGATTCTCGCGGGACTTGATCGGCGGAATCACCCACACGGCGCTCATGGTGATGACGGCCGCGAGCAGCAGCATCGCGAGGCTGAGTCCGTCCGCTCCGAAGCTAAGCGAGATGCCCAGTTCATCGGCCACCTGGAAACGCGAGATGAATTGGAAGCCGCCTTCCGCCACGCGGTATTGGAAGACGAGCGCCAGCGTGAGCCCCAGCATGAGCAGGCTCGTCCACCGCGCGACGAACTGCGCCCGCGCGCCGACCATGATGAACAGGGCCGCGACGAGCGGAAGCATCGTGAGAAAAAAGAGCGGGCTGAACAGACTCATTTGCTGATGAGGACGTAGAGCAGCGCGATGACGCCGGCTCCGAAGAAAAAGGCGTAGGCCTGGATGTTGCCGATCTGGAGGAAGCGCAGCGCGAAGCCGCAGGCCCAGGTGGCCTTTGCGCTGAAGTTCACGCCGACGCCATCAATGATCCAGCGGTCGGTCCACGACGAAGCTTTCGCCGTGCCATCCTGCACGAAACGGACGATCTGCGCGTAGAGGTCGTCGAGGTAGAGGCGATTCGCGAAGAACGGGATAAGCACCGGATCCTTTTGCGGGGCGCCGCGATAAATGAGGATCGCGAGCGCGACGCCGGCCGCAAAGATGCCCGGGATGAGGAAGCCCACCCAGCCGGGCACGCCCACAGGCTCCTCGATGGG
Source organism: Terrimicrobiaceae bacterium (assembly GCA_028713285.1). Taxonomy (GTDB): domain Bacteria; phylum Verrucomicrobiota; class Verrucomicrobiia; order Chthoniobacterales; family JAATET01; genus JAATET01. The sequence continues at coordinate 21,319 of JAQTOP010000004.1, forward strand.
GAAGAAATGCTTCTGGATGAACGGCCAGCCGGCGAGGGCCGACGGAATCGCGAGCAGGATCAATGGAATCACCATCACGGCCGGCGATTCGCGGGCCTCTTTCGCGTGATCGCTGCGCGGCGCGCCGAGGAACGTCACCCAGAGCATGCGCGTGGTGTAGAGCGCGGTAAGGAAGACGCCGCCCGCGGCGAGCCAGAACCAGCCCGGGCCTTTGGTGTATGCGAATTCGATGATGAGGTCCTTGCTGAAACCGCCGCTGAAACCGGGACAACCCATGAGCGCGAGGCCGCCGATGGTCATCATCAGGAACGTGATCGGCATCTTGTTTTTCAGCCCGCCCATTTTCCAGATGTCTTGCTCGTGGTGCATGCCGAGGATCACCGAGCCCGAGCAAAGGAAGAGCAGGCACTTGAACGAGGCGTGCGTGAAGAGGTGGAACATCGCAACGCCGGAAACGGGCGCGGACCCGATGCCGAGCACCATGTAGCCGAGCTGGGAGATCGTCGAGTAGGCGAGGATGCGCTTGATGTCGTTTTGCTGCAGGCCGATGAGGCCGGCGCCGAAGCACGTGATCGCGCCGATCCAGCCGATCACCGTGAGTGCGTCGGGTGAATGTTGCAGAATCGGGAAAATGCGGGCGAGGAGATAGACGCCCGCCGCGACCATCGTGGCGGCGTGGAGGAGCGAGGAGACCGGCGTGGGGCCTTCCATCGAGTTCGGCAACCACACGTGGAGCGGGAATTGCGCGGACTTTCCGACGGTGCCGCAAAAGACGAGCACGCACGCGACGGCGAGCCAGCCGGACGCGCCGTGGAAGGCGTCGAGCCGGCCCGGCAGCTCGGAAAAGAGGACGGTGCCCGTGACGCCCCAGAAGACCAGGATGCCGAGCATGAAGCCGAAGTCGCCGATGCGGTTGACGATGAAGGCCTGCTTCGCGGCGTCGCCGGCGGAGTCCCTGCTGTAGTAGTGTCCGATGAGGATGTAGGAGCTGACGCCGACGAGTTCCCAGAAGATGAACATCATCACGAAGTTGTTCGCGAGGACGATGCCCAGCATCGAAAAGAGGAAGAGCGCCAGACCGGCGAAGTAGCGGCAGTAGCCCTCCTCGTGGGCCATGTAGCCGGTCGAGTAGATGAAGACGAGCGTGGCGATGGTCGTGACGATCACGAGCATCGGGCGGCTGAGCGCGTCGATGGACAGGCCGATGGGAATCGTGAACGGCACCGGCGAGTCGAGGCGGCCGAGGTTGATCCAGTTGGTGCTCACGACGAGGTCGGCGCCCTGGATGAAAAGCATCCAGCTCAGCACGCAGGCGATGCCGGCGCCCGCGATGGCAAGGCCGGAGCTGACGAATTTCGAGCGCTGGCCGAAAAACAGAATGCCCGCCGCCATGAAAATGGGCAGGAAGAGGATGATCCAGGATGCCGTTTGCGGAGCCACTAGAATTTGAGCGAGTTGAGATCCTCGACGTGCGTCGTCTGCCGCGCGCGGTAGAGCGCGACGATGATCGCGAGACCCACGGCCACTTCGGCGGCCGCGACGGTGATGATGAAAAAGACGAACACCTGACCGTTGTAGTCCGGCAGGCCGTTCACGAGGTGGAAACGCGAGAAGGCGACCAATGAGAGATTCGCGGCGCTCAGCATCAGCTCGAGGCACATGAAGATCACGATGATGTTTCGCCGCAGCAACACGCCGCCCAGCCCGATGGCGAAGAGCAGGCCGCTGACCGCGAGGTAATGGGCAAGAGTCGGCTCCATCAGGAAAGGAAAGGTGTTTTGAATCTGGAAAGGGGTAAATGGGGAAGAATTCCAAGGATGTTTCTTCCCTCCTCCCCCTTTCTCCGTTTCCAGATTCCCTCGATCCTCATTTCAGCTCCTTCTTGCTGAGGACGACGACCCCGATGGTGGCGACGAGGAGGAGCACGCCGATGATCTGGAAGGGCAGGTTGAATTGCGTAAAAAGCGCGGCGCCGACGGCCTTCACGTCGCTCGTGAAGGGGACGGTGAACGCGGGCTTCGCGTGGAGATATTCGGCATTCGAGGCGAGGACCTTGTAGAGAATGCCGACGAAACCGGCGAGAACGGCGATGCCGCCGGCCATGGCGGGGATATTGAACTTACGCGCGCGCTCGGCCTTGAGGTCGAGGAGCATGATGATGAAGAGGAACAGCACCATCACCGCGCCGGCATAGACGAGAATCTGGATGATGCCGATGAAGTAGGCGTCGAGCGTGAAGAAGAGCGAGGCCAGCCCGAGGAAGGACATCACCAGGCACATCGCGGAGGAGACGGGATTGCGAAGAAGCACGACCCCGGCGCCGAAGGCGAGCATCATTGCGGCAAAGACCCAGAAGAGAAACAGGGACACGGTGGAGTGCTGGCGGCTTGGTGGGTTGGTTCGGCGGCGGTTCTAGCAGCGGGGCGGCGGGGCGACTACTTTTTTTCGTTCCACTTGTTCACGACTCCGGCCTTCACGCCGCCAAGTTCGTAGAGCTTCGCCTTGTCGTGCTTCATCTCGGCGCGGGTGTAGCCGGTGATCGAGTAATCCTTGCGCAGGTAGATCGCCTGTTCCGGGCAAACCTCCTCGCACAGGCCGCAATAAATGCAGCGGATCATGTCGATCTCGAATTCCTTCGGGCGCTTCTCGACCTTCGCCCACGGATCGCTGTTGGGAATTTCCTCCGGCGTGATCGTGATCGCGCGCGGCGGGCAGATGAACTCGCAAAGCTGGCACGAGACGCAGCGCTCGCGTCCCCATTCGTCGGCGACGAGCGTGGGCGCACCGCGATACCACTCGGGCAGGTGGTCGTCCCACTTCACCTCGGGGTATTGCATGGTCACGTTCCTGCCGGCGGCGCCTTTGAAAAAATGCCGGATGGTGAGCAGGAGGCCGCCGAGCACCGCCGGGAGATAGAGCTTCTCGGCGAGATTCAATTTTGGACGTTGGACGACGAAGGCCATAAGCGGAATTTACTTGATGTAAACGAGCACCAGCGCGGCGAGGAAGATATTCGCGAGCGCAATTTCGAAGAAGTAGATCCAGCCGAGCTTCATGAGCTGGTCGTAGCGGAAACGCGGCACGGTCCAGCGCACCCAGATAAAGAAGAAGATGAAGAGCGAGACCTTCGCGAAGAAGACGTTGATATTCACGAAGCCCCAGACCACGCCCGGCAGCCAGTCGGGGATATTCGTGAGGCCGAAGAGCCAGTGCGAGCTGCCGTCGGGAATGAAGGGCAGGCTCCAGCCGCCGAAGAAGAGGGTGACGATCACGCCCGAGCCGGCGATCATCGCGGCGTATTCGCCGAGGAAGAAAAGCGCGAAGCCCATCGAGGAATATTCCGTGTGGTAGCCGCCGATGAGTTCCTGCTCGGCCTCCGGAAGATCAAACGGGGTGCGGTTCGTCTCGGCGAACATTGAGACAAGGAAGATAACGAACGAGATGACCATCGGGATCCACAGAAGCACCCGCTGGACCAGCGAAAGAGAGCCTCCTCCGACGGCGAAGGGCGCGATGAGCCAGCCATTTTTCACCTGCCAATCGACGATTTGCGAGAGGTTGAGCGTGCCGCAGATGAGGAAGATCGGCACGACCGACAGTCCGAGCGCGAGTTCGTAGGAGATCATCTGCGAACTCGATCGAATGCCGCCAAGGAAGGGGTATTTCGAATTCGACGCCCAGCCCGCGAGCACGATGCCGTAAACTCCGAGCGACGAAACGGCGAAGACGAAGAGGATGCCGATATCGACATTCGCAATGACCATCGGCACGCCGAGAAACGAACTGCCGAACGGGATGACCGCCAGCACGAGGAGCGGCGGGATCATCGTGAGCTTCGGCGCGATGTAGTAGTAGAACTTGTTGACCGACTTCGGGATGAAATTTTCCTTGAGCAGGAGCTTGATCGGGTCGGCGACCATCTGGCCGAGGCCCCAGAGGCTGTAATCCTTTTTGAATCCGACCAGCGAGGTCGGCGCCCCCACGCGATTCGGGCCGACGCGGTCCTGGATGAACGCGCTGACCTTGCGCTCGGCGAAGACGGCAAGCGAGACGAGCGGCAGGATCGCTCCGAAGAGGATGAACAGCGTCTTGACGAGCGATGTCCAGATCAGGAAGACGCTGGGTTGGAAAAGAAAGCTGGAGATATCCATTCGCTACGGGCGCGTTTTCGATAGCCGTTTCGCCGCCGCGCTGTCGAGACGGATTCGGATTTTTCGACGGAAATTGCGGAGTTCCCCCGGTTCCATGCGGCGCGTCTAGATTTCCGCGCGCCGCGGCGCGCCATCGAGCGCCAATTCCACGCCGAGATCGCCGATGCCGGCCATCGACAGGCCGGTGAGCGCGGGCGTCTCGGCGGCCATTGCCCTGAAAACCTCCTCGATGGAATAGACGCCATTCGGGCCGCCCACCGCCACGATTAAGTCGCGCAGGATTTCCCAATCGTCGCGGGCCAGGCCGGGCGCACTGATCGCGCGGTTCAGCCGCTGGATGCGGCCGGCCAGATTGATCATCGACCCGCGCTTCTCGGCGAATCCGCTGGCGGGCAACAACACCGTCGCGTGCGGAGTCGTCTTGTTCGGCAGAATGTCCACGACGACGAGCGTTTCGAGGTTCGCCAGATCTCCCTCGGCGATTCCGCATTGCGTCGCGTCCTCGCCGAGGACAAGCAGGCCGCGGATCGCGCCGCTGGCGACGCCGGCCGCAATGGCGCTGAGCCTCCCGCCGCAGTGGAGGCCGAGCAGTTTCGCGCCGGTGGTGTTCGGATTGCCGTCGTTCGAGATGAGGAAGCCGTCGCCCTCCTGCGGACGCGGCAGCACATCGAACTGCTCGATGCCCAGCGCCGTGGCGAGCCGCCTGGCGAGGAAGAGTTCCTCGTTGGTCATGCGGGCGGAGGCGATCATGGCGATGCGCGCGGGCTCGTGGGATTTCAATTGCGCCGCGGCGGTCGAGATCGCGTCGGTCCAGGTCGCGGGGGCGCTCTTCACCAGCGGCGTCTTGAGCCGGTCCTCATCGTGGAGGTAGTGGAAATTCAGCCGGTGACTGTCGGGCATCCAGCAGGAATTCACGAAGTCGTTTTCGCGCGGGGTGATGCGGTGGACGATGCCCTCGCGGCTGGAGATGAGGATGTTTGAGCCGGTGCCGCAATTCACGTCGATGCTCTTGGTTTCCTTGAGGAACCAGACGCGCATCCGAAAGCGGAAATCCTTGCTCGTGAGCGCGCCGACCGGGCAGATATCGACGGTGTTGAGCGAGTAGTTGTTGTCGAGCCGCTTGCCGGGATAAACGGTGAGCGTGGTGTGGCTGCCGCGGTTCACGAACCCGAGCACGTCGTCGTGCGCGACCTCCTGCATGAAGCGGATGCAGCGCGAGCACATGATGCACCGCTCGTCGTCGAGCACGATGCGCTCGCCGATATCGACGCGCTTGGGCTTCTTTACCTTCTCCTCGAGGAAGCGGGATTCGCCCTTTCCGTATTCGACGGAGAATTCCTGCAGCCGGCACTCGCCGGCCTGGTCGCAGATCGGGCAGTCGAGCGGGTGATTGATGAGGAGAAACTCCATCACGCCATTGCGGCACTCCTCGACGAGCGGGCCGCTGGTGCGCACGCCCATGCCTTCGCTGATTTCGGTGGCGCACGAGATGGCCGGGCGCGGGCTCCAATTCAGGATCGGACGCCCGTCCTCGCCCAGCTCGGGCTTGCGGTCGGCCCCCAGCTTCGGCATGCCCAACTGCACAAGGCACATGCGGCAATTCCCCGGCGAGCTGAGCTTCGGATGGTAACAATAGTGCGGGACGTATTGCCCGCTCTTGATGCAGGCCTCGATGAGGCGCGTGCCCTTCGGAAACTGCCGCCATTCGCCGTCCACCTGAACGTTGAGCAGAGGCACTTCGGTTTTCGGCTGGGCGGGCGTCGCGGTCGTCGTCATCGCAGCGAAATGGGATGGGGGATTTTTCGGCGCTTGTCCACTCGCAAAAAACGTTCCGCGCGCGAGGTGACGAAATCTTCACGCTTCCGACTGTTGCCACGGAAGGGGTTTTGTGAATATAGGATCCAGCGATCCCACTAGCCCCATGAAAAACCTCCGCTCCGCTTCGCGGCGGCAAGGCCTGCGTCTCGGGTCCTCCGTCCTCACCCTTCTCATCGGAACCGTCCCGCTCGTCCAGGCGGGCACAGCGACCTCCACCGGCGTGACCGTGAAGGAGGAAAGCAGCCTCGAACAATGGTGGAACGGCAAGTATGCCACCGGCAACTGGTTCGGCGTGCGCGACACGCTTGAGGATTACGGCATCAAACTCGGCGGCCTGTGGAGCGGGAATTTTTACGGTTTCGTGGATGGCGGCATCAACAAGAACCACCGCGGCTTTTTCGACGAGCAGATCAAGTTCCAGGCGAAGGTGAACTTCGGCCAGCTCCTGCGCATCGAGCCGCTCGAGGCGCTATCGGCCTTTGGCGAAGTCCGCTACCGCGACGGCCTGAATCCAAACCTCGGGGCCGGCGCCTCCCCGAACTTCCAGCCCTCGAACATCCAGAGCGGCAAGCAGTGGCGCCTCACGAATTTTGGACTCGCCTACTCGCCCGCCCTCTTCGGCGTGAAGGATTTCCTTACACTCACCGGCGGCTGGCTCCAGCCGCAATCCTACTTCATCGACCAGCCGCTTTCGAAGCTGTTCGTGAACAACTCCATCGCCAGCTCGAAGGGCATCGGCGCGAACATCCCATTCTCGTCGAGCTTCTCGAGCTGGGGCGGCATTCTGAAGATCAAGCCCATCGACCTCTGGTATGCCCAGGGCGGCTTCTTCATGGCCTATCCGCAGGCGACCTCCACCGCGAACCACGGCCTCGCCTTTCAGGGCTACGAGCCGGATCAAAGCCAGAACGGCCTCTACGCGATCGCCGAAACCGGGCTGACTCCCAAGCTCGGCGAGTCTAAACTTCCCGGCAAATACACGGTCGGCGGCTACTATTACGGCGAATGGAACAACAGCTACAACGGCGCGCGCTACCCTGGCCGCTACGGCTTTTACTGGCAGGCGGACCAGATGGTTTTCCGCGAACCCTCGCCGGAGCCCGAAGCCCCGGTGCTGGGCAAGGGCGCATCCGATGGCAAATCCGTCGCCAGTGCGGCCGACGGCAAGTCGTTCAAGGAGGTGAAGGAGACCGTCGAGCCCGCGAAACTTTCCGACCAGGGCCTCTATGTCTTCAATCTCTTCACCTACTCGCCGAAGTATGACAACAGCCTGCCCTTCTATTTCCACACCGGGCTCGTTTACAAGGGCCTCATCCCCGGCCGGGACAAGGACCAGACGCTGATCGCCTTCAGCTTTGGCCAATACAGCTTCTACAACATCCAGACCTTGCAGGAGAAAGGCACCGTGAATCAGCCGAACTATACTGCCGTGCTCGAAACCGGGTACCGCGTGCAGATCACGGACTTCGCTTATTTTCAGCCGTTCCTCCAATACATCATCAAGCCCAACGGCACCGACAACATCGAAAACGCCACGATCCTTGGATTCACGAGCGGCGTGATTTTTTAGGCCGTCCCGCTTGACATACTTGGCGCTTTGGCCAAGTATGGCGCTGTGAACCAGCGCCCGCGCCACGTCATCCGCGCCGGGGTCATCAAGGCCCTCGCCCACCCCTCGCGCACCCTCATCGTGGAAACGCTCACGGATGGCGAGCGATCCGTCGGCGAACTCACCAGCCTGGTCGGAGCCGACATCTCGACGGTCTCGAAGCATCTGGCCATCATGAAGAAGGCGGGAATCGTCGTCGTCGAGAAACGCGGTCTCAACCAGTATTACCGCCTCGCCTGCCCCTGCTTCCTGGATTTCCTCCGCTGCGTGGACTTTATTGCCGGCGTCAACGCGGACGGCGCCTCCTGCCGCGCCGCGTGAATTGCCTGCAATCACAATCATTGGCCGTTTTACCAACCATCCATCACATGAATCTCTCCGATCTCAAAGCCGCCCTCGCCGCCCATCCCGATCTGAACCTCGCCATCCGCCTGCCCGACGGAGACCCGGTGCCCGCCCACTTCCACATCACGGAGGTCGGCCACGTCGTGAAACGATTCATCGATTGCGGCGGGGACATGCATCACGACGAGAGCTGCCTGCTTCAGGCATGGGTCGCGGACGACATCGATCACCGCTTCACCGCAGGCAAGTTCGCGCGGGTGCTCGATCTCTTTGCGAGACTCACGCCCAACGAGACGCTGCCCGTCGAGGTGGAATACGAAGATTGCTCCATCTCCCAATACCCCGTCCTCTCCGCCGCCGCCACGGACGGCTCCCTCGTGCTCATGCTTGGCGAGAAGCACACCGACTGCCTCGCAAAGGAAGCCTGCGGCCTCGCCTCCGCCGACCAGGCACCATCGTGCTGCGCCCCCGGCTCGGGTTGCTGCTGATCGGCCATGCACGATACCCCGGCCACCACGAAGCGCCTCGAAATTTTTGAGCGCTACCTCTCGCTCTGGGTCCTGCTCTGCATGCTCGCAGGCGTGGCCCTCGGCACGCTCGCGCCCGGCCTCACGCGGCGCATCAGCCAGTTCGAATTTGGCCGCGACTCGCATGTGAACGTCGCCATCGCGGCGCTCATCTGGCTCATGATCTACCCGATGATGCTGAAGATCGACTTCGGCGGCATCCGCGGCGTCTTTGCCCGGCCCAGGGGGCTCTTCATCACCCTCTTCGTAAACTGGCTGGTCAAGCCCTTCAGCATGGCCCTGCTCGGCTGGATCTTCATCCAATGGCTCTTCTCGTCGAAGCTCGGCTGGATCGATCCCCTCACGGCGAGGAACTACACTGCCGGCCTCATCATCCTCGCCGCGGCCCCCTGCACCGCCATGGTTTTCGTCTGGAGCTACCTCACCGACGGCGACGGCCCCTACACCCTCGCGCAGGTCGCGATCAACGACCTCATCATGGTCTTCGCCTTCGCCCCGATCGTCATGTTCCTCGTCGGCGTAAGCGGCGTCGCCATCCCCGGCGCGGTGCTCCTCACCTCCGTCCTCGTTTTCATCGTCATCCCGCTTGCCGCCGGCTGGGTCAGCCGCATCCTGCTCATCCGGGCGCGCGGCGCGGAGTGGTTCGAGCGCGCGTTCCTGCCGCGATTTCGGCCCGTCACCATCTTCGCCCTGCTCGTCACGCTCATCCTCATCTTCGCCTTCCAGGCGGAGAATCTCCTGGGCAACTGGACCGCCGTCTTTCTGCTCGCGATCCCGATCGTCATCCAGGTCTATTTCAACTCCGGCCTCACCTACGCCCTCATGCGCCGCTTCCATGTGAACCACAACGTCGCCACCCCCGGCGCGCTCATTGGCGCCAGCAACTTCTTCGAGCTGGCCGTCGCCGTCGCGATCACCCTCTTCGGCGCGACCTCTCCCGCGGCCCTCGCCACAGTCGTCGGCGTCCTCGTCGAAGTGCCCGTCATGCTCTCCGTCTGCCGCCTCTGCACCTCCAGCCGCGCCTGGTATGAATGCGGCCCGGCAAAAACCGCCTGACCCCGCCCCGCAGCCCTCCCCCAATCCAAAATCCAAAATGGCGAAACCCCTCGTCCTCATCCTCTGCACCGGCAACTCCTGCCGGAGCCACATGGCCGAGGGAATCCTTCGCCGGGCCGCCGGCGATCTCGTCGAGGTCGCCAGCGCGGGATCGCAGCCCGCCGGCACCGTCCACCCCGTCGCCATCGAAGTGATGCGCGAGCTCGGCATCGACCTCTCCTCCCACGCCTCGAAGCACATGAACGGCTTCCTCGACCGCTCCGTTCGCACCGTCATCACCGTCTGCGGGAATGCCGACCAGAGCTGCCCCATGTTCCCCGGCCACGTAAACCGCCACCACTGGGGCTTCGACGATCCCGCGCACGCCACCGGCAGCAACGTGGAAATCCGCGCCGTCTTCCGCCGTGTCCGCGACGAAATCGCCCGCGTCTTCGAGGCCTACGCCGCCGGCCTGCGTGAAGGCGCGCACTCCGCAGCAGCCAATCCAAAATCCAAAATCTAAAATCCAAAATGGAAAAGTCCCGCATCCTCTTCGTCTGCATCCACAACAGCGCCCGCAGCCAGATGGCCGAGGCATTCCTCGCCGCCGCCTGCTCCGAGCGCTTCGAAGCCGCCAGCGCCGGCCTCGAGCCCGGCACGTTGAACCCCCTCGTCGTCGAGGTCATGGCCGAAGTCGGCATCGACCTCTCGAAAAAAGGCACGCAGGCAGTCTTCGAGCTTTCCAAACAGGGCCGCATCTACAGCCACGTCATCACCGTATGCGACGAAGCCAGCGCCGAGCGCTGCCCGATCTTCGTGGGCGTGACCCAGCGGCTGCACTGGAGCTTCCCCGACCCCTCGGCCCTCACCGGCACGCGGGAGGAGCGCCTCGCCGGCACGCGACGTATCCGCGATGCGATCCGAGCGCAGATCGAGACGTGGTGCGCCGGGCAATGCGCCCCCGCCTGACATCACCCCACCCCGTTTTTGGCTCGCCACGTCAAGCGCGGAGGTGCAACAACCCCTCCGTGTTACGAGATCGTCACACAACGTCTTTTGCGCCCGCCCGGCTCGTTCGCATGATTTCCCTTGCAACCCATTTCCTCAATCCCATGAAGCCATCGACCCTCACCCAACTCGCATCCTTCGCCGTGCTCGCCCTCGCCGCGCCTTCTCACGCAGGCCAGCTCAGCGGCGCCGGCGCCACCTTCCCCGCCCCGCTCTACCAGCGCTGGTCCGTGGAATACAACAAGCTCCATCCCGATGTGAAAGTGAACTACCAGTCCGTCGGCAGCGGCGCGGGCGTGAAGCAGTTCATCGCCGGCACCGTCGATTTCGGCGCCAGCGATGCCGCGATGAACGATGCGGAACTCGCCAAAGTGCCCGCCAATAAAGGCGCGGTAATGATCCCCGCGACCGCCGGCATCGAAGTCCTCGCCTACAATCTGCCCGGCATTGACAACCTCAAGCTCTCCCGCGAGGCCTTCGTCGGCATCTTCCTCGGCAAGATCACGAAGTGGGACGACGACATCATCAAGAAGGCGAATCCGGGCGTCGATCTCCCGTCCACGCCGATCAATGTCGCCTACCGCTCCGACGGCTCCGGCACGACGTTCATCTTCACCCAGCACCTCTCCGCCGTGAGCAAGGATTTCGCCGACCAGGTCGGCACCGACAAATCCGTCACCTTCCCCGTCGGCGCAGGCGGCAAGGGCAACGAAGGCGTCACCGCTCTCATCAAGCAAAGTCCCGGCACCATCGGCTACGTGGAATACGGCTACGCCAAGGGCAACGGCCTCCAGATGGCCGTCATCGAGAATAAGAGCGGCAACTTCATCAAACCGGCCGACGACAGCGGCGCGGCGACGCTCGGCCACATGGAATTGCCCGCCAACCTGCGCGCCTGGCCCGTCGATCCCACCGGAGCCGATGACTACCCCATCGCCAGCCTCACCTGGCTGCTGCTCTACGGAAAATATGCCGACGCCGCCAAGCTCGCCGATTTGAAGGGCTTCGTCGAATGGGCGCTCACCGACGGCCAGAAATTCTCGACCGACCTCGGCTACATCCCGCTCCCGGCCGCGGTCGTCGCAAAAAGCCAGGCCGCTCTCGCCACCGTCAAATAGGCTGCCTTCAGCCGGAGGGTCATGACCACACGCATCCAGGCGCAGGGCGGACTCAAGGTCTTCCGCCGTGGTCCCGACCTCTTTCGCATCCTCTGCGGGGTGGCGTCGGTTCTCACCGTCGCCACCCTCGCCTGGATGGTCTTCGAGATCACCCACCAGTCCCTTCCCGCGATCCATAAATTCGGATTCGGCTTCATCACCGACGGCCGCTGGGTGCCCAACCGCGACGCGTTCGGCATCCTTCCATTTCTTGTCGGCACGAGCGTCAGCGCATTCATTGCGATCCTCTTCGCGCTGCCTCTCGGCCTCGCGGTCGCCATCTTTCTGAGCGAGGATTTTCTCGCGCCTCCCATCCGCCAGTTCATTCGGTTCACGGTCGAAATGCTCGCGGCGATCCCCAGCGTCGTTTACGGCTTGTGGGGCATCTTCGTCGTCATCCCTCTTGTTAAAATCTTCGGCCAGTGGGCCGTCGTCACGTTCAAGGGCGTGCCCATCCTCGGCACGCTCTTCGCCCCGCCCGCCTACGGCAACAGCATGCTCACCGCCAGCCTCGTGCTCGCGCTCATGATCCTGCCCACCATCACCGCCATCTCCCGCGCCGCATTGGTCGCCGTTCCCGCGACGCTCCGCGAGGGTTCGTATGCCCTCGGCGCGACCCGCTGGGAGACAATCCTCGGCGTCCTGCTGCCCACCGCCGCGCCCGGCATTGTCGCGGCGACCATCCTCGCCCTCGGCCGCGCCATGGGCGAAACGATGGCGGTCGCCATGCTCATCGGCAACAGCTCGCGCCTCACCTCGTCCCTCCTCTCGCCCGCCGGCACCCTCGCCGGCCTGCTCGCGAATCAATTCGGCGAAGCCGACGGCCTGCAAATCAACTCGCTCATGTATGCCGCTCTCGTCCTCATGGCCCTCACCCTGCTCGTGAACGTCCTTGGCGAGGCCGTCCTGCGCTACACCCAACGGCAAACCGCCGGCATCCGATAAATGAGCACCGCGCCCACCGCCGCCCCGGAGGACTTCTTCCATCGCGTTCACACGGCGAATTCCGGCCGGCGCGCCCTCGGCAACCGCGCGCTCAATGTCCTCTGCGTCGTCCTCGCCCTGCTCACCCTCATTCCGCTTGTCTCCATCATTTTCCTGCTGCTGAAGCGGGGCCTGCCCCTTCTCAATCTGGATGTCTTCCGTCTCCTTCCGCCCGCCGCGGGCATGAGCGGCGGAGGTTTCGGCAATGCCGTCGCCGGCACCCTCATCATGGTCGGGATCGCCCTGGTCCTCGCCGCACCGCTCGGTGTGCTCTCGGCCATTTACGTCAACGAATACGCCCCCGCTTCGCGCCTCGCCCATGCCGTGCGCTTCGTCGCGAAACTCCTCACCGGCATCCCATCGATCATCTGCGGAGTCTTCGCCTACGCCGTCATCGTCCTCGCCACCGGCGGCTTCTCTGCATGGGCGGGCGGTTTCGCGCTCGCGATTCTTGTCCTCCCCACCATCATCCTCACCGCCGAGCAGGCGCTCCTCGGCGTGCCGAAGGCCTTCCGCGAAGCCTCCTACGGCCTTGGTGCCACGAATTTCCAGACGATCTGGCGCATCGTCCTGCCCGACGCGCTTCCCGCGATCATGACCGGCATCATGCTCGCCGTGGCCCGGGCAGCCGGGGAGACGGCCCCGCTCATCTTCACCGCGCTATTCAGCCAGTACTGGATGCAGTCGATCAAGGAGCCCACCGCCTCGCTCGCGGTGCTCATTTACAACTTCTCGACCCTGCCCTTCGAGCATCAGGTGAACATGGCGTGGACAGCCTCGCTTGTCCTTGTGATCTTTGTAACCATTGCGAACGTGATGGCGCAGGTCATCTTCCGCAAAAAATAATCCGCCATGCCGACGATGGAACCCAGCACCGCATCCGCAGCGAGTCCGACCGAATCCGCCGAGCCTCGCGCGGACTTTCTCAAGGTCACGCAGTTCAATTTTCACTACGGCAAAAAACAGGCGCTCTTCGATGTCAATCTCGACATCCCGCAGCGCCAGGTCACCGCGTTCATCGGCCCCTCCGGCTGCGGCAAATCCACCCTGCTGCGCAACTTCAACCGCATGAACGACCTCATCGACGGCGTCCGCCACGAGGGGAACATCACGATCAACGGTCACAGCATTTTCGACCCGAAGATCGAGATCATCGCCCTCCGGCGCAGCATCGGCATGGTCTTCCAGAAATCGAACCCCTTCCCGAAATCGATCTACGAAAACATCGTCTATAGCCTGCGCATCGCCGGGCAGAACAACCGCCGCGTCCTCGATGAAACCGTGGAACGCAGCCTGCAGGGCGCGGCGCTCTGGGAAGAGGTCAAGGATCGCCTGCACGACAGCGCGCTCAGCCTCTCCGGCGGCCAGATGCAGCGCCTCTGCATCGCCCGCGCCATCGCGAACCGGCCCGAGGTCCTGCTCATGGACGAGCCCTGCTCCGCCCTCGACCCCATCGCCACCGCGAAGGTCGAGGAACTCATTCACGAACTCAAAAAGGAATTCACCATCGTCATCGTCACCCACAACATGCAGCAGGCCACCCGCTGCTCCGACCTCACCGCCTTTTTCTATCTCGGCAAGCTCATCGAGTTCGACCGCACGCAGAAGATTTTTTCCAACCCCGCGCAAAAGCAGACCGAGGACTACATCACCGGCCGCTTCGGCTGATCCCACCCGCCATGCCCAACGGAACCCACATTCTCGGGACCTTCGACCACGCGCTCCACTCCCTGCGCAACAACGTCCTCATGATGGCGAGCCTCGCCGAACGCAATCTCGCGAATGCCACGAAAGGCCTCTTCGAACGCGATGACGAACTCAGCAACGTCGTCATCGCCGACGACGAGGAGATCGACCTCCTCGAAATCCAGGTGGACCGCGAGGGCGTCGAGCTCCTGCTGCGATTCCAGCCCGTCGCCTCCGACCTCCGCCAGGTTGTCACCGCAATGAAGGCCAGCGTGAACATCGAGCGCATCGCCGACCAGTCCGTGAACATCGCCCGCCGCGCCCGCAAACTCAGCGCGCAGCCGGAGCTCTCGTCCGTCCGCTCGCTCGAGCCGATGTTCGCAAAGGCATCCCGCATGTTTGCCGACGCGATCAAGGCCTACGCGGACGACAACGCCGCCCTCGCGCGCGAACTCAAGCCCCGCGACCGCGAACTCGACGAGATGAACCGGCAGTTCGCCGAAGCCTGCACCGAGCGCATGGCCGAGGAACCGCACCTCATCCAGCCCTACCTGAACCTCATCTTTATCGCGCGGTTCGTCGAGCGCATCGGCGACCACGCGACCAATCTCGGCGAGGACGTCGTCTTCTCCGTGGCCGCCGAGGAGATCCGCCACACGCAGGGCGCCCCGCCGTCCGCCTGATGAAGCGCGCCCCGGGCGACGCGCGCCTTTACATGGCGCGGCCTTTTGACAATCGTCGGGGCGCATGAGCCAGTTTCTCCGCCTCGCTCTCGCCATCCTCGTTTCCCTCACCGCCGGCTGCAAATCCGCAGAGGACTTCGCGCGCAACAACTCCGCCACCGCCGAATGGCTCCGCGCCCACGCCGGCTCGCCCGGCCTCAAGGTCGCCGGGGCGTGGCATTCCGACGACTGGGGCGACGCGCAGTTCAAGCAGCAGGGCAGCCGCGTCACCGGCATCCTGGGCGGCTATCCGGTCGGCGGAGTTTTGAACGGCAGCAGGCTCTACCTCGCGATTACGGAAAATGGCTGGACCTCCTACACCGCCATCCTCACCGAGCGGCCCGACGGCGCGCTCGCCGGCACCTACTCGAGGTCCGTGCCATTCTCGATCGAGGAGGAGCGTGTCATCCGGCTCACCCGCCCGGGCAATTGATGGCCGTCCCGGCCGGTGGCGGTTTGGCCTGAAGCTCCTGCAGGCGGCCATCTCCGCCGCGCTGCTCACGTGGATCTTCCACACACCGGAAACCCGCGCCGGCATCGCCGCGCTGCTCGCCGCAGCAGATCCGCGCTGGCTCGGCCTGGCCGTCGTCATCGCGGGAGCGACCGTCGCCGTCTCGATCACCCGCTGGCATTGCGTCCTTCACGTGCTCGGCATCCCGATCCCCTTCCGCCGCGCCGCAGCAATCTGGCTCATCGGCTATTTCTTCGACCTGTTCATTCTCGGCGCGACGGGCGGCGACCTCATGAAGGCGCTCCTCGTCATCCGCGAGGCTCCGCAACGCAAGATCACGGCCGCGCTCAGCATTCTCATCGACCACTTCACGGGAATTTTCGCGCTCGCCCTCGCGGCGGCGTTGTTCACGCTGTCCCGCGCGGACACCCTGCTCGCCCACCCCGCGACCGCGGCGATCTTCTGGCTGCTCATCGCCTATCTGGCGCTGTGCCTCAGCGCCGTGCCACTCATCATCGTGGTCGGCCTGGTTCCGCCTCCGGCCTGGGTTCGCCGCAGGGACTTTTTCCGGCGCCACGGCGGCGAGGTGCATCAGGCATTCCGCGCCATGCTCACCGGCTGGCGCGGCATGCTCAAGGCGGCAGGCCTTTCGTTTGCCGCGTGGAGCGGACAGTTCACCATCTTTTATTGCAGCGCGCGCGCCATCGGCGCGGCGGTGAGCGCGCGCGACCTGCTCGCGGCGACGCCCATCTCCGAGGCCCTCGTCACCGTGCCGATTTCCATCGCCGGGCTGGGCGTGCGCGAGCAGAGCTTTCAATTTCTGCTCGGCGCGCTCGGCGGCGTCCCGCTCGCGACCGCCGTCCTCGTCTCGCTCGGCGGCTTCACCGCCTCACTCGTCTGGAATCTCTGCGGCGGCGTGGTCTTCGCATTTTACCGGCAGCGAAGATTGCATTGATCGCCCGCCGGGCCTTCGCGAACGTATCGCCCATGCGCTTCGCCCTGCTGTTCCTCGCGACCGCCTCCGGCTTGCTGGCCGAATCCGCGCCGCCGCCCGACCTGACGCCCGTCCGCAAATGGATCGCCCGCCAGCGCACCATCGAGAGCATCGAGTCCGACTTCTCGCAGACCCGCTCCCTGCGCACGCTGCGCAGCCCCGCCGTCGCACAGGGGAAATTCTGGTTCCGCGCGCCGTCGTCCTTCCGCTGGCAGATTGGCGATCCGCCGAAGACGATCGCCCTCGGCGACGGGAAGGAAATCCAGATCATCCAGCCGGCGAGGCGCCTCGTCGAGCGGTCGCCCATCGGCCGCATCGGCCAGAAGGCCGGCGCGCAGGGCTTCGGCATGATGAGCTTTCCGTTCGCCGACGACTTCGACGATTTCCAGCGCCGGTTCGAGGTCCTGTCGATCCGCACGGACGGCGGCCGCTGCCATCTGGATCTGCTCCCCCGCGACGCCCAGGCGCGCCGCTTCCTCGCGAAGGTCGCGCTCGATTTCGACGCGGATTCCGGGAAGCTGCTCGCCTTCGAGATCGTCACGCGCGAAGGCTCCTCGATGCGCACGGATTTCCGGAACACCCGCGTCAACTCGCCGCTCGATCCCGCCCTCTTCCGTTACGATTTCGCCGGCTACCAAATCCGCGATGCGAGGTAATTTTCGCTGGATCCTGCCCGGCGCGCTCGTGCTGGCCTTCGTCATCGGCGGCCTCTCGCGCATCAGCTTCAACGTCGAGATTCTGAAGCTGCTCCCCACGCACCTCCCGCAGGTCCAGGGCCTCTCGCTGCTCCTTAAATACTTCGCGCTCCCCGACGAGCTCATCATCACGCTCGATGCCCGTGACGGAGAGACCGCGGAGGCCGCAGCGGACTCTCTCGCCGCCGCACTCGCAGCGCACCCCGACCTGGTCAAGCAAACCGCCGCAAGGCCGCCGTGGGAAGAGAATCCCGTCCAGCTCGGCGAGCTGCTCGCCTTCCAACTCCTCAACCTGCCGCCGCACGATTTCGCCGCCGCGCTCGCACGCCTCGATCCCGCCCACGCACCCGCGACGCTGCGCGACGCGCTCGACGAACTCTCGACTTCGCTCGCGCCCGAGACCGTCGCCCTGCGCAGTTATGATCCCTTCGGCCTCACCACATCGCTGCCGCTCAGCGCGATGGCCCAGGGCAATGATGAATTTGCCTCCGCCGACGGCACATTCCGCGTGATCTATGTGGAAAGCGCCGCGCATCTCGGGAACTACGTCGATGCGATCCGCTGGGTGCGGACCGTCAAACAGCTCGCCGCGGACTGGAACCGCACGCACCACGTCACCCTCGGCTTCACCGGCCAGCCGAGCTTCGTCGCCGACATCTCGGGCAACATGCAGGGCGAGATGACCCTCACCGGCGGCAGCACGCTCCTGCTCATCGCCACGATCTTCTGGCTCTGCTACCGCCGCATCCGCCCGCTCGTCACGTTGCTCGCGATGCTTGCGCTCACCTTCCTGCTCGCCCTGGCGGCGGCGGGCTGGTTCCTCGACCAGCTCACCGTCATCGGCGTCGGCTTCGCGTCTGTAATGATCGGGCTCAGCGTCGATTACGGCTACTTCGTCTTTCACCAGGCGACGCGCCATCCCGGCTCGCTCGGCGATCTGCGCCGAAAATGTTTTCTCAACATCGCCTGGACCTGCAGCACGACGGCCGCCGCGTTCTTCGCGCTGAATCTGAGCAGCCTCCCCGGCCTTTCGCAACTCGGCAATCTCGTCGGCATCGGCGTGCTCGTCGGCGCGGCGGTGATGCTCGGCATCTTCGCGCCGCTCGCGATGCGCAACCAGCGCGTCGCGCCGATCGCGACTCCGGTTCCCGCCGAGCGCCTCGTCACCTCACCGCGTTTTTTTCGCGCGGGAGCGTGGCTCGTCCTCGCGCTCGTCGCTGTCCTCCTGGGCGCGCTCGTCATCAAAGGCCCTCCCGCAATCGACTTCTCGGCGAATACCATGCGCCCTCGCGTGAGCGACGCCTACGTCGCCATGGACAAACTCTACGCGCGCCTCAGCGACGACCGCGGCCTGCTCAGCCTCGTCGTCACAGGCTCAACGCCGGACGAGGTCTCCGCGCGCCTGCGCGAGGCCGGGCGCCAGCTTTCCGCCGCCGTGCAGCGCGGCGACACCGCCTCGTTTCAAACCGCGCTCCCGTTGTGGCCCGATGCCGCCCGGCAGCGGGAGAATCTTGCGCGGACCGCTCCCCTTGCCGGCGACCTCCCGCGCCTGCGCCAGACGCTGCTCGACGCAGGGTTTACCGAACCGGCCTTCGCGCTGACGGAATCCGTCGTTCGTCAATGGACCGCGTGGTCAGCAAAATCTCCGCCCATCTGGCCGTCGAACGCCGTCAGCTCCTGGATTCTGCGCCGCTTCGTGAAGCATGACGGGGGCCAGTTCCTTGCCTCCGGCATCGTGTATCCCGTGCGAGGCCGCGAAAATGCGCTGCTCGACACCATTGGCGCCGAAGGCATCTATCTCGTGAGCTGGGAGCAGCTCGGGCGCGAACTCAAACGCGTCGTCCCCGGCGAGATGCTGCGCGTGATGGCGGCGCTCTTCGCCGGCGTCGTCGGCATTCTCGCCTTCGGCCTCCGCAGCATTCGCGCGGTGCTGCTTTTCATCGCAACCACGGCGCTCGTGCTCGCGTGCCTCGCCGGCGCGATCACCCTGCTCGGCGGCACGATCGGCCTGTTCGGCCTCGCCGCCGTGCTGCTCCTGCTCGGCACGGGCACCGATTACAGCATCCTGCTTCTCCTCGCGCTGCGCCGGAACGGCGGCGATGTCTCCGCCGCGCAACGCGACCTCGCCCTCGTCATCCTGCTGTGCTGCGCCTCGGCGGTCGCGGGCTTCGGCTCAATCAGTTGGGCCAACAATCTCGGCCTCGCCGAGCTGGGCCGCACCTGCGCGATCGGCCTGGCCATTGACGCCTGCATCTCGCTCTTCCTCCTTCCGCCCGCCTGGGCTCTCCTGCAAAGGTGGCTGCCAAAAAAAGCCACCCAATGACGACGACGCCGGGGAGCAGCAAGCCCCCGACGGCAGGCTTCGGCACGGCGATGGCAAACGATGTGGCCGCGCGGTCTCGCATCGCCTCATCTCACGGCGCGTGCACCTTCGGAATCTTGATCCGGATCAAAGCTGGCGGAGATATCCGCAAAGAAGGGGTTGGCCGGTGGATGCGGCTGGTGATTGAATCCTACCCGTGACCGCGGAAATCCTCGCCCGAATCCAGTTCGCCTTCACGGTGATGGTGCACTACATCTACCCGCCGCTTTCCATCGGCCTGGGACTGGCGCTGGTCATCATGGAGACCTGCTGGCTGCGCACCGGGAACATCCTTTTCCACACCATGGCGCGGTTCTGGACGAAAGTCTTCGCGCTCACGTTCGCCATCGGCGTCGCAACGGGCATCGTGATGGAATTCGAGTTCGGCACGAACTGGGCCACCTATTCGCGGTTCGTCGGCGACATCTTCGGCAGCGCGCTTGCGGCCGAGGGCATCTTCGCGTTTTTTTTGGAATCCGGCTTTCTCGCGATCCTGCTCTTCGGCTGGAACAAGGTCGGGCCGAAACTGCACTTCTTCGCCACCTGCATGGTCGCCGCCGGCGCGCACTTCAGCGCGGTGTGGATCGTCGTGGCAAATTCCTGGATGCAAACGCCCGCCGGCTACCACCTCGAACGCATGGTCGATGGCAAGCCGGTGATCCTGCCGCCGGACCACGCCGTCGTCCCCGCCGATCTCGGCACGGTGCGCGCGGTGGTGGACGATTTCTGGGCGATGGTCTTCAACCCCTCGACCGTGGACCGGCTCACGCACGTCGTGCTCGGCGCGTGGATGGCGGGGGCGTTCCTTGTCGTGAGCATCAGCGCATTCTACCTGCTGCGGCGGCGGCACGAGGCATTCGCGCGGGCCTCGCTCAAGGTCGGGCTCGCCTTCGGCACAGTCGCGACTTTGCTCCAGATGGTGAGCGGCGATCTCACCGCCACGGGCGTCTCGCGCAACCAGCCCGTGAAGCTGGCCGCCATCGAGGGACTCTTTCAGACCCAGCCTTACGCTCCACTCGGCATCGTCGGCTGGGTGGATGCCAAAACCGAAACCACCCACGCGCTGCAAATTCCCGCCCTCCTGAGCTTCCTCACCTACCACGACGCGGCGAAGCCCGTGTCCGGCCTCAAGGACCTGCCGCCTGACAGCTTCCTGCAGCGGTTTCATCCGGGGGCGACTGCGGCGGAACTGCCCGCAATTCGCCGGAGCTATTGGCCGAACGTCCCCGTCGTCTTCCAGACCTACCACTTGATGGTCGGTGTGGGCAGCGCGCTCTTCGCGCTGGTCGTAGTGGCCGGGTTTTTCTGGTGGCGGGGCTGGCTCTTCCGCACGGCCTGGCTGCCGACGCGCGTGCTCCTGTGGGCCTGCGTGCTCTCGGTGCTCGGCCCGCAGATCGCGAACCAGGCCGGCTGGTTCACCGCCGAAATGGGTCGCCAGCCGTGGATCGTTTACGAGTTATTGAGAACCTCGCAGGCGCTCTCGAAGGTCGTGACAGCGAACCAAATCCTCACCTCGCTGCTGCTCTTCGGCGCCGTCTATCTGCTCCTCTTCATGCTGTTCATCTACCTGCTCACCCGCAAGATCCAGCACGGGCCGGACGAGCAACCAGAGGGCCGCGAGCTGCCCGAGAGCTGGCGGGCCGTGCTCCGCACCGACGACCTGGAGGAACGCGCATGACCATCGCCGGCATCCAACTCGACTTGCAGCTCATCTGGTTCATCCTCGTGGGCGTATTGCTCACGGGTTACGCGATCCTCGACGGCTTCGACCTTGGGGTCGGCGCGATTCACCTTTTCGCGCGGAAGGATGAACACCGCCGGCTCTTTCTCAATGCGATCGGCCCCGTGTGGGACGGCAACGAAGTGTGGCTCGTCACCGGCGGGGGGGCATTGTTCGCCGCGTTTCCCGAGGCCTACGCCACGGCGTTTTCGAGCTTCTACCTGCCGTTCATGCTCCTGCTCTGCGCGCTCATCTTCCGCGCCGTCGCCATCGAATTCCGCAGCAAGGAGCCCTGGCCCTGGTGGCGGCAGATGTGGGACATCCTCTTCAGCATCGGCAGCGCGGTCTCCGCTCTGCTCATCGGCACCGCGATGGGCAATGTCATGCGCGGCATCCCGCTCGACGCCCACCACGAATTCACCGGCACCCTCCTCGGCCTCCTCAATCCTTATTCCCTGCTCCTGGGCGTCACCACGCTGCTGCTCTTCGCCATGCACGGCGCGATCTACCTCGTCATGAAAACCGAGGGCGAGCTGCACGAGACCGTCCGCGGCTGGATTCCCGGACTCATCGGCACGTTCCTCGCCGCCTACATCCTGTTCAACTTCTACACCCTCATCGAGGTGCCGCAGGTCCTGGCGACCATCCGCGAGCGGCCCTTCATTTTCCTCGTCGTCGCCCTGCAGGTCCTCGTCATTCTCAACATCCCGCGCGAATTCCACCACGGCCGCGACTTCAATGCCTTCCTCTGCTCCTGCCTCGGCATGGCTCTCATGATGGCCGCCTTCGGCCTCACCTACTACCCGCACATGCTGGTTTCAAGCCCCTCGCCGGAGCACAGCCTCACGATCGCAAACGCGTCGTCCTCGCCGAAGACGCTCGGCATCATGCTCATCATCGCCCTCATCGGCATCCCGATCGTGCTCACCTACACGGCGTGCATCTACTATATCTTTCGCGGCAAGACGCAGCTTACGTCGCACAGCTACTGATTGAGTCCGTCGCATCCCCGCGGTCCTTGCGCGCGTGACGGCCAGCGCGCACTTTAGAGTTGTGACGCCCGGCGTTGTCGGAAAATCTGCCAGTCCTCCGCATGGAACCGTCTTCGCTCTCCGACCTTCTCGCCATTCGCCGTCAGAAACTTGACGCCCTGCACGCAGCGGATGTCGCGCCCTTTGGCCGCGGATTCGAGACCGATGGCGCCGTCGCCGACGTGCGGGCGAAGTTCGCCGAGGCAGCTCCTTTGCGGGCGGCCGGGCGCATCACCGCGCACCGCGACATGGGGAAGAGCCAGTTTCTCGACCTTTCCGACGTAACCGGGCGCATGCAGATTTTTCTCCATGCGAAGGAGGTCGGCGACGAGGCATTCGCCATTTTCCAGAATCTCGACATCGGCGACTTCATCGGCGTCGAAGGCGAAGGCTTTATCACGAAAACCGGCGAGCCCACGATCCGCGTGAAGCGCTTCGAGGTGCTGGCCAAGTCTCTGCGTCCCCTGCCCGACAAGTGGCACGGCGTGCAGGATACCGAGATCAAATACCGCCAGCGCTACCTCGATCTTATCGCAAATCCCGCGTCGCGCGAGGTGTTCGGAAAACGCATTGCCATCGTCCGCGCGATCCGCCGCTTCCTCGAGGAACGCGGCTTCGTCGAGGTCGAGACGCCGATGATGCAGGCCGTCGCCGGCGGAGCGGCGGCCCAGCCATTCCAGACGCACCACAACGCACTCGGGATGGACCTTTTCCTGCGCATCGCGCCGGAACTTTACCTCAAGCGCCTGCTCGTCGGCGGCTTCCCCAAGGTCTTCGAGCTGAACCGGAACTTCCGCAACGAAGGCATCTCGCGGCGCCACAACCCCGAGTTCACCATGCTCGAGGCCTACTGGGCCTACGCGGATTTCGAGAAAATGGCCGGGCTCGTCGAGGAGCTTATCTGCCATCTCGCGGAGACGATCTGCGGCGGCTTGCAAATCGCGCACCGCGACGCCGACGGCAACGTGGTAAAGATGATCAACCTCGCGCGGCCCTGGCGGCGCGCGCGCTACGCCGACCTCATTCGCGGCATCTCGCCCGATTGGTATGAACTCACGCCCGAGCTGCGCCGCGCCCGCTGCTCCGAGCTGGGCATCGACGCCTCGCATTGCGTCGCGGATTTCGAGGTCACCCAGCACCTCTTCGAGAAACTCATCGAAGAAAAAACGATGGACCCGCTCTTCGTTACGCATTGCCCGAAGGAGCTCGTCCCGCTCGCGAAGCAAAATGCCGAGGATCCGTCCGTCGTCGATGTCTATGAACTCGTGATCAACGGCCAGGAAATCTCGCCCGGCTACTCGGAGCTGAACGACCCCATCGTGCAGCGCCGCCGGCTCGAGGACCAGAGCGGCGGCGAGACGCAGAAGATCGACCAGGATTTCATCGAAGCGCTGGAATACGGCATGCCCCCGGCCGGCGGCATCGGCATCGGCATCGACCGGCTCGTGATGATGCTCACCGGAGTGGAATCCATTCGCGACGTGCTGCTCTTTCCGCACATGAAACCGCGCTAGCCGCGCCCGTGCAATGATGCCCCGCGCCTCGATCCTCGCGCTCGCGCTCACTCTCGGCGCGATGCCCGTCCGCGCGGCGGAGTCGAGGGACGGGCTGATGTTCAGCCTGAACTCGGCGCTGATGTCGCGCGACCGTGCGGCCTTCGCCCGCTGCGTCAATTTCACCGGCGCGGACGAGGCGACGCGCACCGCCTTCGCCAAAATCATCGACCAGATTTTTGCGTGGCCCGGGCACTACGTCTTCACCTCGGAGCGCTCGGGACAGGGCAATCCGGACATCGAGCAGAATGGCCGCAAATACACGCTAAACGGCGACTGGAAATTCCAGGTGCATGTCTTCCTCTCGAAGACGACCAGCAAGGGTTTCGTCTTTCCGGCGGGCTCGGTGAACGGACAATTCTTCATCCTCGTGGCGATTCCCGCGAAGCCGTAGCATGAGGTCAACCCCTTCCAGCGCGCCCATCGTCATCACCTGCGGCCCCGCGTATGCTCCCATCGACGCCGTGCGCCGCATCACGAATTTCTCGACCGGAACGCTCGGCATCCTCCTCGCGAATGCCTTCGCCGCCGCGGGCCGAAAGGTCGTTTGCTACAAGGGCGAACTCGCCACGTCGCCGCTCGCCTTCGCGCCCGGGGTGGATGCCCGCACATTTGCGACCAACGACGACCTTGCCGCGCAGTTGGCCGCATTCGGTCCGGCCGAGGCCGTCTTTCACGCCGCCGCGCTTTGCGACTACGAGGTCGAGGCCGTGCGCGACGCGACCGGCGCGGCGCAGACAGAAGCCAAGATCCCCAGCCACGCCGGCGGCCTGCATCTCACCCTCCGCCCCGCGCGCAAGCTGCTACCGGAGCTGCGCGGCCACTTTCCCGACGCGCAAATCGCCGGCTGGAAGTATGAACTCAATGGCACGCTGGAAGACGCGCTGCATGCCGGAGCCCATCAAATCGACGCCTGCGGCACCGATTGCTGCGTGGTCAATGGCGCGGCTTACGGCGAGGGCTTCGGCTTGCTCGATCCACGCGGACGCATCCGCCATTTTGCGGACAAGGCGGAACTTTGCGCCGGGCTCGTCGCCTGGGCGAAATAACCGGCCTACTCGAAGCGCTCGATGAGCGCGTGCAGCGCCCGCTCGCTGTGCGGCTCGATCTCGTCGAGCGACGAGATGGTGGCGCCGAGGTCGTGGAGCCGCCCATCCCGGAGGCCGTAGATGCAGCCATGCACGCTGAGCCGCTGGCCGCGCAGCCAGGCGTGACGAATGAGCGCGTTCTCGCACAGGATGCGCACCTGCTCGATCACGTTCAGCTCGCACAGGCGATCCAGTTGATCCGTCACGCTCGGCGCCGCTTCGAGGAAAGCGCGATGCTTCTTCGCGAGCACGCTCACCGAGTGCAGCCAGTTGTCGATCAGGCCCATGTCGCGCTGCACAAGCGCCGCCTGCACGCCTCCGCACCCGTAGTGGCCGGTGATCAGGATGTCCTCCACGTGCAGCACCTCGACGGCGTATTGCACGACCGAGAGGCAGTTGAAATCGGTATGCATCACGAGATTCGCGACGTTGCGATGCACGAAGACTTCGCCGGGCTTCAGCCCGATGATCTCATTGGCCGGCACGCGGCTGTCGGAACAGCCGATCCAGAGATACCTCGGCGCCTGCTGATGCACGAGCGACTCGAAGAAATGCGGATCCTCGGCGCGCACGTTGTCCGCCCATTTCCGATTGTTCTCAAACAGCTCCTCCAGCCCCATACGGATGGCCGTTCTACGCCTTGCCGGACGCGATGTCCATGCGCTGGATGGCGGAAAACTTGAACGCGTCTGCGTCTTGTGCTTTCTCCCGCGAGACCGTTTTGCTTGACTCATCCGCATGAAAGCTCCCCTCCTCTGCCTCGTCCTCTCGATTGCCGCCCTCGCGGGCTGCGCCACGGTCAATGAGCCCGCTCCCGCACCGGGAGGCCCCCAGAACCATGCGGCGAAAGTCGATCAGGCCGCTCCGATCACGGGCGGCGCGGTGTTCAACAGCTATTGATCCGGCGCAGGCCGCGTCAATTTCGGGCGGTTCCGCTTGATTCGCGCACCCGAATCACAGATGGTGGCTGGTTTTCCAATGGCTACAAAATCGTCCAAACGCACACCCGCAAAAGCCGCCCCCGACCGCGGCCAGAAAATGAACGGCGCGGACATTCTCGTCAGTTGTCTCGAACACGAGGGCGTGGACACGATCTTCGCCTACCCTGGCGGCTGCTCGATGCCCATCCATCAATCGCTCACGCGGTCGAAAAAAATCCGCACGATCCTTCCTCGTCACGAGCAGGGCGGGGTCTTCGCGGCCGAGGGCTACGCTCGCGCCACCGGTAGGGCCGGCGTGTGCATGGGCACCTCCGGCCCAGGCGCGACCAATCTCGTCACCGGCATTGCCGACGCCTTCATGGACTCCACGCCCCTCGTGGCGATCACCGGCCAGGTGCCGCAGGAGATGATCGGCCGTGGCGCTTTCCAGGAGACCGATATGTTCGGCATCACGCTGCCGATTGTGAAGCACAGCTACCTCGTGATGGATATCCACGATATCCCGCGCATCGTGAAGGAAGCCTTCCACATCGCGACGACCGGCCGCCCGGGCCCGGTGCTCATCGACATTCCGAAAAACATCCAGAATCAGGAAACGCAGCCGATTTACCCGAAGGAGATCCATCTCCGCGGCTATCGCATCGACTACAAGGCCGACGATGTCGCGCTCCACGAGATGATCGGCCTCATTAACAACGCGAAGCGGCCGATGATCTATTGCGGCGGCGGCATCATTACCGGCGACGCGCACAGGGAACTCCTCGAATTCGCCGAGCGCGCGCAGATTCCCGTGGCCACCACGCTCATGGGCATCGGCGGCTTTCCCGAGACCCATCCGCTCTCTCTCAAATGGCTCGGCATGCACGGCACCGTGTATGCGAACAACGCGGTGAACGAAGCCGATCTGCTCCTCGCGATCGGCGTGCGTTTCGACGACCGCGTGACCGGCAAGGTGGAGAAATTCTGCGAGCACGGCACCATCGTTCACATCGACATCGACAACTCCGAACTGAACAAAAACAAGGTCGTCAAGCTCCCCATCCTCAGCGAGGTGAAATACGCCCTGCGGCGCTCGAACCAAATCCTTGAGAAGGGCGGCTTCAAACGCACGAAGACCTTCCGCCGCTTCCCCGAGTGGTATAAGCAAATCGAGTCCTGGCGCAAAAAATTCCCGCTCTCGTTCAAGGACACTCCCGACGTCATCCAGCCCCAATACGTGATCAAGCTTCTTTGCGAAATGACCAGGGGCGAGGCGATTATCACGACCGGCGTCGGCCAGCACCAGATGTGGGCCGCCCAGTTCTACGACTTCACCCAGCCGCGCACGCTCCTCACCTCCGCGGGCCTCGGAGCGATGGGTTTCGGCTATCCCGCCGCGATGGGAGCGAAGGTCGCCTGTCCGCACAAGCAGGTGATCGACATCGACGGCGACGGCTCGTTCCTAATGAACGTGCAGGAGCTTGCCACGACCCACATCGAGGGAATTGCCGCCAAGGCGATCATCCTGAACAACCAGCACCTCGGCATGGTTGTGCAGTGGGAGGACCGCTTCTATGGCAGCAATCGCGGACATACGTTCCTCGGCGATCCCAAGGATCTCGATCGCATCTATCCCGACTATGTCGAGCTATGCAAAGGCTTCGGTGTTACCTGTGAACGCGTGATCCATAAAAAGGATCTCCGGGGCGCCATTCAGCGCATGCTCGATTCCAAGGAAACCTATCTCCTCGACGTGATGACGCCTTATACCGAGCATGTGCTGCCGATGATTCCCACCGGCAAGACCTACAAGGACATCATTACCGAGTAGGCAAACCGGCCTGCGCTCCGGCGGAAACGACCGCGTGCCGCCACGGACGTGCCATCAGGCGAGCGTCCCAACCCCATCGTGGACCGATATCGTCGCCCTGGGACGCTTGATCGCGGGAATTTGACGAGGTCGATTCGTGGCATGCAATCCCGCTTTCACCTTCGGATGCACGGTGTTCAATCCGAAGGTGAGATGCCCGGAGAAAATCAAGAAACCGAAGCAGACCGCGTTGAACGTCGTAAAAATGCCAAATCCTTTGGAAAAATGGCCGCTGCCAAGGATTTGTCGCTTTTGGTTCCACTGCTTGAATATGTCATGACCAATGAGGAGCACCGCGTGGTATAATCCATAAATCAGAAAATTAGGCGCCAGTCCGTGCCAGACGCCCATCAAGCCGAACGTCAATCCATAGCCCACGTGCGAGGCATTCCGGTTATTCTTGAACCATTTGTTCCTGGCCGCTGTGAGAACGAACCGCATGTAAACATGGTCGCGGAACCAGCTTGAAAGGCTGATGTGCCAGCGAGTCCAGAAATCCCGGATGTCCGCCGCCAGGAAGGGGCGGTTGAAGTTTTCCGGCGTGTGGATGCCAAACAAATAACTGGCTCCCACGGCAAAGGCGCTGTAGCCGGCAAAATCGAAGAAAAGGAACGCGCTATAAGCATACATATACGAGACCATCGCCGCCGCGCCCGCCTGTGCTCCAACGGGGTCAAGCCAGTATTTCTTGACCAGATAGGCTATGATAAACTTATAGAAGAGCCCGCGGAAGATATGGTGGACGGCCGCGTCCAGGTCAGACACAAGCCGGGGCCGATCCGGCAGCGATAGCCAGTCTTTTTCGAATCGCCGGTAGCGGTCGATCGGACCTGACGAAAGCGGCGGGAAGAAAAATAAAAAGGCGAGAAGCTGGACTGCGTCCAAAGAGAGGATCAGTCCGTCGTCCAGACCAAAGATGACGTCCAGGCTTCGGAACGTTACATAAGATATCCCTAGAAATCCAAAGGAGATGCCTTTGGTAAAATAGGGAATCAACCGGCAGGCAATCAGCGGCAGCAAAGTCAATGCGAGCGCAAGGTAAAACAACCATCTGCGTTCGCCGGATTTGGACGGAACGATCCGGCAGAGCTTTGCAAAGACCAGGGCGACGCCCGCCTGAAGCATCGCGAAAATGCCGAGCGAGATCAGGGCCGGACGGGATGTCGAGAATTGGAGGGCAATGACAATCGCCGATGCGCCGACAATCCAATAGCGAACGTCCTTCCCAAGCCTTCGAAGCAGCAGAATGGGCGCCGCGAATGCGAGGAGTGCGCCGAAATAGCCAAGGTCGGTATAAGGGATCACAGCAATTCCCCCAGTTTGTCCCGATTCGCCTTTCCATTGGCCGTCATCGGAAATGTTTCCAGGAAGATAAATCGTTTGGGCACCATGTAGGCCGGCAGGCTCTTCGAGAGTTCGCCGCGCATTGCGAGCAGCAACTCGAGATCGGACGCTTCTCCGCGGCCCAGTAAGATCACAAATGCGGCCAGCGCATCGGGTCGGCCGTTTTTCAGAACGGGAAGGACGATCGCGTCGCGAACTCCGGGCAATTCCCGCAAATTCGCCTCGATGTCGCCCAGCTCGATTCGATAGCCGCTTAGCTTGATCTGGTCATCCATCCTCCCGGTCACGAAAAGCAATCCTGTCGAATCGAGGTAACCGAGGTCGCCGGTTCGATAGGATGCGGCTCCATTCCCGCCGGAAAATACCCGCTCGCTCAATTCGGGTTGTCCGAGGTATCCGGAACTCACGTTCGCGCCGCGAATAAGAATCTCTCCGGGAGTTCCGGGAGGCATCGGAGAGCCGGATTCATCCATGATCTCCACCTGGACTCCGGGCATTGGGAATCCCACCGGCAGGGAGCTGTGTCTGGCTAAAGTCTCTTTGTCCAGCCGGATGGATGTCATCGCCACCGTCGCTTCGGTCGGACCATAAGTATTCCAGACCGATGCGGAAGGAAATCGATCCAGGAGCGCCCCCGCAACGAATGGCGGCAGCGTTTCTCCGCAAAACAGAAAACGGCGCATGCCCGGCAGCAACTCCTCCCGAAATTGCGAATCGGCGAGGCATAGTTGCGCGAAAGACGGCGTGGAGACCCAGGTCGTCACACTGGAGACGGCCAGAACCTCATAGAGCCGCTTCAAGTTGGAAACATCCTCCTTCGTCACGCTGAACAGGGTGCCTCCTGTAACCAGCGACAGATAGAGGTCCATCACGGACAGGTCGAAGGAAAACGGCGCCTGATTCAAAAAGACTTCGTCGCCATTCGCGAAGCGCTGCTCCGCAAGCATCCAGTTCAAGAAAACGGAAAGATTCGCCGACGTGATCACCACCCCCTTGGGCTCTCCGGTGCTGCCTGAGGTGAAAATGACATAATGCGGTGCGCCGGGATCCCTCGGTGGCAGTCGGGGCCTTTCACGAGGTGCCTCCGCGATCCGTTTGGAAACATCCTCCGGAGTGAGAATCGTCGCGCACTCCGACCGATTCGCAATCTGCGCAATCCGCGTCCGAGGCAGCGAGGTATCCACCGGAACATAGGCGCGTCCCGCCTTCAGGACGCCGAGGAATGCGATCAGCATTTCCGGCTCCTTATGTCCCAACACCAAAACCGGCGAAGCGTTCTCCGGAAGGGTGACCAGGAGACTCGCTGCCAGGAAATCGGAGGCGTCAAGCAGTTCTCCGTAGGTCAGCTTACGGGCCCCGCTCACGTGGGCGATTCGATCCGGAGTCAGACGACCCCAGCGGTCAATGGAACCGACGATATCCACGCAACGATGCTTAGAATCCCTGGTAGATGAATTCCGGCGTCTTGAAGGAACCGGAGGAATAAATCAGAAAGAGCGCCAGGATGACGAACAGGTAATATAGCGCCAGGAGCGCAAATCTAATCCAGGGCGGCAGGGAGTTTGTCATGATAAAATTGATCGATTGTCCTGTTAAAAATCATCCAGCCTTTTGCGCTGGGGTGGCCGAGGCTGTCGCCAAAGAAATCGGGGTCGTTTTCATGCTCTTGATACGTCACCACCGGGAAATGGAACGAGCGCACCTCGTCTCGAAGGCGCGCGTAGTAATATCCACGTTGAGCCGCGGTGACCCCAACGGTGTCAAATGATCTCGCATTGATCGGAATATTGATGATCAACGGTCTCGCGCCCAATTCGCGAAGGGTTTGCAAAAGGATTTTCAGGTGACTCCACTCATCGGAGGAATCGAGCATGGAGGTAAACGAAGCATCGCGCTTGCCTTTGATCTTTTGGTAAAGCTTTCGTGCGGACGGGTCGCTGCTGGACTTCTGTTCGGCGTCGTAGGCCGTCTCGGAAACTTTGTCCGCATCGTCCACGAGCTGGCGCCAGTCGGGACTCGTTTTCCTGTGCCGCCGCCTGTCGATCAAGAGCGCGGGATGCTCGAGGCATTCACTGGTCAGGGAAAACGCCGTCTGCCACCGATCCAGCGTTTGCAGCATAAAGTCGTCGGTTTTACCTAAATCCGTCACCAGGCGATCCCCGGCCGCCCCATTGGAATTGACGAGACGTTCGAGCCCCATGCGCAACAGGTCGTGCCCCGCCAGCGTTTCCGGATACTTTAGCATTTCCTGCGCAAATTGTTTCTTTAGAGACAGGGACAGCGGGCTGTCAAAAATCAGTTCGCTCGCCTGAAGGGCGGAGAAATTGCCATCGTAATAGGACACGCCTTCCCTTCGCGCAAGAAACCACGTCGGCGAAAGGATGATGACGACTTTCTTTCCGCGCAATTTGCCGCCGACCGCAGCCAGCCGCTGGGCAATGATGAACGTCTTCGCGCCGGCCTTTCCGACCGTAAACAATTCAAAGCCGGTTGGATACTTCGAGAAGAAAATCCTGCCTGCATAAATCGAGTCGTTTAGGAATTCCGAGCTGCCATAGATCGGCAGCAGGTCCTTGCTGGCGAACGCCGCATCCTGCAAGGCGATCCCCTGGTCTTTTACCGCGAGCATTTGCGGTGCGGTCAAATGGGCGAGCCGCCTTTCGAGATGAAGGCTGCCGAAAAGCACGCTTAGAAGAATCGCGGCCACCGCCCCCGCGATAACGGCTGCGGAAACGTGCGGCGCGCGAAGCCAGAATCGAATCGTTTCCGCCATGCCTGGTGCTAATGGGTGCCCTGCCCGAGCTTTTTCCGGACGAATTCGGCAATCGCACGCGGCGTGGCCACATCCTCCTCCTCGATCTCCCCCGGCGCGATATCGATTTCGAATTGTTCCGAAAGGGCAAGGATCAAGCTGACGATCCCAAGCGAATCGAGCAGTCCAAGCTCCCGAATTTTCAAATCGCCCGCGTCCCGCAGCTCCTCGACTCCGGTAATGGAAACCAGCGCCTTCGCGACCCCTTCGCGCACAAATTCCCGGGTGCGGTCTGCGTCCCTCATGCGAAAGCTGGATTCAAGAAATCCGCCCGCGCCGCAAATTCGGTCAAGGCTGCCAACGATGGGCGGGTGTCGGAATACGGCATCGGCGTGAAGCGGCGGCAAGATAGGGCGCCGCCGATCGACTGCAACTGGAAATTCGCGAAATTCGGCGATTTTTCCGCCGATCGACCGGCGGGAATCGGATTCGAGATGGACATTCGGCCGCGCTGCGGTTTCTTGCGTGCGATAGGCGATGCAACTTCATCCCGCGATTTTATCGATCAGTCTTGCCCTGCTGCCGGGCTCTGTCTTCGCCCATGGCTCCGTGCTATCGCTGATGAAACAGACAGCGTCGGAGCTTCTCAGCGAAGGGGCGCCCGGCCTCTCGATGGTGGTAATTGCGAAGGGGCGTGCGTATTACTGGAACGCGGGGAGCAGCGGCAGGCCCGGCCTGGATGTGACGGAACACACGCTTTTTGAAACGGCCTCGATCAGCAAGGTCTTTACGACGACGCTACTGGGAATCGATGTGGCGCGGGGCAGGAAGGCGCTGAACGATCCGGTTCGCAAATACCTCCATGGGAGGCCGCTTCAGCCGCGCATGCGGGCCGCGACTCTCGAAATGCTCGCCACGTTCACAGCCGGTCTGCCCGGCGAGCCGCCCGATTTCCGGGTGCTTCGAACCAGCGAGCATGGCATCGCGAACTACACGGTCTCCGACTTCCTTCATTTTATCAGTCTCTGGCGGCCGGCCGCCCTTCTGCCCGCCCCGCGATTCTACAGCGATGCAAGCGTCGGCTTGCTCGGGTTGTGCCTCGGGGATTTGCGCCTCACCACATGGGAAAACCGATTGCGCCGGGAAATCTTCCGCCCGCTCGGCATGAGTGATACCGCGCTGCAACTCGATGCCGGCCGGAGGAGTCGCCTGGCCCGCGGCGAGCAGAGCGACGGCTCTCCCGCGGACGACTGGGTGATCGATGCCTTTGCGGCCGCCGATGGAATCAAATCCACCGCGTTCGACCTTTCCCATTTTCTCACGGCGCTTCTTGGAGAGGACCCCTCGGTGTCGAATCGCCTCGCGGCGGGAATGGCCATCGCCACGGAAACGGGTTTCCCAATATTCAATGGTCACGGATTTCAGGCCCTCGCCTGGACGTGGGCGCCGCTAACCATTGGCGGCAGGCAGTTCTGGATCGTCACCAAAAACGGCAACATCCCCGGCTTCTCGAGCCAGATTTCCTTCAACCGCGATCTCGGAATCGGCGCGGCCATCCTGGCAAATCGCGGCGATCTACCGGTGCGGAACATCGAGCTGGATTTGATGAAACGCGTCGCCGCCATCGCGCGCTGAGACGGACCTGCCTGACGAACATGATTCTTGCGGGCGGCCCGATTTGCTAGGCTGTTTCGATGTCCCGATTCGCGCGCGTCCTGCTGGACCAATCCGCCCGCAAGCCGCTCGATTACCGCATCCCGGCCGAGCTCGATAGCCGCTTGAAGCCAGGCTCGCGCGTGCGCGTGCCGCTCCGCACCCGCGTCGTCCTGGCCACCGTCGTCGCGGTGCTCGATGAAAGCGACGCCCGCGGCGTGCGCGACGTCGCGGCGCTCCTGAACGATGACGCTCTCGTGCGGCCAGCCCTGATGCGTCTCGCGCTCTGGATGGCGGACTACTACTGCTGCCCCGAGGAGATCGCCCTGCGCGCCGTGCTGCCGGTCGTCATTCGCAAGGCCGAACTCACGCACAAGCAGCAGCTTTTCGTCGCGCTGGCCAGGCCGCCGGATGAGCAGGAGCGCCGCGAACTGGAACGCCGCGCGCCGCGTCAGCTCGACGTCATCCGCCGCCTCGAACGCTCCGGCGAACCCGTCGAGCTGGCGGAATTGGGCGGATTGCGCGCCGCCGCAAAATCGCTGGAAAAACGCGGCCTCGTCCGCATCGAGCTTGAACGCATCGCGCGGGATCCCGAGGGGGAATACCTCCCCTCGCAGGATCTCGCGCTCAATCCCGAGCAGGCCGCCGCGCTGCGCGTTGTCTGCGGCGCGATCGACGATCCGGCGGGCGCGAAGCCGATTCTATTGCACGGCGTGACCGGCAGCGGCAAGACGGAGGTCTATTTGCAGGGGCTGCGCCACGCGCTCGCCGCCGGGAAAACCGCGCTCGTTCTCGTGCCGGAAATCTCGCTCACGCCCCAGGCCGTCGAGCGGTTCAAGTCGCGTTTCTCCGGCATTCAATCGCGCATCGCCGTGCTGCACAGCCACCTCTCGGAGGGCGAGCGGCACGACGAGTGGCACAAGATTCATTCCGGCGGCGCGCGCATCGTGATCGGAGCGCGCAGCGCGATCTTCGCGCCGCTCGAAAATCTCGGCCTCATCGTCGTCGATGAGGAGCACGAAAACTCCTACAAACAGGAGGACGCGCCCCGCTACCACGCGCGCGACGTGGCGGTCTATCGGGCCGCCATCGAAAACTGCGCGATCGTGCTCGGCAGCGCGACTCCTTCGCTCGAAAGCTACCACAACGCGAAGACGGGCAAATACCGCCTGCTCGAGATGCCGTCACGCATCGACGACCGCACCATGCCGCTCATCCGCGTGGTCGATCTGCGGCTGCAAAACCGCCGGAAGGGCCAGCCGCAGGTCCTCTCCGCGATGCTCTGCGCGGCCATCGAGCGCCGGCTCGCCGTGGGCCAGCAAACGATCCTGTTTCTCAACCGGCGCGGCTACTCCTCCGCCCTGCTCTGCCTCGCATGCGGCCACGTCGCGCATTGCCCGAATTGCAGCGTCGCGCTCACGTATCACCGCGACGACGAGCGCATCCGCTGCCACCTGTGCGGCCATTCCGAGCGGGCGCCAAAGGCCTGTCCGGCGTGCCGCGATCCCGGGATTCGCCAGGCGGGCTACGGCACGCAAAAGGTCGAGGAGGCCGTGCGCAAGGTCTTCCCCGCCGCGCGGGTCGCCCGCATGGATGCCGACTCGATGGCGCGCAAGGGCGGCTACCGCGAAACGCTCGACCGCTTCCAGGCGCACAAGATCGACATTCTCGTCGGCACGCAAATGATCGCGAAGGGCCTCCATTTCCCGAACGTCACGCTCGTCGGCATCGTGAATGCGGACATCGGGCTGCACATGGCGGACTTCCGCGCGGGTGAGCGGACGTTTCAATTGCTCACGCAGGTCGCCGGCCGCGCGGGCCGCGGCGAGACCGAGGGCGAGGTGCTGGTGCAGACCTTCACGCCCGCGCATCCGTCCATTCAGCATGCGCGGCACCACGACTTTGCCGGATTCTGGGAGCATGAATCCGCGTTTCGCCGCGCGTTTGGGCATCCGCCTTTTCAGCGCTTCGTGCTCCTCACGGTGCGTGGCGTGCAGGCCGAGACCGCGCTGTTCACCGCGCAGACGCTTGCGCGCCGGCTGCGCGAGGCGGCGGGGGATATCACCGTCGGGGAGCCCGCGCCCGCCCCGCTCGCGCGCGTGAAGGGCGAGCACCGTTTCCACCTCGCCTTGCGCGGGCCGAGCGCCGTGCGGATGAGCCGCATGGTGAAGTCGGCGCTTGCAAAGCTGACGCTGCCGCGGGAGGTGCGGGTCGCCGTGGATGTGGACGCATTGCAACTGCTGTGAGCAAGTGAAGGATTGAGACAGACGATGCCCGCGATTAAGTCAGACACTCCACCCACCGTGCGGCGCCCATCCCAATTCTTCCTGACGCTCGCCGCGACGGCCGTTCTCCTCGGCGTGCCGGTGCTGCTGGCCTACGTGCAATTTGTCGGGTTCAGCGCGGAATGGCGGGCGAAGGTCGCCCGGGCGCTGAGCGGGCCGGCCTTCACCGTGGAGATCGGACGGCTGACGTTTCATCCCTTCGAAGGCATCGTCGCGGAGGGGCTGAATCTTTATCGGGTCGCCACGCCGCCGCGCCAGGTCGCGCAAATCGACCAGCTCGTGATCTCGCCGAATCTTTCCGAACTGCTGCACGGGCGCGTTTCCATCGACCGGCTGAATCTCGAGAATGCCTCGATCGCCATCCCGTTTGCGAGCGACGGCGTGCAGCCCGACGCGATTCTGCTCCGCGATCTTCGGGCGGAGATTTGGAGCGGGAATGGCCAGGTGACGATCAGCCACGCCGAATGCGTCATGCAGGACATTCACGTAACCTTGCACGGTCATCTGCTCCTGCCGGCGGGAGGAGGCATGAGCCGGCCCGCGGCTCCCGCCCATTCGGACTCGCGGGTGGCACTCATCCGGTCGGTGCTCGCCGCGCTGGGGCGAATCGAGTTTTCCGCGCCGAAGCCTGAACTCGACATCCAACTCAGCGGAAATATCGCGCAGCCCGAAACGATCTCCGCAGACTCGGTGACGCTCCGGGCGGGGGGCGTGCGCTACGACCAACTGAGTTTCGATCATGTGAATCTCTCGGCATCCTACGCGAACCGCGCGGTGCTGCTGTCGAGCCTGCGTGCGGCCGGAAAATCGGGGTCGATGCAGATTGGCGGCGCCTGGGACTTCGCAACGGGCGGCGGCCATCTCGATGCCAGCGGCGGCCTTGCATTCGCGCCATTGCTGCGGCTGGCCGGGCGCACCGACCTCGCGACACGGATCGCATTTGACCATCCGCCCAGGATCGAAGCCACGCTCACAGCCACGCCTGGCGCGAGCAGACCCTCGATTTCCCTCATCGGGCAGACGTCCACCGCGGGCTTTCGATTGAAGGGAATTCGTGCGCGCAGTTTCGCGACCCGGTTCGCGTGGAAGGACGGGCGGCTTTTCCTGCAGGATGCGGAGCTACAGGCCCGGACCGGCGGCATGCATGCGCAATTGCTCATGGGACCGGGCGAATTTCGCCTCAAGCTCGATAGCGATGCGGATCCCGCGGAATTTATCGAACTCTTCGGTCCGAACGAGCAGACCATCATCCGGCTTCTCGAATTCAAGGATTCGCCAAAGCTCACGATCAAGCTCTCCGGCACGCGTCCGAGCCTCGACGCGCTCGCGGGCGAGGGACACATTACGCTCGGCCGCTCGGCGATGCGCGGCTCGTGGATCGACTCCGGCGTTTCCGACGTCCTTGTGGCCGATCGCGCGATCGCTTACAAAAACCTCTCGATCAAAAAGGGTCCGCTGCGCGCGACGGGATCGTTCACCTACGATTTCGGACGCCACCAGGTGCGGCTGGATGGCATTCACTCGAACCTGAATCCGCCCGACGTGCTCATGTGGGTCGATCCCCGGATCTCCGCTACGGTCGCCGTCTATCGCTTCCGCTCTCCGCCTGCCGTACGCGCCGACGGCATCGCGGGCATGCAGGATCCCCAGCAAAACGATCTGCGCATCCAGGTCGATGCGCCCGGCGGCCTCACCTACACGCTGCTCAACCGCGACCTCGTGTTCGGCGACACGCAGGCCACCGTCCTGTTGAAGGGGCAGCAGGTGCTTGCCGACGTGCGCCGCGCGGCGCTCTACGGCGGGGAAGCGGCCGTGACCGCAAAGGTCTCCACCGCGCCGGATGACCCCAGCTTCAGCGCCAAGATTGCGGTGGATCGGATCGACTTCCCATCGCTGACGAAGCTCTACTTCGGCTACGCAAAATCGGAGGGCGTGATGAGCGGGCGGTATGCCTTCGATTCCAGTCTGCGCGATGCGTCGAAGATGCGGGGCAGCGGCAGCATCCGCGTGGAGGACGGGCATGTGCTCGCGATCCCGCTCTTCGGGCCGTTGTCGTCGATCATCAGCACGATCATTCCCGGCGCGGGGCACGAGAGCGCACGGCTGGCGACCGCGGATTTCACGATTGCCGATCAGCTCATCAGGACGAAAAACCTCGATATCAGCGGCTCGGGCTTCGAGCTCTTTGGCGACGGCAGCGTCGGAATCCCGGGCGGACAAATGGATCTGACCGTGCGCATCAATGCACGCGGCATTCCGGGACTCGTCCTTTTCCCGGTAAGCAAACTCCTCGAATACGTCTCCACAGGCACCATCTCCAATCCGCAATGGCGGCCAAAAGTCATTCCTCACGAGTTTTTCGACGTGCTTGGAATCGGAGGCGGCGACGCGGCGAAGCCGTCGAATTCTGGCAAGACCAGGTGAACCTGCGGCCGCGTCCGTTTCACGCGCGCAGGTCTTTTTTCAATCGCTGTTCCTGAAAAAATCCGCGCAGCAGCCCCGCGCATTCCTCGACACGAATGCCGGATACGATTTCGCAGCGGTGGTTCAGTTCGGTGGTCTGGAGTAGGTTGATCCAGCCTCCCGCGGCGCCACTCTTCGCATCGCCGCATCCGAAGATAACCCGCCGCAATCTCGCGTGAACGATCGCGCCGGCGCACATCGGGCACGGCTCCTTCGTCACGTAGAGATCGCAATCCATCAGCCGCCAGTCGCCCAGGGCATTCTCCGCCTGCGTGATGGCGAGCATCTCGGCGTGGGCCGTGGCGTCCTTCAGCGTCTCGACTTGATTCCATGCGCGGGCGATGACCTTGCCCTCGCGGACGACCACAGCGCCGATGGGAACCTCCTCCGCTTCGTAGGCGCGGCGGGCCTGCCGCAGCGCCTCTCCCATGAAATGCGCGTCGCTCGCCAGGTCGATGATCGGATCGTCCTCCACGAACTCCGTTATAGCCGAGGCGCCGACCCACCGCTAAAATTATCGCAGTGAGTTTCCGGAAAATCATCGTCGCCCCATCTATCCTCGCGAGCGATTTCGCGCGCGTCGGCGAGGAAGCGGCGTCAGTCACCGAGGCCGGGGCGGACTGGATCCATTGCGACGTGATGGACGGGCATTTCGTGGACAACATTTCGTTCGGCCCCGCGTTCGTGGAGGCCGTGAGCCGGCACACGACGATTCCGCTCGACGTGCATCTGATGGTCACGCGTCCCGATCATTATTTCCCCCGCTTCACGAAGCTTGCCGCGTCCATCACCGCGCACGTCGAAGCGGCGCACGATGTCGCCGACACGCTGCGCAAGGTGCGCGCCGCCGGCTGCAAGGCGGGCCTCGCGGTGAGCCCGCCGACGGACATCGCCCGCATCGAGCCGCATCTCGGCGAGTTCGACATCCTGCTCGTCATGACCGTGAACCCCGGCTTCGGAGGTCAGCCGTTTCTGCCGGACATGATCGAGAAGGTTCGCTTCGCGGCGCGCCTGCGCGAGGAGCGCGGGCTGGATTTTGACATCGAAGTGGACGGGGGGATCACCGTCGAAACGGCGCGAGTGTCCATCGAGGCCGGAGCGAATCTGCTCGTGGCCGGCACGTCGGTTTTCCGCGCCGCGGACCGCGCGGCCGAGATCAAGCGCCTGCGCGAGGCTTGATCGACGCGAGGATTCCCAGCGCCTCCCCCACGAGAAAAAGAGAGCCGGTAACGAGCACCCTGCCCTCCTGCCGACCGGCTTCTCTCACAGCATCCGCCAGGGTCATGAAAACCCGCCCGTCCGCAGTCGCAGCAAGATTTTTCGGTGTTTCGCTGCGGGCGCTGGCGACCGGCACAAACCAGAACGACTCCGCGAGCGGCGCGAGCGCCGCGATCATTTCGGCGCAGGTCTTGTCCCGCAGGGCGCCGAAGATCACGGTGGCCTTTTCGTCGCCGAAGATCTCGCGCCACGTCTGCACGAGCTGCGCGCAGCCGTGGGTGTTGTGCGCTCCGTCCAGAACAAATCTTCCGACTTCCTGAAACCGGCCGGGCCAGTCCACCGTCGCCAGACCCGTGCGCATCGCCGCGTCGGAAACCTCGATCTCCGCCGCATCCAGAGCCGCGAGCGCAAGCGCGGCATTCCGCCTTTGGTGCGAGCCGCGCAGGTTGATCGGGATGTCCTGCGCGAGCGATCCGTCGATGAATGCGACCGGCGCATGCGCGATCAGCACGCGCCTCACTTCGTCCGCCTGTGGCGCGCTCACGGCGGGCACGCCCGGCTTCAGAATTCCCGCCTTTTCACCTGCGATCTTTTCGAGCGTGTCGCCGAGCCACTGGGCGTGATCCATGGAGATCGGCGTGATCACGCTGACGATCGGGGTGACGGCATTCGTCGCGTCGAGACGCCCGCCCATTCCGGTTTCCAGCACGACGTAATCGCACGCCGCGTCGGCGAACCGGCGAATTGCCAGCGCCGTGACCAGCTCGAAATAGGTCGGCGCATGCGGCCAATCGCGGACGGCCTCGCGCAGGCCGGTGAGAAACCGCGCCACGTCGGCTTCGGGAATCCATTCGCCATCGACGCGGATGCGCTCGCGAAAATCCGCGAGGTGCGGCGACGTGTAGAGGCCCGTGCGATGGCCCGCCGCGCGCAGCAC
Source organism: Terrimicrobiaceae bacterium (assembly GCA_028713285.1). GTDB lineage: Bacteria > Verrucomicrobiota > Verrucomicrobiia > Chthoniobacterales > JAATET01 > JAATET01. The sequence continues at coordinate 61,697 of JAQTOP010000004.1, forward strand.
GGCGTCGAGCATCGCGCAGACGGAACCCTTGCCATTCGTGCCGGCGACGTGGAGAAAGCGGCATTCCCGCTCGGGATTCCCAAGGATCGCCAGCAGGCGGCGCGTGTTTTCGAGCCCGAGCTTGATGCCGAATTGCTGCGTGGAATAAAGCCACGCCAGCGCTTCGGGGTAGTTCATCCGCGCTTCATTTCCTGCCGCCCGAAAAATAGTCCAGCACTTGAACCAGCAACGCGCGGAGCCGGGCGCGGTGGACGATATGATCGACCAGGCCGTGTTTCTCGAGGAACTCAGCCGTCTGGAAGCCGGCGGGCAAATCCTGGTGCGTCGTCTCCTTGATCACGCGCGGGCCGGCGAAGCCGATCATGCTCCGTGGCTCCGCGAGGATCACGTCGCCCAGCGAGGCGAAGCTGGCCATCACGCCGGCGGTGGTGGGATTCGTCAAAACGCTGAGATACGGCAGCTTCGCCTGCGCGTGGCGGGCCAGCGCGCCGCTCGTCTTCGCCATTTGCATGAGGCTGAGCATTCCCTCATACATTCGCGCGCCGCCCGAGGCGCAGACGATCACGACGGGCATCTTCCTCTTCGTCGCCAGCTCGATGGCGCGCGTGATTTTCTCGCCGACGACCGAGCCCATGGTCGCGGCGAGGAAGGTGAAATCCATCACCGCGAGCGATACCGGACGTCCGTCGATCTTCGCGGTACCCGTGAGGACGGCGTCCTTGAGGCCCGTTTTTTCGCGATATTTTTTCAGCGTCTCCTCGTAGGTGGCGACACCCTGGAATTTGAGGGGATCGACGGAGACGAGGTCGGCATCCGTTTCCACGAAGCTGCCCTCGTCGGCAAGCGATGCCACGCGCTCGGCGGACCCGATGGGAAAATGGTGGTCGCACTTCGGACAGACGCGCAGATTTTCGTCGAGCGCGAGATTGTGAATGACCTCGCCGCAGGACGGGCACTTCGTCCAAAGGCCCTCGGGAATGTCGCGATTCTTGCGCGTGAGGACCTTGAGGACGGGTTTGCGAAAAATGGCCATGGCAGATTATCCCCGCGCCACCGTGATTGCGCGGACCGAGCAGGCGCCGCCCTCCAGCAGGACACGCGCGCATTCATCCAGCGTCGAGCCGGTGGTCAGCACATCGTCCACCAGCAGAAAACTTTTGTCGTTCACGTCCGCATTGTGGCGCAAAGCGAATGCGCCGCGCAAGTTCCGCATCCGCTGCCGCCGGTCGAAGTGCGTTTGCGTGACCGTGTGGCGGCGGCGGCGAAGCGGCCGCTCGACGCGCAATCCCAGCCGGCGCCCGATCCAGCAGGCAAGCGCCTCGGATTGATTGAACCTCCGCTCGCGCAGGCGCGCCGGATGCAGCGGCACCGGAGCGAGGCACACATCCGCCGTGGCGGCGAGCCGCTGGTCCGAGAATGCCTCGGCCAGCCAGTCGCCCAGCACGCGGCGCAGGTGGAACTCGCGGCCGTATTTGAACCGGTGGATCAACTCGCGCACGAGCCCGTCCGAGCGCATCACCGAAAGGGCGAAGTCCAGATGCAGCGCCTCGTTGCGGCAATTCGGGCACAGGAACGCCTCGAGCGCGCCGCCGAAGGGCCGCGAGCATATCGGGCACTTCGGACCGTGGAGCCGGCGCACCCGCGATTCGCAGGTGGCGCAGAGCCATTGCCCGACCGGCTGCCGCACGCCGCAGCCCGCGCAATGCGGTGGATAAACGAGGTCAACCAGCGCCGTGAGCGGGGGCCGGAGCAGGCTCACCAATCGAGCGGGATCCACGCGCGAGATACCACCAGACGAGCAGCCCGCTGACAAGCAGCGCCGCGAGCGGCACGAGCCCGGTGGGCACCATTCCACTCACAACATTCGGGCCCACCCACGGCAGCAGGGCGTCGGGCGGCTTCACGCGATACTTGCCGAGCAGATTGATCGTCTGCTGGCCCAGTATCCATCCCGCGTGGAGGCCGATGGGCAGCCAGAGCGAGCGCGTGCGCAGCGTGGCGAATGCCAGAATGATGCCGATCACAAAAAGCGCCGCCGCTCCGGCAAAGGTCACCGCCGGGCCGGCCGCCGGCGAAAACACGCTCCCGAGCAGCGCGAACCCGCTGCCCCAACCCACGTCGGCGACATTGCCCCGGGGCTTGATGAAATGGATGGCCGAAAACGCCGCCGAGACGAGCAGCACCGAGGTCCATCTCCCGAGGCTGCGGATGGCCAGCCCGAGCAGCACGCCGCGAAAGAGCGCCTCCTCGAGCAGCGAGACGAAGATCGCGGTCGCCGCGATCCGGCCGAGCCCGGGCCATGCGACGCCCTGCCGCAGGCGATAAATGTCGCATTGGAAATAGACGGCAGCCAGAGCGATCAGCGGTAGCAACGCGAGCACGAGCCCGGCGATGACATCGCGCACGGCGTGCGGGTTGCGCGCGAGGCCCAGCTCGGTGGGGCGGCGGAGATTCAACCATCGCAGCGCGGGCCAGAGAAGCACGAGGGCCGCGATCTGGGCGATGCGGCTGAAAAAACGGTGGAACGGAATGCCGGCCAGCGCCGGATGCGCGGCGGCGAGCGATTGCGCCACCCAATAGAAGGGCGGCGAGAGCAGTGCCGCGAGCAGGACGACGGCGGCGAGATAGAGCGAAATTTTCGCCAGGGGATTCACGCGCCGCAAGTTAGCAGCTACTTTCGCGGTCGAAATGCTTTTCTCCGACGACACCGACGCGCTGGTCGCCGCGGACCGCGCGCACAGCTGGCACCCCTTCACGCAAATGCGCGCGTGGTGCGATCCCGCGCACGAGCCGCTCGTGCTCGTCGAGGGCGAAGGCGCGATCCTGCGCGACTCGCGCGGGCGCGAATATCTCGACGGCAACTCGTCGATCTGGACGAATCTGCACGGCCATAATCATCCGCGGCTCAACGCGGCGATTCGTGCGCAACTCGACCGCGTGGCGCACATCTCCTTCCTCGGATCGACCAACGCGCCTGCCGCGCGCCTCGCGGAGCGGCTCTGCGCCCTGTTCCCGCCGCGCACGCTCACGCGGGCTTTTTTTTCGGACAACGGTTCGACGGCCATCGAGGTCGCGCTGAAGATGGCGGTGCAATTCTGGCAGCTTGACGGCCGCCCCGAGCGGGATCGCTTTATCGCCTTCGACCGGGCCTACCACGGCGACACCGCCGGCGCCGCGAGCGTGGGCGGCATCGCCTCGTTCCATGGGCGGTTCGAGCGCATGCATTTTCCCGTGGAGCGAATCGCGTCGGTCGAGGAACTGGATGCCATCGCGCATCCCGAAACGCTTGCGGCCGTCGTCATCGAGCCGCTGGTGCAGGGCGCCGCGGGCATCCGGCTCTGGCCCGCCGGCATGTTGCGGACGCTGCGGGCGTGGTGCGACGCGCACGGCGTGTTTCTCATCCTCGACGAAGTGCTCACCGGCTTTGGCCGCACGGGCGCGATGTTCGCCTGCGAGCGCGAGGGTGTGATTCCCGACTTTCTCTGCCTGGCGAAGGGCCTCTCCGGCGGCTATCTGCCCCTGGCCGCCACCCTGACGACGGAGCGCGTGTTCGAGCGATTTCTCGGCGAAACGGCGGAGGAACGGACGCTCTACTACGGCCACAGCTACACGGGCAACCCGCTCGCATGCGCTGCCGCGCTGGCGAGCCTCGACATCTTTCGCGACGATCGAACCCTCGACCGCCTCGCGCCGAAGATCGACCGGATGCGCGATTTACTGGCAGGCCTCGCGACGCACCCGCGCGTGCGCGAGGTGCGGCAATGCGGCTTCATCGCCGGCATCGAGATTGGCGCGGACAAGGAGACGCCGTATCCATGGACGGAACTGCGCGGCGCGCGAGTCTGCGAAGCCGCCCGCGCACACGGCCTGCTCACCCGCCCGGTGCTCGACACGATTGTCCTGATGCCGCCGTATTGCACGACCGATGAGCAGCTCGCCCAGGCGGTCGATGCGATCCGCCGGGGGATCGACGAAGTCTGTCGATAGTCCTACCGCGCGGGGCTTTCACGAAAGATCGTGATCTTTTGGGGGCGGGAGTCGCCACGAGGCCCGTGGGCAATAATCGTGAAAACATTCCTACCCTTCTTGAGCCCCACGACGAACGACCATCTCGCTGAGCCGGACGCTTTTTTCCAGCCTCCCCTTCCGATGCGGTAGGAAACACTGGAAACATCACCCACGGCTCTGCCTTGAAATACATGGTGATCCTTTGCGGTGATGATTTTCGATTTGCCGATCGAAAATATTTCGGGAGGAGCTGCCGACGTGGTCGGTGAAGGCGGCGGAGTCGGTGCAGGAGTCGCAACGGGTGGAACGATTCCATCGGGGCTCGCGAGGAATGCGTAGACGTGACCGTCGGCATCCGAGAAAGAACCGAGGATTTGGCCCGCTGGATCGATGGAAGTGGCAATGCTCTCGACGGCCTCTGCGGGCGAAAGATCGATGAATTCCCCGTCAATCCAAACGAAGGCGTGGTCGTGACCGTCAGTGCCCCGGAACGAACCGACTATCCAACCCGCATCGTTAATCGCCTTTGCCCCGACCTTGTCGATGCCTGGCGCAGTGAGCTCAGTGAAGACGCCATCTTTCCAGGTGAAGGGCCGATAATTGTTGCCGTCAGTTGAGAAAAAACCCAGGACGCGTCCGTCTGCGCTGATGAAACTGGCATCACCATCGACAGCGCCTGTAGAAGTCAGGTCGGTAAAAATCCCATTCTGCCAGACAAATGGATGGCTATGGGAGGTATCCCAAAAGGTGCCGGCAATTTGACCGGAGTCATTGATTGAATAAGCCGTGCTTTGCATTGAGCCATCGGGAACGAGGTCGGTAAGCACGCCACTTTTCCATGTAAAAGCGCGCTGAAAAATGCTGCCGATAATTCGACCCTGCGCGTTGACGGATCGAATGAAGCTGTGGTCGCCGAAATCCGTGAACACGCCGTTTTCCCAGACAAATGCACTGAGCTTGAAGTTGGCATAGGTGAGAGATCCGATGATCCGGCCGGAGCTGTCAATCGATCCAATCGAGCCGTCGATAGCGTCCGCGGGGGAGACATCAGTGAAGACACCGTTCTGCCAGAGAAATAAGTGTTCGCGACCAATTGTGGTGACGAACGATCCGACAATCCGCCCGGAATCATCGATGTAATCGGGGTGAATCGTGGTCACTCCCGAGGGAGTAAAGTCCGTGAGAATGCCGTCTTTCCAGAGGAATGCGTGCTGGCGGCCAATGAAATCCAAGAAAGATCCGACGATCTGTCCGGATGAGTTGATCGCAAGCGGATAAGTGTCGACCGCACCAAGGGGATTGATTTCGAGAGATGTGCCGTTCGACCAAGCGAATGCATGTGCATGACCAGCGCCATCCGTATAGGCGACAACGATCTCGCCGAATGCGCTGACAGCAATGACACCGCTCCACAGTGCACCCGGAGGTTGCAAATCTGTCGATACACCATCTTTCCACGTAAACGTCCGCTGGCCGAGGGACGAGAACCAGGTGCCGACAATTCGGCCCGAGGCGGTCATGGATGCGCTGCTGGATGCGCCGCCAGCCGGAGTCAGATCGGTGGACTCACGGTCGATCCAAATGAAGGCACGAGCCTGGCCGATTGCATTCGTGAAAGAGCCGAGGACCTGCCCGACGTCGGTGACGAGGCTGGCTGAACTGGATGTCGCGCCAGAAGGGACCAGCTTGAAGGTGGTATAATGCACTGCGGCCGACGCCGGTGCGCCAAAACAGATCGCTCCCAGGAGCGTGAGGGCAAGAACTGGAACGAACCATCGCATCGAGTCAATCCGGAGATCTAGAAAGCCGACGTTACATCAATGAACCTAAATTACCATAAAATTCATTGCACAAAAATCAGCCGAAGTTGCCGATGGCATGTCGAGCCCCAATCCGCGGAATGCATCGCAAATCGCAGGCGGAACTGAGGCAAAATCCGCCGAAACTCTTTCGCAGATAGCCATCAGGTTCGCGAAGAAGGCGTATCCTTCCGCCTTCCTCACGAACTCTTGTGGCGCGATTTATGAGCGGCCGACGCTGAGGTAGGTGAAGCCGAAGCCTCGCACGCGCTCGGGGTCGAGGAGGTTGCGTCCGTCAAAAATGAGAGGGGTGTGCATGGCGGCCTTGAGTTCCGCCAGATCGACCGAGTCGAATTCCTTCCACTCCGTCGCGACGATGAGGGCCTCGGCGCCCTGGGCGGCCTCGAGCGGCGAGGAGGCGAGCTTCGCGCCATCGATGAGCTTGAACTCGACCGCCTTCTCCATGCCCTTCGGATCGTAGGCCGTGACGTGCGCGCCTTCCTTGAGCAGGTCGTTGATCACATCGACCGCGACCGAGGTGCGGACGTCGTCGGTGTCGGGCTTGAAGGTGATACCCCAGACCGCGATCTTTTTATCCTTCAGCACCCAGAGGGCCTCGCGAATCTTGGCCAGGAACCGGTCGCGCTGGGTGCGGTTGATGCGCTGGACCTCCTTGAGGAGGTTGAAGGGGACGCCGAGCTGGTCGCTGATGGCGATGAAGGCGGCAATGTCCTTCGGGAAGCACGAGCCGCCGTAGCCGATGCCGGCGTTGAGGAAGTTGCGCCCGATGCGCTTGTCGGAGCCGATGCCGTCGGCGACTTTTTCCACGTCGGCGCCGCTGGCCTCGCAGACCTGCGCGACGGCGTTGATGTAGGAAATCTTGAGCGCGAGGAAGCTGTTCGCGGCGTGCTTGATGAGCTCGGCGCTGTTGATATCCGTGACGATGACCGGGGCCATGAACGGCTCATAGACGCGGCGCATGAGGGCGATGGCGCGCTCGCTGTTGCCGCCGATCACGACGCGGTCGGGGTTCATGAGATCGGGCACGGCGCAGCCTTCGCGGAGGAACTCGGGGTTGCTGACGACGTCGAAGTCGGCGCCGGCCTTGTTGTAGCGGCGGATGGTGTCGGCGACTTTTTCGCCGGTTTTCACGGGGACAGTACTTTTGTCCACGATGACGCGGTATTCCTTGAGGACGCCGGCGATCTCGCGGGCGACCTTCTCGATGTAGGAGAGATCGACGCTGCCGTCGGCCTGCGGCGGCGTGGGGACGGCGATGAAGACGATTTCGGAGCCATCGACGCCCTCCTCGGTGCTGGTGGTGAATTCCAGGCGGCCGGAGGCGACGTTGCGCTTGACGATTTCCTCGAGGCCGGGCTCGTAGATCGGGATGCCGCCGGCGCGAAGCATTTCGACTTTGCGCGCGTCGTTATCGACGCAGATGACGTGATGACCGACTTCCGCGAAGCAGGCGCCCGAGACGAGTCCGACATAGCCGGAACCAATGATGCATAGTTTCATGTCTGATTTATGGGATTTTAATTACTGGAAGGACCCGACGGGCCGCCGAGCGGCGACGTCGCCTGATCGTAGGCGAGCGGCAGCGTGACCTGCGGCGCATCTTTAAGCGTTAATGAGAGAATAACGCCATAGTTATTATTGCTGCCGTTGAGGTTGGTATTCGTGTTGCCCTTGTTCTGGCGCACCTCGCCGCCGAACGAGACGATCCACGAGGAAAGGTCGCGGTGGATGAGGTAGCGCTGGAACAGGAGCTGGTCGGTCTCGACTTCGTAGGTCGCCTGGGCGCTGACGCCCCAATTCGACGTGATCTGGTAGTAGGCGTAACCGGTGATCTGGTTACTGTTGGCAAAGAACGGGTTGTTCTCGAGGTAACGGTCGCCGAACTGGAGGAGCACATCCTTCCATGGCATGAACAGGATCGAGGTATTGACGTCGGTGAAGCCCTGGTCGGTGACAGGGAGCTGGGCATCCATGGTGAGCGTCGCCCAGTTGACCGGGCGGAATTGCAGGCGGTTCACGACGTTCGTCACGGTGCCATTGCCGTTGTCCACGTAGGGATTCTGGAGATCCACGTCAAAGAACGAATCGAGGAGAAACCACTCCCAGTTATCGTCGCCGCGGCGGGTGGTGAGGCGGTTTCGGATGCCGAGGCGCACGATGTTCCAACTGTCGATTGAGTCAATGGCGACGAACTGCGGGAAGTCGAGCGGGAGCGGCTCGGTGGCTGGTACGACGCGGTCGAACTGGAGGATGTCGTTGCGGGCGAGGCCGGCATTATAGACATACGAATAGTTTACGTAGGGCTGGACTGTGTGCAGCACGCCGTCGAGACCGAGGGCGCGGGACTGCACCCACTCGTATTTCCGCGAGAGCTTGAACGAGGCCTCGAGTCCAAAATTCACGATGGGGCGGAAGGTCGATCCGCCGGAATCCAGCGCCGCGCCTTTGAGCGTGCCGCTCTCGATGGAATTCGCGAGCGCCTCCTGCGCCTGCGCGGCGGCGAGCCGGTTCTGCTCGCTGTTCGACAGCGCTTCGATCTTCGACTGGAGCTGGGCCTGGGAGACCGGATCGGTGGTCGAGTTCAACTGATTCTGCAGGTCGGAAATCATCGCGGCGGTCTGCTGGGCGGCGGCGCGATTGTTCTGCGCGAGTGCGCGATCGTGGTTGATCTGCGCGAGCTGCTGGTCGCTCAGCACGCCGATGGTATGGCCCGTCTTGCTGTAGTAGGTGCCGCGAAGGCCGACCTTCGGGATGATCGAGAGCCAGCCGAAATAGGTGCGCGGATACGAGAACTGATGGAAGGTATCGAAGCGGGTGGCGTCGTAGTTCGGGAAGATCGAGCCGTCGGGGAAGGCGCGGCGGAGGTAGCCGACGGAGTTTTGTCCGTCGTAGTAAATCGGCGAATCGAAGAGGCGGTGCTGCTTGAAGTTCAGCACCAGCTCGGGCAGGCGCTCGGTGGTCTCGAAGAAGTCGTTCATCTGGAACCGGGTGAGGAGCGTGAGCGTGTAGAACTCGTCCCATTTCGTGAGGGAGAGGTAGTTATCCGGCTGGGGGTCGTTCGTGAACTCGGCCGGAAAATAATCCTGCAGAAAGCTGAAGTCGCTAAGCTTGTTGAGGTCGGCGGTAAAGAAAATGTCGTCCGTGAGAAACAGGCGGTCCTGGAAGGTCACGCGGTAGCGATCATGGTCATCCGGCGCGGCGAGATGCCCGGGGGAAAGGAGATAATTGGGATCGGTGTCGTAGGCGTAATAGGTCTTCAACAGGCCGTAGCTGCGGTCGTCCTTTCCGAACTGCCATTTCGCGTCGAGGCCGATGGCGTAGCCGAGCTTCGTGCGGTAGTCGGATTTCGCGGTCGCGATAATGTTGCCGCCGCTGCCGACCGGGAAGTTGTAGCCGGTGAGCAGGAAGTAACCCCAGGTCGATTCGTAACCGGGGCGCAGCTCGAAGCCGGTGTTGTTCGTGAATGCGAAGAGATACGGGAACCAGAAGACGGGGAGCTGGCCGATGTAGAGCGTGCTATTCGAGAAGATGACCCGGTCGTCGGGATAGATGCGCACGGATCGCGCGCGAATGTGGAAGCTCGGCTCGGAGGAGTCGTCGGTGGTGAGCTCGGCATTGCGCACGTTGAACTGGTGCAACGACGGAGCCTGGATGCTCATCGCGCGGAACTTGAGCGGCGTGTATTGGCCCTTGAACTCGAGCGCGCGGATTTGCTTGCTCTCGAGATTGTAAAGGGCGCGCTGGCCGGTGAAGACGTTGTCCTTCGAATAGATGCGGACGTCGCCGATGAGCAGCACCTCGCGGGTGTCGGGATTATACTCCGCGTAGTCGCTGTAGATGCTGACGTCCTGGTAATGAATCTGGACGCCGTTCTCGGCGATGGCGACGCCGTTCTCGAAGCGGGTCTCGCCCTGCACCGGATCCGTCGTGATGTCCACGGGCACGTCGCCGAAGTTGCCAAATTGCGCCCGGCCGCTCACCGGCAGCAACAACGCAAAAATGGGGATCCACCACAACGACTTCCTCATGCAGATTCGCGAGGCTAGAGAGGGGCGCAAGGCGTTCAAGGAAAAAGGCTGCGGCACGACGCGGAATGCGCGCCGGACGCCGGCGCGCACCGTGGATGCCGTTTCGACTCTTCGACGCGGGAACTCTTCAACTAGTCTCCGTAGCCGGTGGGATTCTTCACGTGCCAGGCCCACGCGCTCTCGATGATGCGGCGGATATCCTGGTGCTTCGGGGTCCAGCCGAGTTCGTTGCGAATCCTGTCCGAGGCGGCGATGAGGCGCGGCGGGTCGCCGGGACGGCGCGGACGCTCGATGACGGGGATGTCGCGACCGGTGACGGCGCGGCAGGTGTCGATGATCTCCTTCACGGAGGTGCCGCCACCCGTGCCAAGATTGTAATAGGTGCTCTCCCGGGCCTCGAGCGCAAGCATGTGCGCCTTCGCCAGATCGAGGATGTGGATGTAGTCGCGGATGCACGTCCCGTCGGGCGTCTCGTAGTCCGTGCCATAAATCTCGGCGGCCTGTTTCTGGCCCAGCGCGACTTTCAATACGTTCGGAATAAGATGGGTCTCGACGCGGTGATCCTCGCCGAATTGCTCGCTTGCGCCGGCGGCGTTGAAGTAGCGCAGGGCGACGAATTTGAGGCCGTGGATTTCGCCATACCAACGGAGGATTTTTTCGAAGAGCAGCTTCGACTCGCCGTAGGGATTGATCGGGCGCTGCGGCACCGTCTCGTCGATCGGCACGCGCTCGGGCACGCCGAACGTCGCGCACGTCGAGGAAAAGACGAGCCGCTTCACGCCGGATTCGTGCATGGCCTGGAGCAGGTTCAGGCCGTTGCAGACATTGTTGCGGAAGTATTTCTCGGGCTTCGTCATCGACTCACCCACGAGCGCGTTCGCCGCGAAGTGCATCACCGCGTCGGGTTTGAACTCCGCCAGCGCGAGCTTGATCACGGGGGCATCGGCGAGGTCGCCCTGGAAGAACCGGGCCCGCATGTCCACGGCCTTCCGGTGGCCCTCGGTGAGATTGTCAAAGACGCCGACTCGGTGGCCGGCATTTAGAAGCTCCTCGACGCAGATGCTGCCGATGTAGCCCGCGCCGCCAATAACCAGGATTCTGCTCATGCGCGGCACAGCATAGGCGAGGCGGAATCCCGTGCAAGCGCGACTTGGGGCGCCAGCGGGTTGCTCCGCATCAAGCGGATTCCTGATCCTGCAGCGACTGCACCATCTCGCGAATGTGGCGCATCTTCCCGCGCTCCCGGAGGATGCGCAGGCTGCGACCGGGCGAGCCCCATTCGAGGATCTCGATGGTCACGTGGCGCACGCCCCAGCGATCCACCTGGGCGTCCGTGGTCTTGTAGAGGTCGATCGTTCCCGTCCCCACGAGCGCGCTTCCGTAGTCATCGACGATGTATTGCTGGCCCGTCTCGACGACGCGAAACCGCGTGCCGACCGGGTAGCGGGACCAATCGGCCGCCGCGCTCGTGACGACGCCGGACTTGAGCGGACGGCCCAGGGCGTTCTTGCAGCCGTAGGGGCCGTTGTCCTCCGCGCAACCGGAATACGCCGTGGTTTTCACGCCCTCGATGCGGGGGCCGTGCATCTCGGCGTCGGCCAGCCGCGAGGCCGCACAGGCCCAGGCAGTGGCAATCAGGAATCCGGTGGCGACAGTGGCTTTTCGTTTTCTCATTCGTATTTTAGCTTTGCGTCCCCGGTTTCGGGGAGCGCGGACCCTACGCGCCATCTCCGGTGACGCAACCCTCTTTTTCCGGACGCTGCGCCGGGACAGACGGAAAAATATGGCGATTAACGGTGTAAAACCGCGCGATCCTCGTCGCAAACAAACGGATGGGAATTTCCGTTTACGCGCCCAGGGAACGCGATACTTGTTACCGCTTCCGTTAGTCGTATCGACGGATTCCCACCCCAAGGAGCGGCACGGAACTTCCGGTTCCGTGCCGTTCTTTTTTATCGAAAATCAAACGGTGGGACTTCAGGCGTCGCGCTTCGCGTTCGGACTGGGCCTGCGCCTCCGGCCCCGGCCTGCGCTAAAATCCGTGCTTCCGAACCGCGGCGCGCAGCCGCTCCCGCTCGGCCCGCAGAACCTTCCTCTCGGCCGGCCGCAACCCGCGCACGGCATCGAGCACGAGCGTCAAATCGTGCTCCGCGCCGAGCAGCGCGCTCAGTTTTGCGGCGGGCCGGCGGGCAGCCGCGATGGTCGTGTCGAGCCGGCCAAGGGCCGCGCTCTGATACCAAAGATCCTTCGCACGCATGCGCCAGCTATGGAAATCCTGCGCATCCGCCGTCCTGGCCGCCGCTTTCGCGGCCACACGCATCCGGTGCGCCGTCCGCTCCCAGCGATGCTTCAATGTTTCTGCATCGAGGCCGTCCATTTCGAGCGATTCCGTGAGGGCGGTCAACTCGACGGCGGCGAGACGCATCGCCTCGGGCGCGCATGTTTCGGCCGCCACCTGCGGACAATGCAGGCCGAGCCGCTCCGTCGATTCCGGGCCGAGCACGCGCCGCACGGTTTCAAAAATGGCGGTCTCATCGCGCGAGCCGGCGAGCCCGTCCTTCAATCCGCGCACCCGCTCGAGCAGAGCCCGGCGCAGTCGCCCGCCGGAGCCGTTGCGGACGAGGCGCAGAAGGGAGCGGTATTTCTTCATCCCCGTGCGAAGCCGGTGAATGCGCTTCTCCGGCCCGTCCGCAATCCGTTCGACATCGCGCCGCGCCTGCCGCGCGAGCGAGAGCAGCACCGCACGCAGTCCGTCGCCCGGCGGCATTTTCGAGGGGAGACAAAGGCTCACGCGGGAATCCTAGGCGCTGCGCCCGCTCTTTCCAATGCTGCGAGCGACCGCGTGCGATGTCGGTGCGATCCACCTTCGGGAAAATCCTTCCTCTTCCATTTCCAAGCGCTCCTTATACATTCGACTCCATGACCAGTTCCTCCCCGTCGCGCTGCCCGGAAATCTCTCCTTCGCTGATGTGCGCAAATCAGGGAAATCTTCGCCAGGACGTGATCGAACTGGATCGCGCCGGCGTGGATTCATTCCATTTCGACATCATGGACGGCAATTTCGTGCCGAATTTCGCCATGAGTCCCGACATGATGAAAGCGGTGCGCGGAGCGACGCGGAAGCCATTCGATGCGCACCTCATGATGCTGCATCCCGAGCGCTACATCGCGCGCTTCGCCGACTGCGGAGCCGACTCGATCACAGTTCACGCCGAGGCGGCCGAGGATCTCGGCGCGATCCTGCGGCAGATCCGGGAATTGAACCGGAAATCGGGCGTGGCCATCAATCCGGGCACGCCCGTGTCGGCGCTGGAGCCGTTCATCCACGACGTGGATCTTGTCTGTGTGATGTCGGTGGAGCCTGGCTTCGCCGGCCAGAAATTCATCGAATCGGTCCTGCCGAAAATCGATCAGCTGGCCTCATTAATCTCGGAGACCGGAGCCTCGGCGGGAATCCAGGTGGACGGCAACATCAGTTTGGAACGCATTCCCGATTTGGTCCGCCGGGGCGCCTCGATGTTCGTCGGTGGAACGTCCGCCATCTTTCTTTCCGATGCAAATCTCACCGAGGCTGTCCGCCGGGTCCGCGCATTGTTTGCATCCCTGACCCTTCCGAATTGCCGATGAAAGTCGCGATCGTCGGCAGCATCATGGTGGACCTGGTGACGCGCTGCCAGCGTTACCCCGAGCGGGGCGAAACGCTATCCGCCGAAGCTTTCACCATCGTGTCGGGCGGAAAGGGCGCCAACCAGGCAGTCGCCTGCGCAAAAATGGGCTGCGAGGCGACGCTGATCGGCGCAGTCGGCGCGGATCCTTTCGCTGAAATCGCGCTCGGCCTGCTGGGGGGCTTCGGGGTGAACGTAAGGCATATCTTTCACTCGGCGGCCTCGGCGACGGGAACCGCGTCGATCGTAATCGATGGCACGTCGGAAAATACCATTCTCGTCGCGCGAGGCGCCAACAACGACCTGAGCGTTGGCCACCTCGATCGTTGCGCAGAGGCAATCTCCAAATCCGACGCCCTGCTCGTACAGCTCGAAATTCATCTGCCTGTCGTCGAGCGGGCGATGCAGATCGCTCACGAAGCAGGCATTCCCATTCTTCTCGACCCCGCCCCCGCGCAACAGATACCCGACCGCTTTCTCGCGCTCGCCGATTTTGTCACCCCGAATGCGCAGGAGGCAAAAACGCTGACGAAAGTGGAGCCCATCGATCTTGCGACCGCAAGGCAAGCCGCCGCGATCCTGCACGGGCGCGGCGCCCGGCAGGTCGTCATCAAGCGGGGCCCGGCAGGCTGCCTGGTCTCGACCGGCGTCCGGGAGGAGGTCGTCGAGGGAATTGCCGTGCTGCCCGTCGATACCGTCGGAGCGGGCGATTGTTTCGCAGGCGCCCTGATCGCCCGCTGGTTGGAAACCCGCGATCTTGTCGAGGCCTGCCGCTTCGCCAACGCAGCCGCTTCGCTCAAAGTGCAGCGACCCGGCGCACAATCGGGAATCCCCTCGCGCGAGGAAGTGGATGCCCACTCGCAATCCCCATCCTGAACGAACGGCAGCCTAGGATAAGGCCTTTTCCCATTCGCGCATGGCGATGCCCTTGATTCGCTCCTCCCTCGAAGGAATCGGCGGCAAGGGCGTGTCCATCACCTTTTGATACCAGTAGGCCACGGAACAATAGTCGTCGGACCGGTCGTAGAGCCAGTCGCTCATTCCGGGATGCACGTGCGGGCCGACCCATCCATACCTTGCGTAGGCCTCCTGCAAGGCCTTGGTGTCGTGTGCACCCCCATCCTTGTTCACGCCATGAGCTCCCAGAAAGTCGGCGCTGGGAGCACCGAGTTGCTGCAACTCGACGCGCAAATCCGACTCGAAGTAAATCGGGTCGAGCGCGTGGATGCGATAGAAGGACACAAGCTGGTCCCATTTGGTTTCGGGGTCCGTCTGGAAGTAATTGACTCCGGTATAAAGCGCTTCGTGCGGCGTCATGCCCCAACTCGAACAAAGATAATCCTCCGCCCCGGTGCCGCTGATCGTGGGATAGGTGGTATCTCCGTCGATGTAGAATTTCATTTCTCCCTCGCCCCACCAGTTGGGGGAAAGGATGTTGACGCCGATCACCGCTCCCACGAAAACTCCCGGCGATCCCTTGGTGTCCAGCAGCACGTAGTCCTCGCCGACGGGACACGGATTCTGACGGCGGAAATGGGCGTGGAACCGTCCCATTGCATCGGTGATTTCATCTCCCAGCGTGTAATCCACCTGGTAAAAAAACATTCCCAGCACCTCCGGAGAATCGTTCTCGAGCGTCATGCGGCAGCGCCGGCTGAACGGCATCGGGAAATAGCATTGAAAACCGCGTCCTTCCGGCATGCCGAGATAGGGAGTCATGAAATGCGCCGTCCGGCCGTGGGCGATTCCAAAAAAGTCGGACAGTGGGCATTCAACCGAAGGGTGCGGGGAATCATCCCAGTAAATTCTCAGGACGTAGCTGCGCAGCAATTCCGGAGTTCGGCCGGCGGGGCTGCCGATCCAGATATGACGGACCATTCCCGGGCCTTCGATATCGCACAAGAGCACCGTCGCGCCCGGCGGGATGTTGCGAATGCATGGGGCGCCCTTTCGGCAATTGCCGTTACCCCGCCCCTTCCCCGCCAGCCCCTTGCCGCCTGTCGGGTTTTCCTGCGTAACCGAGCGGGATTGAAGTTTGCTGAACGCGAACAGGGAGGGAAATCTCGGAGAAGTCATCGCGCGATAATCACCGGAGGGCCTCCGGCAGATCAAGCCGTTTCCGCAGCGCGCTCAAGGCCGCCTGGGTCGCGAGGTCCTTGAACGTGCCGCGGTCGGTCGGAAAGAATTCCCGCCAGACGAGCGTGGGCCGCCCCCGCTCCGCCAGGGCGAGAAACACCGTGCCGACCGGCTTCTCCCCCGTGCCGCCACCCGGCCCCGCGATCCCCGTCGTGGCGAGGCCAAAATCCGCCCCGGCTCGCTCGCGCGCGCCCTCCGCCATCTGCCGCGCCACGGGCTCGCTCACCGCACCGTGCCCGGCGATCAGCGCGGCATCGACGCCCAGCTCCGCCGTCTTCATCTCGTTCGCGTAGGTCACCCACCCCGCTCCGAAAACCTCGGAGGCGCCGGGCACATCGGTAATGCGATTCGCGAGCAGGCCGCCGGTGCAGGATTCCGCGATGGCGAGCGAGCGGCGCTGCGCGCGCAACTTCGCTACGACGACCGACTCAAGCGACTCCTCGTTGCGGGAAATAATGAACTCGCCCAGCTCCGCCAGCACCAGCGGCTCGACCTCGTCGAGCACGGAGGATGCGCCGATGAGCCGCAGATCGACTTCGTTCGGGCGCGCGCAGTAGCCCACCTCGAGGCCGGCGATTTCCGAAAGCCTCAAGCCGATGCGCGATTCGACCAGCGACTCGCCGATGCCCACGCAGCGATAGACCCGGCATTCGGCCACCACCGCGTCGCGCATGAGGTCCCGCAGCCGCGGCAGCACGTGGCCCTCGAACACCGGCTTGAGTTCGCGCGGCGGACCGGGCAGCAAAAAGAGATGCGGCGTGCGCGCCGCCGGTGTCTCGAAAGGCGGTAGATACAGGCCCGGCGCGGTGCCGTGGGCATTTGGCAGAACAGTGGCACCCTCCGGCACCATCGTCTGGCGCCGCATCCGCTCTTGGAACGCGAAACCCCGCCGCGCGCACCGCTCCTGGATCGCCCGCAGAATTTCGTCATCTTCAACCAGCCGGCGTCCGAGAAGTTCCGCGGCGAGCTCGCGCGTCACGTCATCCGTCGTCGGTCCGAGGCCGCCGGTTACGAGCAGCACGTCGCAACGCGGAAATGCCTCGATGAACGCGTCGCGAATCGGCGCTCCGTCGGGCACCGCGGTTTGTCGGGCAAGCCGCAACCCAAGCGGGAAGAGCGCGCGCCCGAAATAGGCGGCGTGAGTGTTGACGACGTTTCCAAGCAGCAACTCGGTGCCGGTGTTAAGGACTTCGACCTTCAAGATGGCGGTCGGTTGAAATCCCTTCCCGCTCGACTCCCCCAATCGCAAATCACGGATTCAGCAGCAGTCCGCCGTGAGCGCGCGAATCCAGGCGTTCACCTTGGAGTGATTGTCGAGATCGTGCTTGAGATCGAAGACATAAAGGAGGTTCGCGAGCACCCGCACGAGGATTTGCCGCGCCGTCGCGTCGGCGAGATGGGTTTTTTGCAGGCTGAGGTGCTGCTTCGCGAGGATCGAGACGCAGTCCGCCTTCGTGAGGATGCGGCCACGATGGAAGGGGTCGAAATACAGGTCGCCGTGGCGCGCGATGAAATGGCCGGGCAGATTGATGCCTTCGACGCACATCCCGGCCCGCGCGGCCACCATCATGTAGAGCAGCGTGAGTGTGATCGGGATGCCCAGGCGCGACTCGATCACGCATGGCAGGAGACAGTTTTTCTCCGAGTAATAATCTTCGGTGTTACCGCGAAAGCCGAGTTCGCCCGACATGAAATTCGCCAGCAGCAGCACGCGCTCGCGGCTCGATACGGCGCCCGAACTCTTCAGCAAAAACCGCCGTCCCCACGCGTTCACCTTCGTCTCCAACGGCGTGAAATCGATGCCCGGAATCAGCGCGCGCCCCAGCATCCAGTTGGCCCTTTCCAAATCGTGATGGTCGCCGAAGAGATGGCACAGCAGCGTGAATTCATCCTCGGCCTCCCGGTCCGCAATCAGATCGAGCACTTCGCGGGCGTGGCGGGAAACGCGCTCGTCCTCAAACTCGGCCAGCGACGCGAGATCGTCCCGCGCATCCTCGCCCACGGCGGCAAGCTGCTCCTTTACCAGTCTGACAGTCTCGGGATCGTTGTCCTGCAGCAACCGGACGATGGCTTCTTTTTGCCCGATCATCATTTCGACACACCGTTAATCCACAATCTCATCGCGCGCAAGGGCTCACGCGGCCGTCACCCTCGCCTCGACGACCGCGCCGGGCTCGCACAAAATCCGGATGGTCATTGGCCGGCAGCACACCGCGCAATCCTCGATAAGCTCCAGCCGCGGCTGCGTCGTCTCGACCTCGATGGTGAACGTCTCGCCACATTGCGGGCAGACGATCTCGATCTCCTCGACAATGTCCATCACGCCGAACCCGGAGGAGCCTCTTCGAAAGGAAT
The DNA here is from genome assembly GCA_028713285.1 of Terrimicrobiaceae bacterium. GTDB lineage: Bacteria > Verrucomicrobiota > Verrucomicrobiia > Chthoniobacterales > JAATET01 > JAATET01. The sequence continues at coordinate 79,709 of JAQTOP010000004.1, forward strand.
GCGCGGCGCGTCGCCCCACAAATCCTCGAGCAGGTAAAACGAGCGGGCCTCGTGGTGGAAGACGTGGACGATCACCTGCGCGAAATCGATAACCACCCAGCGGCTGGCCGGCGCGCCGTCCTCGGAATACGCCCCGTGCCCGAAATCCTCGCGCACCCGGGCGCGAATGCCGCCCGCGATGGCCTTGAGCTGCGGATCCGACGTGCCGCTGCACACGACGAAGAAATCCGTGAAATCCGAAATGCCCCGCAGGTCGATGATCTGGATGTCTTCCGCCTTTTTGTCAGCGGCGGCCTCCGCGCAGGCGCGGGCGAGCTTTTCGGAGTCATCCACTTTGCGCTCAGTGCCGCGCGGCGAAGATTCACTCATGCCGATACAGCCCGTTTCGTTGGATGACTTCGCATGCCTGTTCCGGCAGCAGATACCGGATGGACTCCCCGCGCGCAACGCGATTCCGCACCTCGGTGGACGACACATCGACCTGCCGGCAGACGCGCGCGAATTCCCCGATCGTCCCGCCGACGTCGCGATCGAGCACCACGAACTGCACGAGCCGCCTAAGTTTCTCGAACTCGCGCCACGTCGGAAGTTTCGCGAGATTGTCTTCGCCGACCAAATAGAAGAACTCGTCGCCGCGATGCCGCTCGCGCATCCACCGCACGGTGTCGATGGCAAACGACGGCGCCGCCCGGCGGATTTCGCAATCATCGACCTCGAAGCCCGGCTCGCCCGAGATCGCCGCGGAAACGATTTCCAGCCGCGTCTTCGCCGGCGCCGGCTCGCGTTCGAGCTTGTGCGGCGAAATTGCCGCAGGAATGAAAATCACGCGGTCCAATCCGAGCTGCTCGCGCGCCTCGCGCGCCAGGATGAGGTGCCCGATGTGAATCGGATCGAAGCTTCCGCCGAAGAGCCCGGTCTTCACCTCGACCCGCTCCTCGCATTTTCCTTGGACAGAACGCCGGGCATATGGTTGATGCCCGCTCTTATGCCATCCGACCACCCCGGTCAACTTCTCCTCGTCGGCGTCCCCGGCGCCACGCTCGATGCGGACACCGCCGCCCGCTTCCGCGCGATCCAGCCCGGCGGCTACATTCTCTTCGGTCGCAACATCCAGACCCCAGCGCAGCTCCGCAGGCTCATCGACGACCTGCGCGCCATCTCCGACGTCGAACCCATCATCACCATCGACCAGGAAGGCGGCCGCGTCTCGCGGTTGAAGCTCCTCGGCAACGAACCGCCGAATGCCCAACAGCTCCGCGAAAAGGGCGACGCCGCGCTTATTCGCCGGCACGGCGACATCACGGGCCGCCTGCTGCGGCTCTTCGGATTCAATCTCGATCTCTGTCCCGTGCTCGACATCTCGTTCGACGACGAGGCCGACAATTCCCTGCGCGGCCGCTGCTACGGCACGAATGTCGCGCAGGTCATCGAGTTCGCCGGCGCATTCAACGACGCCCTCCGAGCCACCGGCATCCTGAGCTGCGGCAAGCATTTTCCCGGCTACGCTTCCGCCACGCTCGATCCCCATCACGAACTGCCGCTCCTCCACCGCTCGCGCGAACTCATGGAAGAGCACGAACTCGCCGTCTTCCGCCACTTCGCAAAAGACCGGCTGGTGGACAGCATGATGATCGGCCACATCGCCGTGGACGGACTCGACGCCAGCGGCCTGCCCGGCTCGCTCTCGCCCACGATCATCAACGATCTGCTGCGGGGCGATCTGGGTTACGACGGACTTGTGATGACCGACGACCTCGACATGGGTGCGATCCTGAATCACTTCGGCTTCGCGGAAACGATGCGCATGGCCCTCGCCGCCGGGAACGATCTGCTCATGATCTGCCATCGCGTCGAACTGGCGGCCGAGGCGCTGGCCGTGATCGAGGAGATCCCCGCCGCCCGGCTCGCGCCCGCGCTCGCCCGCGTCGCGGAATTCAAGACCCGGCTCGCGCCGCCCGATCCGTTCAGCGACTCCGCCCACCGCCTCCTCGACGACGAGGTGTGGAAGCTCCGCGTCGCCACGCTCGGAGAGGCTGTCGCCGCCGAACGCAGCGCCGAGGACGGCAAGCGCTCGCCCGTCGAGCTGTATTAGCCGCTGACCCGCGGAAGGGCCATTTCCCGGCCTCCGCGGGGCATTGCAACGAAATCGTGACACTGCGGCGGTTGCCGGGAGCCCGTGAAACTCCGCAATTTTTGCGGCATGTCATTCCATTTCGTTAAGCCATCTTTTGTCATCCAACGGACAATTCTTGCCGCCGGCCTGCTCGCCGCATTTCCACTCCACGCGGCGCCGACGCTCATCGGCATCGGCAGCATCGGCAGCGCCACGGATCTCTCCGGCCTGAGCGGAACTCTCGAGAACGGCGTCGATCCCGCGAACGTGCTCGGCGGCATCGGCTCGGGCCTTGCCTGGGCCGGCGGCAACACCTTCCTCGCCATTCCGGACCGCGGCCCGAATGCCACCGCATGGACCGGGGGCGCGAGCGTCGATAACACGACATCCTATATCTCCCGCGTCCACACGGTCACTATCGACGTCTCGAACACCTCTTCCGGCTCGCTTCCCTACACGGTCACCCCGACCCTGCAGAGCACCACCCTCTTCTCCAGCCCGACGGCGCTGACATACGGCGCAGTCACACCCTCGAACAACGACGCCAGCCATTTCTACTTCGACGGACGCTCGGACAACTTTGGCGCGGGCAATTCGCTGAACCCAAACAACGCACGCCTCGACCCGGAGGGCATCCGCCTCTCGAACGACGGCACGAAGGTTTATATCTCCGACGAATACGGCCCGTACATTTATGAGTTCAATCGTGCCACGGGCCAGCGCACGCGCACGATCAACCTGCCGCCGGAGTTCGGCGTGGCGAACCTCAGCGCCATCGGAAATACCGAGATCACCGGCAACACCATCGGCCGCGTGGCAAACAAAGGCATGGAAGGCCTCGCCATCACGCCGGACGGCACGGCGCTCGTGGGCTTCGAACAAAGCCCGCTCATCCAGGATGGCGGAGATGGCGGCCGCGCGAACCGCATCGTCAGGATCGACATCGCCAGCGGGGTCACCCAGGAATTCGTTTACGACAACTTCCTCGCCGACAAGAACAAGAACTTCAACAGCAGCGAGCTGCTCGCGATCAACGACCACGAGTTCCTCGTCCTCGAGCGCGACGGCAAGGGGCTCGGCGACGGCACGAATGCCGTGGTCAAGCGCCTTTACAAAATCGACCTGAACGGCGCGACGGACATCAGCCTGCTCAATGGCGGCGCCGGAATCAGCGGCGAGGCCAGCCTCCTTCCCTACGCCGTCAGCAAGAGCCTCTTTCTCGACGTGAAGCTGGCGCTCAACTCGGCCGGACTTACGGACGCCCAGATCCCGGCGAAGCTCGAAGGCGCCGCCTTCGGAGCGGACATCGTCGAGGGGGCCACGACCTATCACACGCTCTACATCGCGAACGACAACGACTTCATCCCCGGCACGGCGGGCCCGAATAATTTTTATGTTTTCAAGTTCACCGATGCCGACCTCGGCGGGTCGGTGTTCCAGAACCAGTCGTTCTCGGCCGTCCCGGAACCCGCCTGCGCACTCCCGTTCGGCGCCATCCTCGGCCTGCTCTGCTTCCTCCGCATCCGGAAGCGCAATGCGGCGCTGCGCGCCTGATCGACTGCGGCCCGAGCCGCATCCTGTCTGATCGTCGTTCAACGAAAATCGTGGTCCTGCGTCGGCGCACCCATTCGTCGGAGGAACGGGAGACGATCCCAAATGTACGGGATTCCGAACAACGATGCGCATGAAAGCGAAGATCAGCCCGTGCCTGTGGTTTGACGGCCAGGCCGAAGAGGCCGCGAATTATTACACCGCCATTTTCCCCGACTCGAAAATCACCGCCGTCTCGCGCTACGGCGAGGCTGGCAGTCAGGAGCACGGCTGGAAGCCCGGCTCGGTAATGCTCGTGGCCTTCGATCTGGGCGGACAGCCCTTCACCGCCCTCAATGGCGGGCCGGAATTCAAGTTCAACGAAGCGGTCTCGTTCCAGATCGAGTGCGCGACGCAGGACGAAATCGACCATTACTGGGAAAAACTCTCCGCCGTCCCGGAGGCGGAAATGTGCGGATGGCTCAAGGACAAATTCGGCCTCTCGTGGCAGGTCCTTCCCGAGCTCCTGCCCGAGCTCCTCGGTGCCCCGGACCACGCGGGCTCCCAGCGCGCGATGCAGGCGATGCTGCAAATGAAGAAGCTCGACATCGCCGGCCTGCAGCGCGCGTTTGCGGGATAAAGTTCATCCACGGACCCTAGGCAACCTCCTGATAGAGGTATTTCTGAAAGCCGGAAAAGGCGTCCCGGATTTGCGCCACGTTTCCAAGCTCCGCCAAGGCGTCGGTAATGGCGTGATATTTGAGCTGTAGCAGCGGCGTGAGCTTTTGCTGGTCGAGCTCTTCGACGCCCTCTGTCACATAATGCGAAAGCACGAAATCGAGGAAGACCTGCTGCTTGCTGTTGAAGTGCGTGCTGATCGCCACCTTCGCCTTGCCCGCGCGCTCCTCGCGGGTCAACGGCGGGAGCAGATACGCGACGTAGGCCAGCACGTCGAAGAGGTCGCTCTTCTCCGCGTCGATGAGCTTCTGCATCTCCGCGAGTTGATTGTGGCCGAAGCCCTTCTCCGCCAGCCCCTCCAGCAACTTCGCCCGCGTCTCCGGCTCGCTCCAGAGCGCGCGCAATTCCTCCTCGTTTTGGAAAAGGTCGGGCAGCCTGCCGTAGAGCGCGTCCATGAATTGCGCGGCGCTCATCGGCGTGCCGTCCGGGTGCCAGAAGGTTGTCGCCATCATGTGCTGAATCGCCCGCTCCTTGCCGTCGGCCAGCTTCACCTTCACCTTCGGGCGGCGCGCGCATACGCACGGCTTCTTGCCGCAGACTTCGCACGGCTCCCCGACACAAATGCACGGACTCCGCCCGCACACCTCGCACGGCTTCGGCGGCGGCACCTCGCACGCGCATGGATAGCTCCCGCATTTCGCGCACACCTCCGGGTCGATTGGTTCGCCGTCCCATTCCGGGTCGCGGAAGTGCGCGTGCGCCTTCACGAAGTCGTAGATTGTGAAATACGCCTTCCCCTCATACAGCCGCGTCCCGCGCCCGATGATCTGCTTGAACTCGATCATCGAATTGACCGGCCGCAGCAGCACGATGTTCCGCACATTGCGCGCATCCACGCCCGTCGAGAGCTTTTGCGAGGTCGTCAAGATCGTCGGGATCGTCTTCTCGTTGTCCTGAAAGTCGCGCAGATGCTGCTCGCCGAGCGCCCCGTCGTCCGCCGTCACCCGGTGGCAATAGTTCGGATCCTTGCTCGTCTTCATCTGATTGATCAAGTCGCGCACCAGCAACGCGTGCGCCTGCGAGGCGCAGAAGACCAGCGTCTTCTCCCGCTGATCGATCATCCCCATGAACAGCCCCACACGCTTCCGCTCCCGCTCCTCGATCACAATCGTCCGGTTGAAATCCGGCTCCTCATACACCCGTCCCGACTCGATCTCACCTTCCACCACCTGGTCGTCGGAGGTGTAGAGATACTCGTCCAGCGTCGTGGAAATCTGCCGCACCCGGAAGGGCGTGAGGAAGCCATCGTTGATCCCCTCCTTGAGCGAATAGATGAACACCGGCTCGCCGAAGTAGGCGTAAGTATCCACGTTGTCCCGCCGCTTCGGCGTCGCCGTGAGCCCGAGCTGCACCGCGGGCGCAAAGTATTCGAGAATCCCGCGCCAGTTGCTTTCATCGTTGGCCCCGCCCCGATGGCACTCGTCGATCACGATGAAGTCGAAGAAGTCCGGCGGATACGCGCCGAAGTTCGGCGTCTCGCCCCGCCCCGACATGAAGGTCTGGAAGATCGTGAAGAACAGGCTGCCATTGGTCGGCACCCGCTCCCTGCGCCGAATCTCGTCCGGCGAGATCCGCACCAGCGCATCCTCGGGAAAGGCCGAGAACGCGTTGTAGGCCTGATTTGCCAGGATGTTCCGATCCGCGAGGAAGAGGATGCGCGGGCGACGGGTCGGCTCACGGCTCAGATTCCAGCGGGCATGGAAAAGTTTCCAAGCGAGTTGGAAGGCGATGAACGTCTTCCCTGTCCCCGTGGCCAGCGTGAGCAGAATGCGCTGCCGCCCCGCGGCGATCGCTTCCAGCACC
>JAQTOP010000005.1 GCA_028713285.1 Terrimicrobiaceae bacterium
GTCGCGTGGACGACGGAATTGCCAGCTACAAAAAGGCGCTGGCACTCAAGCCCGACTACGCCGAGGCGCATTACAACGCGGGAAATGCATTTTCCCGAAAGGGGCTTGCCGACGAAGCGATCGCCCATTACCGGCGCGCGTTGGAACTCCAGTCGGACTACCCCGAGGCCGATCTCAATCTCGGCGTCGCTCTCGCCCGGCAGGGACGCGGAGACGACGCGGTCGCACATTTTCAAAGGGCGCTTGAGATGAAACCTGACTACGCCGAGGCGCACTACAATCTCGGAATCGCCCTCTTCCAGCGGGGCCGGGCGGACGATGCGGTTGCTCATTTCCGAAGGGCGTTGGAAATCCAGCCGGATTACGCCGAAGCCCATCACAATCTCGGTATCGCCCTCCTCTCGCAAGGGCGGGTGCGCGAGGCGGTCGTCCATTACCAACGGGCGCTGGAAATCCATCCGCAGAGTGCGTCGTGGTTGAACGATCTGGCGTGGGTGCTCGCCACCTGCCCCGAGGCTTCGTTGCGCGACAGCGACAGGGCGATCGCGCTTGCGCGCAGAGCGAATGAACTCGCCGGAGGGGGGAATCCGATGATTCTCCGCACCCTTGCCGCCGCCTGCGCCAATGCCGGACAATTCACAGAGGCCACGGATGCCGCCGGGCACGCCTTGCGACTTGCCGCCGGCAACGCGGCCCTCGCGGATGCCCTGCATGCAGACCTCCAGCTCTATCGCTCGGGTCTCCCGCTTCGGGATGACAGCTTGAAATCCGTGCCCGCCGATTCGCGACAGTGACTTGAATCTCAGCCCAGCTCCGCGAGGAAGGCGTCGAGGAATTTGGCGGTGACGCCGGGGTGCTTCCCGCTGACGAGATTGCCGTCCACGACCACGTCGGCGAGCCCCTCCGGTCCATAGACGCACTCTCCGCCGGCGTTTTCGACGTCGCAGAGGATGTTGTGCGCGCAGGTGACCTTCCGCCCGCGAAGCAAGGTGGGATCGGCGCAAAGCAGCCAGAGGGCGTGGCAGATGGCGCCGACCTTCAGGCCCGGAACGCGCATCGCCTTGCGAAGAAAAACGAGGGCGGGCGACTGGTTCGGCTCGCCCTTGCGCGGGGCGACCTGGTAGCGCAGGCGATCCATCGCGTAGCCGCCGATCAGCAGGATGCCCGCGTAGTCCGCGGGGTCGGTGTCATTGAGTTCCCGCGAGACGACCACGTGCTCCTCGATGCGGTCGTTTTCGGAATTCGATCCGAATTTCAATTCCGGATTGCCCCAGAGGTGCGTGAGAAAATCCACGGCTATTCCATGCTGCGGAAAGAACTCGAGGAACATCCGGTATTCCGTGGCATCGAAATGGTCCTCGATGAGAACTCCCACTTTTCTGGTGCGTGCGGTCATGATTTTTTCAGGCTTCGATTACCGATGCGTCGTAGGTTTCCAGAAACGTGAGCGCGTGGTGGAATCCGCTCAGCCGGATGGTCTCGCGGACTTCCGCCAGCGGAGCCACGGCATAGATTTTGACCTTCGGCCCCATCTTCTGCTTGCCGAAAAGGATGATGCGAAGTCCGGCGCTGGACATGTATTCGAGCTCGCCGAGGAGCAGAACGACCGCGGTGGGCGGGAGCGCGGCGGCCTTCTCGATTTCCCGCTGAAATTCCGGCGCGTTGGCCGCGTTGAGATGGCCGGCGAGCGTGATCTTGACGATGCCGGCGGCGGCTTCGCTGGTGATGGTGAGAGTCATGGTGCTTTGGCTATGAGAATGAGAACGCTGCGGCCGTCGAGGCCGATGTGCCGCTGATCGGCAAGCAGCGGCTCCGATCCCGGCGGCCAGCAATCGGCCGGGCTGGGCGCCGCTGTATTGGCAAAGACGTGCCAGCGCGAGCCTGCCGGCGGCGTGGGCAGCTCGAATCCGAGCCACTCCCAGTGCATGTTGAATGCGGCATAAAGCGTGTTGTCTTCCGGCGTGCCGTTGTCGGTATGGCGTCCGCAAAGCATGAAGGCCAGCACCCTCGATACGCCAGACCAATCCGCGCGCCATGCCTGTGTCCCATGCCAGGAAATATCGGGCAGTCCGCTGCCCACGTAGTCGGCATTCCGAAGGTGCGCGCGGCCGCGCAGGATCGGATGCGCGCGGCGGAAGGCGATGCAGCGCCGGGCGAAGCGGAGGATTTCCTCCTGCGAATCGTCCAACGTCCAATCGACCCAGTTGAGCGGGTTGTCGTGGCAATACGTGTTGTTGTTCCCGAGCTGGGTGCGGCCGAGTTCGTCGCCCATCAGCAGCATCGGCGTGCCCCGGCTCACGAAGAGCAGCGCGAGGGCGTTCTTGATCATGCGGCGGCGCAGGGCGTTGATGCCCGGATCGTCCGTTTCGCCCTCCCAGCCGCAGTTCCAGCTCTCATTGTCGTTCGCGCCGTCGTTGTTGTTCTCGCCGTTCGCGAGGTTGTGCTTGCGGTCGTAGGAAAATAAATCGCGCAATGTGAAGCCGTCGTGCGCGGTGATGAAATTCACCGACACCGCCGCGCCGCGGCCCGCGGATGCGTAAAGGTCGGGCGATCCCTGCACGCGCTGGGCCATCTCGCCGACAAGTCCCAGATCGCCCTTGAGAAATTTGCGCGCGGCGTCGCGGTATTTTCCATTCCACTCGGCCCATCGGCCATACGCGGGAAAGCTCCCGACCTGGTAGAGGCCGCCCGGATCCCACGCCTCGGCGACGAGCTTGCAGCGGGCGAGCACGGGGTCGAAGGCGAGCTGCTCGATGAGCGGCGGATTGCTCATCGGCGCGCCCCACGGATCGCGCCCGAGGATCGAGGCGAGGTCGAAGCGGAAGCCGTCGATGTGATAGTCCGCCGCCCAGTAGCGCAGGCAGTCGAGCACCATGCCGCGCACGACGGGGTTGTTGCAATTCACCGTGTTCCCGCAGCCGCTGAAATTGAGATAATGCCCGCCGGGCGAGAGCATGTAGTAGGTCTGGTTGTCGATCCCGCGGAAGGAAATCGACGGGCCGCGCTCATTGCCCTCGGCGGTGTGATTGAAGACCACGTCGAGCATCACCTCGATGCCGTTGCGGTGGAACTCGCGCACGAGCGTCTTGAACTCGTCCGCCTCCATGCCGAAGGCTCCCGTGCGTGCATAGCCGGCCTTCGGTGCAAAAAACCCGACCGTGCTGTAGCCCCAGTAATTGAGCAGCAACTCGCCCGTTTCGGGCTGCACCCGGCTGTTCTCGAATTCGTCGAACTCGAACACTGGCATGAGTTCCACGCAATTCACGCCAAGCTCCTTGAGATACGGAATTTTTTCCACCAGCCCGGCGAATGTGCCGGGCGCTCGCACGCCGGACGACGAGTGGGAGGTGAAGCTGCGCACGTGCAGCTCGTAGATCACAAGGTCCTCGAGGGGCAGCTCGAGCGGATGGTCGTCACCCCAATCGAAATCGTCGAAGACGAGGCGGCCCCGATGCTGGAAGGGATCGCTCCAGTCCGGAGGCTTGCGCCACACGTCGCGGCCGCCGATGGATTTCGCATACGGGTCGAGCAGGACGTGCGCGCGGTTGAACCGGTGGCCTTGTTCGGGCGCATTCGGGCCGTCCATGCGGTAGCCGTATTCCGTCTCCTCGCGGTCGAGGCCGAAAACGATCATCGCGTACACGTTGCCGATCCGGAATTCCCGTGGAAACGGAATCTCGGCGAATGCCACGGGCTCGCCCCGGCGAAACAGCACCAGCGTGCCGTCCGTCGCGTGGCGGGAAAAGATCGAGAAATTCACCGCGCCACCGGGCAGCACCGTCGCGCCGAAAGGCAGCGTCTGCCCCGCGCGGATGGAGTAGCCGGCGGCCTTGTGCGTCGGATGCAGGTCGATGCGCTCGTCCATGCTCATTCGCCGATCACTCCGCCAGCGCCTCCGCGAGCGTCTCCGCGTGGACGAAGTGCTGGAGAAATCCCGTGACGAGCATCACCTCGCTGACCTCCGGCGAGAGGCCCGCCAGGACCAGCCGGCCTCCCGCGTCCGCGGCCGCCCGCTGGAGCCGCAGCAGCAGCCGCAGTCCCGCGCTCGATATGAATTCCAGCCGCGAGGCGTCGAGCACGAGCCTGCCGCCGGCTTGCGCGAGGGGCAGCAGGCTGGCGGCGGCTTCCTCGGCGTTTGCCGCATTGATCGAACCTTTCAGCGCCGCGATCACCGCCCCGGTCTGCCGGGTGACTTCGATTTCCAGCTTCATGCGACCGGCGCGATGGTGACCCGCACGCGCACATCCGCATCCGACTCGGGCAGCGTGACCGCGCAGGCGTCCGCGTCGAAATCCGCATGCGGCTTGTCATCCACGAAGCATTCGGCGATGCGGACGCTTCCCGGCGGGAGGATGTCGGGCGCCACGCGGAGGATGCGATCCTTGAATCCGTGAGGCTTGGGTTTGAAATAGAGCGTGAGCGGCTTCTTGTGAATCAGCAGGTTCCCATAGACCGTCGCGAGGTAGCACAGCTCGAAGGAATGGTAGCCGCTCATCGAGTGGCTGCCCTTGAACCGCTCGTTGCCGAGGAGGTAGGGCGTGCCATTGGCGAGCACGTTGAAATAGATCGCGCCGTCCTCGTGATCGAGGAAGAAGGCATTGTAAAACGCGGAGGATTCGCGCGCGAGGCGGAGGTATTCCGGCTTGCCGAGCATCCCGGCCAGAATCAGGTAGGCGAGGATGCCCTGCTCCTGCTGCCACCAGGCCTTGCGGTCGTGCCAGGCGAAGCGGTGGAATTTTTCCCCGGGAGCGACCAGCCGCTCGACCACGTCATACCAGCCGCCGCGCTGCATGTCGCCGCCCGCCGCGGGCATCAGCGCCGCGATCCGCTCGGCAAAGGCGACGTATTTCGGATTCGCGCGCAGGCTCTGGATGCGCATGAGATTCCACGCGATTTTGAGATTGTGGCCGATCACACCGCGGTTTTGCTGCCAGCCCCAGCCGGTGTCCGGGCTCCAGTCCTCGAAAAACTTTTCCTGGACGAACGGAGAGTTCGCGTAGTCCTGGAAGCGCGCCTCGATGGTCTCGGCCGTCTCGACGAGGAAATCCTCGAAGCGCTTCTCGCCCGTGGCGAGCACGAGATTGATGAGATACGCCGGCGCGTGGTCGCCAATGGAATTCCAGTTCTTTTTAGCGCGGTTCTGGCCGAGGCTTTCGCTGCGCGGGTCGAGGGTGATGGGATCGACGTGTGAAAAGTAGCCGCCGTTTTCGTGGTCCTTGAAAAATTTCTGAAACAGCGTGTAGGTCATCTCCGCGTCCTGATAGATCTGCGGATCGCCCGTGATGCGGTAGGTCTGCACCGGACCGGCCAGCGCATAAATCTGCTCGTATGCCGGAATGGCGTGATAGTCGTCCCCGAATTCGGAGGCGAAAATCTTCTCTTCGCTGTCTCCGGCGACGTCGATCCCGTGATACCAATACACGATGCCCTCATCGACATCGTAAAAGCGCATATGCTCGCGCAAATACTCCGTCCCTTTTTCCGCGCCCTCGAGATAGACGTCCCGGCCGGTCAGCATGTAGGCGGTGGCGAATCCATAGACCAAGCGGGAAATCGTATCGGTCTCCTGCCGGAATTCCGCCGTCTTCACGCCCGCGAGGCTAAGTTTCGTCCGGTATTTGCGATAATCGATCGGCTCGTCGCCAAACTGCGCCTTTACATAGAATGCCCCGAGCTGGTCGATCTGCTTGATCCACCAATCCGGCTTTTCAAAGAGGTATTCCTCGCCGGTGCGGCCGTGAAAAACAATGTGCTTGCCCTCGAATTTGACCCCGCCTTCCTCGGGATAAAAAACGCCGTAAACGTGCAAAAACCGCCCTGGCGCCAGCATTGAACGCAGATGGGGCGTGGCGTCCTGAAACGCCTCCCCGAGGTTGCGCACCAGCTCCGCATAGACATTCGCCCCGAGTTTGACTTCAAAATCCCGCCCGTCCGATGTGCGCAGATCAAAGACCTCCGCCTCGGCATTCCAGGCCGTCACGTAACCGGCGATCAGATCCGAAAACGGGAAGTTCAATGGATTCATTCTCGCAGAGTGATTGCCCTTGCAGCGTGGAGAACACCCCGGTTAAGTCAACATTTAATAGGCTCCCCGCATGGTGACGCTGCATTTCAAGAATGACCTTGCCGAGCTGGACCGGCTTGCCGGGGAAATTCGCGCCTTTGGCCGACGGCACCATCTCGACTCCGCATCGAGCCATGCCATCCTGCTGGCCATGGACGAATTGCTCACCAACGTCATTTCCCACGGCATGCCGGGCCAACCGCGGCCGGTCATCGAGGTGCGGATGGATGTCGAGGCGGGCGACTTTACCGGCGAGCTGCGCGACAACGGACGCGCGTTCGACCCCGGCACCGCGCCCGCGCCCGATCTGGAGATTCCCATAGCCGACCGGGAGCCCGGCGGGCTGGGAATCTTCCTGGCCCGCTCGAAGATGGACCGGCTGGAATACCGCCGGGAGGATGGATGGAACATCGTGAACCTGCGCACGAAATTGTGAAGCCCCGGTCCCGCCGCAGCCTGCGCCGCCGGATGCTGTTTTGGATTCTCGGCAGCGTGTCCCTGCTTCTCGCGGTGATGATCGCATTCGTGTATGTGCTTAGCAGCAGGATTTCCCACGCCCAGATGCGCATCCGCGCGCAGTATCACGCGGTGGAAGTCGCGCAGGCCTTGAAATTGGGGACTTTCTTCGAGACCGCGGCCACCGTGGGCCACATGCTAAAGGTCGCCATCGAAGAGCAGCCGCTCCCCCCGGACCGGCAAAAGATCACGAAGCATATCGCGGATGTGCTCAAGACATTTCCCGGAATCACCGGCTGTGGGTATTTTTTTGAACCCTTCGCCGCGGATCCGGCAAAAAAGGCGACGTGGTATTATACGTTTCGCTCGGGGGGCCACATTCATGTGGACGACCCCGATGACGAATACCTAAGCGAGGAGTGGTATTTGCGCGGCGTGAAAACTCCCGGCCCCTCCTGGTCCCGGCCGTATGTGGACAAGGGCGCCACCGAGGAGTTGATGGTAAGCTATTGCGTGCCTCTCGAACGGGAAGGGAAGGTAATAGGCGTCGCTTCCGTGGACTTATCCATCACGGCAATCAAGGACCAGCTCAAGTCCATGCAGCTGCCGGGCTCGTCCTATTATTTTCTTCTGGCTAAGGACGGACGTTTCCTTGCCATCCCGGGCTCTCCGCTCGAAGAGGCGGGCATCACGCTTTCGCAAATCAACCCCAGGCTTTCCGACTCGGTCCTCGAGAACGCGATCCAAATGGCCGAGGAGACCGATCCGGTGCATGGAGCGCCCTCGTGGATCAGCTCGTATCCCATGTCCGAGACCGACCTTACACTGGCATTTGTCACCCCGATGAACGATCTGCTCACGCAAACGCGGCAGCTTCAGCATTTGCTAATCGTCGCAGGCGGTCTGGGATTACTCGGGTTGTTCTTTGTCACCCGGTTCGTCGCGCGCTCGGTCTCCCGCCCCATCGAGGAACTCACCGATACGGTCAAGCGGATCTCCGCCGGCGATTTGGAAGCCCGGCTGGCGGCACCCTCGCATGATGACGAAATTGGCGAACTCACCGCCTCGTTCAACCAGATGACGGAGGACATTCGCGCCTATATTTCGGAATCCGAGGCCTCCGCCGCCGCACAGGCCCGGCTGGAGAGGGACTTGCATATTTCCCGGGAAATCCAGATGGGCCTGCTGCCAAATACGTTTCCCGCGTTTCCGGGCCGCACGGATTTCGACCTGCATGCGATCATCGAGCCGGCGCGCGAAGTCGGCGGGGATTTTTACGACTATTTTCTCCTCGAGGAGAACAAACTTTGCTTTGTCATCGGCGACGTCTCGGACAAGGGCATCCCGGCCGCTCTGCTCATGGCGGTGACCAAGACTCTGGTTGAGGCGACCGTGCGTCGAAATCAGGATCCGAGACGGACGGCGGAACTCGTCAATCTCGCGCTATACCAAAGGAACGAGGCGATGATGTTCGTCACGCTTTTCCTTGGAATTCTCGACCTTGCGACGGGACGGGTGGTCTATTGCAACGCGGGCCATAATCCGCCGCTTTTGCGACGCTTCGACGGGCGGGTGGAAGCTCTGGCCCTTACGGAGGGAGCCGCTTTGGGAGCGCTGGACGATGTATCCTTTGAGGATGCGTCGTTCATCATGATTCCCGGCGACGCTTTGCTTCTCTATACCGATGGAGTGACGGAGGCGATGAACGCCGCCGACCAGGCCTATCACGCCAGGCGACTGGCGGAATTGGTCGAGGCAAAGGGTTCGCTTCCAGTGGACAAGCTTGCGAAAACCGTCTTCGATACGGTGCGAACCCACGCCGCCGGGGCGCCGCAAAGCGATGACATCGCGATCCTGGCGATTCGCTATCATTCCCGATCCGCTTCGCCAGATTCCTAAGCAAACATCCACACAATGCAAAAGCGAACCAGTTATTACACGGACCTCTACGCCGACTATTCCGCTCCGGGTCTCGTGACTTCGGGGCAACAGGCGCACCTGCTCGCACTGCTGGAGCGCATTCACCACTTTGCCGAACCCGCTCTGCCGTCCGTGGGAACCGGCTACCCGCTCGAGCAGATCGAAGCCGAAAATAAAGAGTGGTTCCCCACCCACGCGGAGGCCTTGCGCCAGGGACGATTCGATTTGCTCGAACACGAATACCGGGAAGACTTTGCTTATTTGTGCGCGGACGGGCCTTTTCGCGGCAAGGGAGCGGCCTCGGAACGCGAAGCGAACTGGGTCGCCCTCATCGCCCAGCCGGGGGTGACGATGTGCTGGCCCATTGTGCAATTCTCGGGCGAGGCGGTTTATTTCGAATGGGTCTGCCGCGACGACGTCACGCACGAGAACGTGGCCAAAGGCAATGTCACCTTCCTTCGCCGCGGCCATCGCGGCGGCATCCATCTCAAGACCGAGCAGCTCACCTTTTACCGTGACGTTTCCGCGGCGCCGGGCCTGCTCAAGCTCATACAGACTTAGAGATCGACCGAAGCCGCTCGCGCCCGTAGGCGTCCGCCATGCGCAGGCAATGGAAGACGCGTTCAGGCGTGATGGCGGACGGCTCATTGTAAATGGTCTCTCCCTCCACGCATGCCACGCTTGCCACCTTGCGCAACTCGTCGTCCGTCGGGCTGGAGACTCCGAGTTGGCTCAAAGTAGTGGGCAGTCCCGCCGATTCGCAGAAAGCATAGACTTCGTCGATCAATGCCCGGGATCGATCGGCAAGAAACAGTGCCGTGAGCGAGCCGAACGCGACCTTTTCGCCGTGGTAATAGGCATGGGTCTCCGGCAGAACGGTCAGCCCGTTATGGACCGAGTGCGCGCTCGAGAGTCCCGCGCTCTCGAATCCAAGACCGCTTAGCAAAGTATTGGCTTCGACGACCCGCTCGAATGCGGGCGTCACGATTTTTTCGCGGCACGCGACGCACGCCGCCACTCCGAACTCGAGGATCGTATCGTAGCAAAGACGCGCCAGGGCGTAGGCCGCCAGCGTGCTGACGCCGCCTGCGAGATTGGGAGCGCATGCCTGGCGGCAGGCGTCCGCCTCGATCCACGTCGAGAGCGCGTCACCCATGCCCGCGATCAGGAAGCGCACCGGCGCCCTCGCGATCACTGCCGTATCCACCACGACGAGGTCCGGATTCCGCGGCAGGGAAATGTAGCGCTTGAACATTCCCTCCTCGGTATAAACCACGGCCACCGCGCTGCATGGAGCATCGGTGGAGGCAATGGTGGGAACGATGATCACCCGCGTGCCGGCTGCGTACGCAACGGCCTTTCCGGTGTCCAGCGCCTTGCCGCCGCCGATGGCCATGACGACTTCGCACCCGGCGTCCCTCACGCGGCTGGCAAGACGGTCGATTTCGTGGTCGGTGCACTCAGCATTTGCCTGCTCGGCCTGAAAGGCAGCGCCGGTGCGGGCAAATCCCCGCTCCAAGCGCGGGATGATTTCCCTCATCGCGGTGCCGCCCGCAAAGGCCATCGTCTTGCCGCCGAGGCCCGCGGCCAGGTCGGGGAGGAGGTCGGTCGCATCGGGCGCCTGGAGATATCTGCCCGGAAAAATGGCGGTGCGCGGAAGGGGGAGTCTCATCGCCCTTTCCTGCCGAATCTCCGGCGAAATAGCAAAGCAAAGCGGACCGCGTCGGGCGGCTTGACACCCTGCGCTCCAACTCACAATGTGCGCACGAAGAGGCCCTGCGACCTGCCATGACCCAGCGGATCAATTACTACACGGAACTGGCGGCCGATTATTCGAGGCCCGGGGCCATTCCGGACGAACTTGGCGGGAAGCTCATCAGCGAAGGCGAACGGATCGTCCGGTTGAAGGAATCGGCCCTTCCCGCGATCGACTCGAGCTACACGTCGGCGCAGATCGAAGCCGAAAACAAAGCCTGGTGGCCCACCCATTGCGAGGCGCTCCGGCAGGGACGCGGCGACATCCTCGTCGGCGAATACCGGGAGGACCTCGTCTATTTCTGCCAGGATGGACCGTATTATGGACTCAAGGAGCAGGAGGCCCGCGAGAAACATTGGTGGGCGCTGATTGCCCAGCCGGGGGTGAGCATGTGCTGGCCCATCGTCATGTTCCATGGCGAGGTCGTTTATTTCGAATGGAAGTGCGAGGATGTCGAAACCAACGAAACGATTGCGAAGGGCAATGTCACCTGGATGCGGCGCGGCCATCGCGGAGGCTGTTTCCTAAAGACCGAACAACTGACGTTTTATCGCGACGTTTTCGCGCCCGACTCGCTTTTGACGCTACTCGGCGGCGCGTGACTGGAGCCAATACCCGCATGGATGCCTCCCAAAAACTCGCAAATGCGTTCGACGCGCCGGAACTCGGGTTCGATCGATTGGCCCCATGGTATGCCGCGCAGCTTCCCGCCGGCTCGGCGGTCACGGTGAAACAGCGCGCCTTTATGTCCATCGCGTGCGATGTGTGCGAACAAGCTTTGGGGGGACAATTCGCGTTCCACGTGCGGGTGGCCCTGGAAAACGGCGCCACCCGGCAGGATGTGAAGGAAGCCGTCCTGCACATGGGCGTGTATGGCGCGTATCCGAAATGCCTCGAAGCGGTGATCCGGATCAAGGAGCTTTACGCGAGCTTCGATGCGCTGGGCCTCTTTCCCACCGGCGAGGCGACCAGCCATCCCAAGCCCGACATCAACTGGGTGCTGGATACCGGCGTGCGCGAGCAACTCATCGCCTTCGATCCGCAATACGGCGATCTCGTCTCGCGGATGGCCGGTGAGATCTGGGGCCGCCCGGGTCTGCTGCCCATCGAGCGCGCCTACATGTCGCTCGCCGCCGACATTTGCGGCGAGTCCTTGAGCCCGGCGGGTCCGCTGCCCTTCCATGCCAATTTGTGCCTGCAAAACGGCGTCAGCCGCGCGCAATTGAGCGACCTCGTGATGTCTCTGGCTCTCGATGTCGGCGCCCTGCGCGCCTGGCGCGCCCTCGAGTCGCTCGACGCCCTGTTCGCCCGGTCGCCCGCCTGAGCTTTCGGGCTCTACGTGCGGATCACGGTGATCTTCACGGGAGTGGAATTCCCGCCCGGCCCTCGCGCGATCACGGTGATCAGATTTTTGCCCGGCTTGAGCGCCGCGATAAAATGCCAGCTCGTGCTGCCGGTGGCGGGCTTGAATGCGCCTCTGCGGCCGACCCGGAATTTCACGCTCGTCACGATCCCCTTCGCCTTGCCGCGAATGACGAGTTTTTCCTTTTCCGTCGTCACTTCGCTCGGCCCCCTGATCGTCACCTTGGGAGCGGACGGGGTGGAGGAATTGACGCCGAAATTCATCGGCGACATCGCGGCGACCGTGAACGTGGTGGGGGTGGGCGGATTGAAGGCGCGATTGAGAGAATTCGTGCCATCCAGCGGGAGCTGTCCGGCCGTGAAAGTGAGCGTGTTGACGCCGGCGTAATCCAGCGTGTCTCCATTGACGTTGAAGAAATTATTCTTGCCCAGGTTGAAATCCGCAGGCGGCACACCAGGCAGCGCGAAATATCCCGGAGTCGCCAGGAGGAGATGCCGTCCGGCGGTGCTGCCGCTGAGGTTGCCGCCGAACGTGAAGGTATTCGTCGAACTCTTGAACGTGTGCCCTGCAAGCAAATCCTCGTCCGGGCTGTTGGTCGTCAATTCGACATACTGGACCGTTCCCGTCGCGTCGGAATAGACCTCGATGATCTGCCAGAGGTGGAAGGTTGCACGGGCCGGCGAAAGCGCGGCAGCCGCCAGCAAGGTGGAGAGCAGAATGCCCCGGAGCTTGGCTCGATGGATCACGGCGAACCATCGCTCGCTAACGGGCGCGGTCAAAAAAAAGTTTCTCCTGGTTGGGAAATTCTTGGGACGGCAATTCCCAAGGACGGCGCCAATGAGGACCGGGATCGCGCACATCCGAAGGCCCAGGGAAGCTGCCCCCCCGGGTTGCTCGCCTCGCCTTTCCGTGCCAGACCACATGCCGGCCGGCCTTGTTCGACCGGCTCAAAGGCGCATTTGAGATTCTCCTCTCCGGATGTCTGCGCTATTGCACCAAGGCGCCGGGAGGAATCGCGAATCCCCTTTCGCTTCGTCCTTCGACGGCACTCCTTCAGGAAAGAATCCGATGAAACGCCTCTCCATTCTCTACATCGGCATGCTCGCGGCAGTGAGTATTTCGATCCTGTGGATATTGCACGTCGGCTCGTCCCTTCCGGCTCCGCCCGGAAAAATCTCGCAGGTCCCCGCCGCGGAAGCCGCCCACGGGCCGGCCGAGGGTTCCGCGGCGGCGGCCATGGTCGCCGGAGTGGTGCGGAATTTCGACACGCCCCTGAGCCATCTCTTCCTCCAGTTGCTCGTCATTATCGCCGCTTCGCGGTTGATGGGGCGCGTCTTTACGAGCTTTGGGCAACCTGCGGTCGTCGGCGAAATGGTGATGGGCATTCTTCTCGGCCCTTCGCTGTTCGGATGGCTGTCGCCGGGCGCGTTCGGATTCGTTTTTCCCGCCAGCTCGTTTGGCACGCTCAAGCTTCTGAGCCAGATCGGAGTCTGCCTTTTCATGTTCGCCGTCGGCATGGAGTTGAACGTCCGCCAGGTGCGGACCAAGGCACGGACCGCCATCGTGGTGAGCCACGCCAGCATTGTGATCCCCTACCTGCTCGGCGTCATTCTCGCCTGCTTCCTGTTCAGCCACCTCGCCGCCCCCGGCGCCACGTTCACGGCCTTCGCGCTATTCCTGGGCATTTCGATGAGCATCACCGCCTTTCCCGTGCTGGCGCGCATCCTGCAGGAACGCGGACTATCCCAAACCTTGCTCGGAAGCACGGCGATTACCTGCGCGGCGGTGGACGACGTGACCGCCTGGTGCATCCTGGCCTTCGTCGTATCGATTGCGCGCGCGACGAGCCTCGGGAGCTCGGCCTTGAGCCTGCTCCTCGTGCTCGCCTTCTTCGCGCTGATGGTCTGGGGCGTGAAGCGGCTTCTGCCGATCTGCATCGGCAGGCGCAACCTCTCCGCGGACCATCCCTCGCGCGGCACGCTGGCGGTCGTCATCTGCGTGGTGATCGCGTCGGCGCTGGGCACCGAGGCGATCGGGATTCACGCGCTGTTCGGCGCATTTCTGGCCGGAGCCATCATGCCCGACACCGAGGGCTTCCGGCAAAAACTCGGCATGCGCATCGAGAACTTCAGCTCCGTGCTGCTGCTTCCGCTCTTCTTCGCCTTCACCGGCCTGCGGACGCAAATCGGTCTGCTCAACGACCTCCAGGGCTGGCTGATCTGCCTGTTGATCATCGTCGTGGCCACTTTGGGAAAACTCGGCGGCAGCGCCCTGACGGCGCGCCTCACCGGCATGAACTGGCGCGATTCCCTGCAACTCGGAGCGCTGATGAATACCCGCGGGCTGATGGAGCTCATCGCGCTGAACATCGGTTACGACATGGGCATCCTCTCCGCCCGAATTTTCACGATGCTCGTGATCATGGCGCTCGTCACGACGATGATGACCGGTCCCTTGCTCACCCTCTTCGGCCGAAGCCAGCCAGCCTTCGGATCCGGCCCGGAACCGGCGCATTCGTGAATCCGCGAATTCCGAGGCAAGGATGCGGTTGGAACTCGCGACAAACGTTCCTTGCGGGATCGGCGTTTTGCCGTGGCCGCGCTAAGCGAGATCGATGATTGGCTTCCGGTCAAGATTGCAGGAACGGATTGAGCAGCCTCACGCCACTGCGGGCAAAATCCTTCGTGTTGCGGGTGCAAAGGGTAAGATCGTGGACTAACGCCGTGGCTGCAAGCAGCCCGTCCACATCCGGCAGCTTTTGATCGACGCAGAGTCGCCCCCAGCGATCCGCCACGCGATCATCAACTGCGAGAACACGGTCGCTGAAATGTTGGGTGAGCGGGGTCAGCCATTTTTCGAGTGCCTTTGCCTTTTTCGGATCGGCTTTGCGAGCCAGCTCGATCCCCCGACGCATTTCACCGACGACGAGGACGCTGGTGAGGAGTGCTTCGTCAGGCGCACCATCAAACCACGCTACGAGCGCGGGATGAGCGCGCGTTCCTTTGCAAAATTATTTGGTGGAGCCTAGGGGAATCGAACCCCTGACCTCCTCAATGCCATTGAGGCGCTCTACCAACTGAGCTAAGACCCCGCGAAAGGTGAGAAGGGAGCGTATCGGCCCGGGGGCGAAACGCAAGCGGGAGTTTAGTGCGCCGGCGCCGGTTGGTCTCGCGGGTGCGGATCGTTTCGCGGGAGCAGGAACGTGAGCGGAATGACGAGCAGGATGCCCGCCGCCATGAGGTAGAAAATCTCGATGTAGGAGAGCATGCCCGCCTGCCGCTGCACCATGGTGTAAATCATTCCGAGCGCTTGATTGGCGGAATCGGCGCCGTGGCCGGAAAACATCGCGCCGATGTGCCGGAGCGCGATCTGCGTCTGCGGATCGTAGCTCGAGACGTGTTCCACCATGCGCGATTGATGGAACTGCGAACGCTGGGCGAGGAGCGTGCTCGAGACGGCGATGCCGACGCTGCCGCCGAGATTGCGGGCGAGATTGATAAGGGCGGCGGCATTGGCATTTTTGCCCGGCGGCAATTTCAGATAGGCGCTTTGCATGATCGGGATGAACAGGAACGCCAGCCCGAGCGTCTGGAAGACTCGGCCCCACACCGCCTGGTCGAATGTCGTGCCAAGGCTGAACGTGCTGCCCATGAAATAGAGCGAAGCGGCCTCCATCAGCAGGCCGGCGATGACGAGATGGCGGGCCTGGAACCGATGCACGAAGAAGCCGCCGACGAGGGGCATCATGAAAATCATCACGATGCCGCCGGCCGTCAGCGCCATGCCGGATTGCTGCGCGGTGTAGCCGAGCAACTGCTGCAGGAACTGCGGCATCAGCACGGTCGTGCCAAACAGCACGAACCCGAGCGCGAACATCGCGAGAAACGACGCGAAAAAGCTCGGCACCTTGAGCAATGCGATATCTACCATCGGATTTTTTTGCCGCAGCTCCCACCAAACGAGCGCGACGAGCGAGACGCCGGAGATGACGGCCATGGCGGTGATGAAATTCGATGCGAACCAATCCAGCCGCTGGCCCCGGTCCACAAACATTTCGAGACACCCGATGCCGAGCACGGTGAGCGCGAAGCCGGGCCAGTCCACACGAAATCCCCTGGCCTTGAAGACACGCGTGCGTTCGATGCGGGCCGCATCGGGTTCGTAAACGAATGCGGCGGTGAGAAAGAGCGAGACGATGCCGACCGGGATGTTGATCAGGAAAATCCAGTGCCAGCTGTAGTTGTCCGTGATCCAGCCGCCGAGCGTCGGGCCGATGGCGGGCGCGAACACGACGGCGAGTCCGTAAACGGAGAAGGCCATCCCGCGCTTCTCCGCAGGGAAGAGGTCGGCCAGCATCGCCTGCACGACGGGGACCATCCCCGCGCCTCCCACGCCCTGCAGCACGCGAAAGAACACGAGCCACCCGAGACTCGGCGCGAGGCCGCAGAGCAGCGAGCTGATGGTGAAAATCGCCACGCACACCATGAAGAACCGCTTCAGGCCGAAGACCGTGCCGAACCAGCCGCTAATCGGCATCATGATCGCGTTCGTGACGAGGTAGCTCGTGAGCACCCATGTGGCCTCATCGAGGCTGGAGGCGAGCCCGCCGGCGATGTGGCTGAGCGAGACGTTGGCCACGCTGGTGTCGAGCACTTCCATGAACGTCGCCATCGAAATGATGATGGTGACGAACCAGGGATTGATGGCGGGACGAATGGCCGGCGGCATGGAATCTCGCGGCAGCGCTGGGCGGGCTACTTCGCGCTGACGTGAATCGTCGGCACGACGGACATCCCCGGCGAGAGAAGCGGGGCGTCCTTCGGGAGCGCATCGAGCACGATCTTCAACGGCACGCGCTGGACGACCTTCACATAATTGCCGGTCGCGTTTTCCGCAGGCAGCAGGCTGAAGCGCGAGCCGGTTCCCGATTGAATGCTGTCCACCCGGCCGTGGAATTTGAGCGAGGGGTAGGCATCGACCTTGATGTCCACCGGCTGGCCCGGGCGGACTTTGTCAAGCTGGGTTTCCTTGAAATTCGCCACGACCCACACCTCGGGCGGCACGATGGCGAGGAGCGCGGCGCCCGTCTGCACGTAGCTGCCGGGCTCGACGCTCTTGCGGGTCACGCGACCGGTCTCGGGCGCCTCGATGCGCGTGTAGGAGAGTCGCAGTCGCGCGGCATCGAGCAGCGCCTTCGCCTGGGCGACCTGGGCGTCGGCGGCGTTCACCTGGGCGGCCGCGACCTTCACGGCGGATTCGGCGGAGAATGCAACCTGTTGCTTGCTGTCGAGCGCCGCCTTCGTCGAGAGCGCCTGCGCCTGGGCATTGTCGTATTCGCGCTGGGCGATGGCACCGCTCTGGCGGAGCTGGACGCTGCGGGCGAGCTCCTTGGTCGCGTTGTCGGCGCTCGCCTGCGCCTGGGAAATGTCGGCTCGCTTTTCGGACAGGTCGGCGTCCGTCGCGGCAAGCTGCGCCCGGGCCTGGACGAGCTTGGCCTCGCAGGAGGCGAGATTCGCCCTGGCCGTTTCGAGGATCACCTGTTCGTTAAGGGGATCGAGTTCCACCAGCAGATCGCCCCGCTTCACAAGCTGGTTGTCGCTTACAAGGACGCGGTTCACCCGCTCGGAAATCTGCGGGCTGATCGAGATGATGTGCGCCTCGATAAACGCATCGTCCGTCGAGATTTTTCCGCGGTTTGCGACGTAAACCGCGAGGCCGCCAACGATGGCGATTGCGAGCAGACCCGCGATGAGCGGCTTCCTGCCCGGCCTGGCGGGACCCGCCGGCGGGAGGACATCGGGCGGCCCGGACACGGAAAAATTTTCAGCGAGATTCGGCGAGGTGCTCATGGTGCAGGGATTTGCCGGGGAGGTTGCGGATGGCGGCGAGCGAGAAGTCCGTGATGTGGCGCGCCAGGCGGTCCACCAACGCATCGCGGCCCAGCAGGTCCGGGAAGAATGACTGAATGATCGGTCGGTTCTGGCGGTAAAACACGCACTGGCCGAGCACGCTCGTCGTGATGTAGTCGAGCTGCTCCGCGTCGAAACGTCCGCCTCCCAGCTCGCTCAACACGCCCGAAATCCACCGGCAGTTGGGCCGAAAAACTTCGTCGATCAAATGCCGGAGCATGGGCGTGGGTTCCGCCATTTCGCGCGCCATGAGCTGGCCGTGCCACCTCGGACGGCGCGGATCGAGGAATCGCGACAGCAGCGCATGGACAAAATGGTGGAGCCGATCCTCGGGGGGCAGCGCGCCGGCATCCTCGGGCCTGAGCGTGCAGGCGGCCTTGTGCGCATGGAGGAGAGTCGCGGAATACAACTCCTCCTTGTCGCGGAAGTAATAATTCACCGCCGCCACGTTCACGCCCGCCCGCCGCGTGATCTCGCGAATCGTGGCGGCGCGGAAACCGTGCTCGGCGAAGACTTCGCCGGCGGCCTCGATCAGCCGCGCGCGCGGCCCGGTCTCCTCTGTCGTGCTCATGGCGCGGAAGTTAGCACGCGATACAGACGTTTCAAACAATTGTTTTATGTGGGGCGGGATCGTTTCGACTCCCGGAGAAAAATCATTTGCGGCGAGGCAAAATGTGCCTAGTTTCCGGCAGCCCTATGAAAACGAAGCGCATCTGGACCGCCCCAAAACTCAAGGACATCCCGATTTTCTTCGAGGTCTCGCTCTACGCCGGCACGCGCTAGCGCCTTGCTCGAGGTCCTCGTTCTCGGCACCGCGGCGGGCGGCGGCTTTCCGCAATGGAACTGCGCCTGCGCGAACTGCCGCCTTGCCCGTTCCGGCATCCTGCCGCATCGGATGCAAAGCTCGCTCGCGATTTCCGGCAACGGGCGCGATTGGCATCTCGTCAATGCGTCCCTCGATATCGCGCGGCAGATCGAACATTTCATCCGGCCCAGCGTGGGTTCCGGGGCGGCCGCGCGGCAGTCGCCGATTCGCAGCGTGTTTCTCACCAACGCCGATCTCGATCACACGCTCGGCCTCTTCCAGCTTCGCGAAGGCGGGCAGATCGACGTGACGGCGCCCGCCGCGGTGCGCGACAGCCTGGAGCGCGGCCTGTCGCTGGGCCGCGTGCTCGGGGCTTACGGCGGCATCGAGTGGCGGCTCGCGCACACGGACTGGCGGACGATCGACGATTCCGGTCTCGAGGCTTGCGCCGTGCCGCTGACGGGTGGGAAACCGCCGCGCTATGCGCTGGATGCTATCTCCGGCGCGCAGTCGGTGGGCTATTTGTTCCGGGGCGGCGGCGCGACGGTGGGCATTTTTCCCGACGTCGCCTGCATCGACGCCGCGCTGACCGACTCGCTGGCGCAATGCGACCGCTGCTGGTTCGACGGCACATTCTGGGGCGAGGACGAAATGGCGACGCTTACCGGACGCACGGCCGCCGACATGGGGCATGTGCCGATCAGCGGCGCGGAGGGCAGCCTCACCGCGCTGGGCGCCCTTGGTGAGCAGCGCGCGGCCTACCTGCACATCAACAACACAAATCCGATCCTGCGCACCGACTCCGCCGAGCGGCGCGCCGTCGAGACCGCGGGCGTGCGGGTTGCCGAGGACGGGGAGCATTTTGCATTCTAGTGCCATGACGTCCGAGGAATTTCCGGCGGCGCTGCGCGCGGTGGGCGAGCGGGGCTACCACCATCTGCATCCCTTTCACGTGCGCATGAATGCCGGCGAACTCTCGCCCGGCGAGATTCGCACCTGGGTCGCGAATCGCTTTTATTATCAACGGAGCATTCCGCTCAAGGACGCCGCGATTTTGAGCAATTGTTCCGAGCGGGACGTGCGCCGGGTCTGGCTGCACCGCATCGTCGATCACGACGGCGCGGAAGGCGTCGAAGACAGGGCTGGCGGCATTGAGGCGTGGCTGCGGCTGGCGGAGGGCTGCGGACTCGAGCGGGGGAGCGTGCTGGCCGGCGAGGGGTTGCTGCCTGGCGTGCGCTTCGCGGTGGATGCCTACGTCAATTTCGCCCGCACGCAGCCGTGGCAGATCGCCGTGGCGTCGTCGCTTACGGAACTCTTCGCGCCCGATCTCATGGCCGAGCGGTTGGCGGCATTTCGGTGCCACTACACGTGGGTGCCCGATTGGGCGTTCGATTATTTTCAAAGCCGCGTCACGCAGGCGCGGGTGGACTCGGAGGAGGCGCTCAGCCTCACGCTGCGCTGGTGCGATACGCCGGAGCTGCGCCGGCGGGCGGTGGGCGCGCTGCGATTCAAATGCGACGTCCTCTGGTCCTTGCTCGACGCCATCGCCGCCCATGCCTGCTGATTCCCAACGCCCCAGGCTCGCTCCGCACGTGCGGCGGCAACTCGACCGCCTGACCAGAGCGCCGATGCTGCTGCATCCCGAGGGCGCGGTGGAATTGAGCGAGACCGCCGACGCCATTGTGCGGCTCTGCAATGGAAACCGCACCATCGATGAGATCGCCGCCGCCCTTGCCGCGGAATACGAGGCCGAGCCCGGGGAGCTGCGCGGCGAAGTGACGGAATTCCTTGCCGTCCTCGCGGAACGCGGCCTGCTGGCGGAGGATGGGGCATGAGCGCACCGCGGCCATACGGTCTGCTGGCCGAGCTGACCCACTGGTGCCCGTTGAGCTGCCCCTATTGTTCGAATCCCCTCGAGCTCGCCGCGCGCCGCGATGAGCTGCCCGCGGAGACGTGGGTGCGCGTGCTTGCGCAGGCTGCGGAGCTGGGAGTGGTGCAGGTCGGGTTTTCCGGCGGTGAGCCTCTGCTTTATCGCGATCTGCCGCGACTCGTCGCCACGGCGCGGGCGGAAGGCATGTATTCCAATCTCATCACGAGCGGCGTCGGCCTGGATGCCGGGCGAATCGCCGAGTTGCGCGGCGAAGGCCTCGACGCCGTGCAGATCAGCCTGCAAGCGGATGAAGCGTCGCTCGGCGACGAGGTGGCCGGCGCTGCGGCGCATGCGCGCAAGCTCGTTGCGGCGCGCGCGGTCGTCGAATCCGGCCTCCCGCTCGGCCTCAATGTCGTGCTGCACCGCCGCAACATCGACCGCCTCGAGGCGATCATCGCGCTGGCCGCATCCCTCGGCGCGATGCGGCTGGAACTCGCGAACACGCAATTCTACGGCTGGGCGTTTCGCAACCGCGCGGCGCTGATTCCCACTCGCGATCAGGTCCTGCGCGCCGAACGGATCGCCGCCCGCGAAGCCGCGCGATTCGCCGGGCGCATGCAGGTGATCTACGTGCTGCCCGATTACCATGAGCGGCGTCCGAAGCCCTGCCTGCATGGATGGGGCGCCCGTTCCCTCACCGTGAATCCGCGCGGCGACGCGCTGCCGTGCCAGGCGGCGAATGCGATTCCCGGTCTCGCATTCGACAACGTGCGCGCACACAGCCTCGCGTGGATCTGGCGCGAAGGCGATGCTTTCAACCGCTTTCGCGGATTCGACTGGATGCCCGAGCCGTGCCGGAGCTGCCCGGAGCGCGAGCGGGACTTCGGAGGCTGCCGTTGCCAGGCCGCGCTCCTCGCCGGCGACGCCGCGCGCACCGATCCGGTATGCGAATTCTCGCCGGATCGACCGCTCGTCGATGCGTTGCTCGCCGACGCCGCCCGGAATGAGGCGGCGTGGACCTATCGCGGCTGACCGTTCAGTGCGTCGCGGCGACCTCCGCAGCGGTGGTGACTTCCGTCGCGCCGCCGTAGCGCTGGCGGACGAACGTGACGACCGCCGCGATCTCGGCGTCGGACAAGCCTGCGGTCGCCGGCATGATCCCGCCAAACTTTTTTCCATTCACGACGCTGGTATTCCGCATTCCGTCCACGATGGCGGCGATCAAGGCCCGGGGATGGTCCCGCACCATTGCCGAGCCGATCAATGGGGGCGCCGCCTGGCTGTCCGCGCCATTGAAATGGCACATGGCGCAGCTCTGCTCGTAGAGAGCCGCGCCGTCCGCCGGGGCATTGTCCGATGAGACGGTCGAAGCGCGCGGCGGCGGCGAGCAGGCCGCAAGCGTCAAAACGGCGAGCGCGTATTGCGCGGCCAGCGCGGATTGCTTAGCATCGGCCTTCAAGCATGAGAGCCAGGTCATTAGTCTTTGGAACCGTCGGGATGTTGCTGAGCGCGGGATGGCTCGGTGCGCAGCAGCCGGAAGTCATCGCGTCGGAAAGGGCGCGATTCAAGATCGAAGTGTTGGCCGATGGGCTCGACCATCCGTGGGGCATGGTGAAGCTTCCGGACGGGCGATTCCTCGTCACCGAACGGCCCGGAAGGCTGCGCGTGATTGCGGGCGGCAAGCTCCTGCCGGAGCCGATCAAGGGCATCCCGCCGGTATTCGCGCGCGGGCAGGGCGGCCTGCTCGATATTCAGCTCCACCCCGACTACGCGAAAAACGGCTGGATTTATCTTTCGCTCGCCGATCCGCAGGGTGACAAGGGGCTCACCAAGGTCATTCGCGGTCGGATCAAGGACGGCGTGTGGGTCGATCAGCAAACCATCTTCCAGGCGCCTGCGGATCAATACGTCCCGGGAGGCAATCACTTCGGCTGCCGCATGCAGTTCGACGGCAAGGGGTTTCTTTTCTTTTCGGTCGGCGAGCGCGGGGATGTCACCACGCCGGCGAACAACGCGCAAAAGCTTACGAACGTCAAAGGCAAGATTCACCGCCTTCGCGACGACGGCAAGGTGCCGATGGACAATCCATTTTACAAGACGCCTGGCGCGACGCAGTCCATCTGGAGCTGGGGCCATCGGAATCCGCAAGGGCTGCATTTCGACCGCTACGGCACGCTTTGGGAGGCGGAGCACGGACCGCGCGGCGGCGATGAATTGAACGTCATCCGCAAGGGGCTGAACTACGGCTGGCCCCTCGTGACGTTCGGCATAAACTACAGCGGAACTCCGATTACCGACAAAACTTCCGCCCCCGGCATGGAGTCGCCGGTGATCCATTGGACGCCTTCCATTGCGGTGGGGGGAATCGACTTCTACCACGGCAGCGAGTTCCCGGCGTGGAATGGCAATCTCTTCGCGACGGCTCTCGCTCACCAGAAACTCGTGCGCATGGAAATCGACGCGTCGAATCATGTGACGCACCAGGAAATTCTGCTCGAAAAGACGGGCCGCATGCGCGACATCCGATGCTACGACGACGGCTCCCTTTATCTCATCTACGACGATCCCGGAAAGATCGTGCGGCTCGTGCCGGCTGGCGGCTGAACACCCTTCGACGATGGACTATTGCTTTTTTCCGGTGAAGGAAATGTTCAGCACACTGCGGATGAAAGGAAACGTCCGGGTGAGCGTCCCGCTGACGGTCAGGCCCGTTGCCGTGGCGTGCAATTTGGCGGACAGACCCGCCGTGCCGGAGTAAAGTGGGCCGGACCCGGTGAGGGTGCCCTTCTTGCCGCTGGCGGTTGCGCGGCCCGCGCCCGTCACCGTTCCGAGGATCAAGTTGCTCACCGTGAATTTGGCATTGCCATTGGACACCGACCTGGCGGAGCCGTTGATCGCGCTGCCGAGGAACGAAGTCTTCAACGTGAGCGTGGCCTTGTTGCCGGGTCCCGCGGTGATCTTGACCGTCGCCTTGCCCGCGTAGCTCTTTCCGTCCGAGTCCGCGCTTTTCCACTGGCCGGCATACGTGCCTGCGAGGGCACTCCAATCCGCCCGCGCGGACGATGCCAGCCCGAGTAATGAACTGAGAATCGCCGCAAAGAACGCGACGCGAAAATCGATCCGCCGATGATTCATAAGCCACACGGTAGGGCGACCGGTTAGCTGGTCAAGCGAAAGGCGACGCTGTCGGCCCGCGGCTGATTTGCGAATTGAAATATGGCGGAATTGTCACATGATGCTGCATTCGTGCGGTCCGGATTTCGGTCCGCCCGTGAGGAATCATGCTCAAGCCGCTACCATTTACCGATTCGCTCCTGCGCGCGCTCAGCGCCCTGGTGCCGGACCTCCGTGTGCAGATCGCGACCTCCACGCTGCTCCGCGGTGAGACCGCCAAGGGCCGCTACGACATCCGGCTCTCCGATGACGGACGCGAGTTGCGCACCTCGTTCGTTGCGAAAGGCCGCAACCCGCTCAAACAAAGCAAGCTGCTCCTGCGCGCGCCGCTCGGAGACGCCGAGGCGATCCAGGCGCACGCCGTCGTGATCCGTGAAAACGAGCATAGCCTGCCGTGGATCCACCGTGCGCACGACCCGAAACTTGGCGATGAAATCGTGACCGTGAAGCCTTTCGGCGACGACGCGAACGGGCCAGTCGTCGCAGTGCGCACGAGCGCGCTTACCGGCTTCGTTTCCCTCGAGGTGCAGAACGCTCGTGAAATGAGTCCCGCCGAGGCGCGGCTCGTCGCGAAGGCGCTGGCGAAGGCTGCGAAGTTTGCCGCCGCGAGCCGGGCTGAACCGGTCGCGCTCTCCGAGGCCGCCTAACCGCCGGTCGGCTCGACGTTCTCGAGATACCACGCATACGCGCCTGCGATCCCCTCGCGAAGCGGCACGCGGGGACGCCACCCGAGCCCGAAGAGCTTTGTCATATCGAGCAGTTTGCGCGGCGTTCCGTCGGGTTTCGTCGTGTCGAACTCTAGCGCCCCGCCGAAGCCGATCACGTCGCACACCGTCTCCGCCAGTTCGCGGATCGTCACGTCCTCGCCGCAACCGATATTCACGATTTCCGGCGAGTCATAATTCTGGAGGAGGAAGTAACAGGCGTCGGCGAGATCATCGACGTGGAGGAATTCGCGCCTCGGCGTGCCCGTGCCCCAGATCGGCACGGTCGCTGCGCCGGACTGTTTTGCGAGGTGGACCTTGCGAATGAGGGCCGGCAGCACATGCGAGGTGCGCAGGTCGAAGTTGTCGTTCGGCCCGTAGAGATTCGTGGGCATGCCG
Organism: Terrimicrobiaceae bacterium; assembly: GCA_028713285.1. Taxonomy (GTDB): domain Bacteria; phylum Verrucomicrobiota; class Verrucomicrobiia; order Chthoniobacterales; family JAATET01; genus JAATET01. The sequence continues at coordinate 24,421 of JAQTOP010000005.1, forward strand.
CTGATAAAATTGCACCCATACTCGCGAGCGTAGGCCTGGCACAGTTTGACTCCCGCGATTTTCGCGAGGGCATACGGCTCGTTGGTCGGCTCGAGGATGCCGGTGAGCAGCGCGCTCTCGGGAATCGGCTGCGGCGCGAATTTCGGATAAATGCACGAGCTGCCGAGGAAGAGCAGTTTGCGCACGTCGAACTCGTTCGCCGCGGAGATGAGATTGTTTTGAATCTGCAAGTTCTCGAGCAGGAATTCGACGGGCTGCTCATGGTTCGCAACGATGCCGCCGACCTTTGCCGCCGCGACCACCACGACCGCCGGTCGCTCTGCTTCGTAAAACGCACTCACAGCGTCTGCGTCCAATAAATCCAGCTCCGCGCGGGATCGGAAGAGGATTTTCGCGAAGCCCTCGGCCTGCAGCTTTCGCACCATCGCGCTGCCGACCATTCCCCGGTGCCCCGCGACGTAAATAGCCTCGTTTTTCTCCATGCGCGCCGTATGCTGCCGATTCGTTCGCACCTGTGAAAGCAAAACGACTCGCCGTTCTCAAGACTTACAAGCTCTTTATCGGCGGCGCCTTTCCCCGCAGCGAAAGCGGCCGCGTCCTCCCCGCGCGCGGCACCGATGGCAAAACGCCGCTTGGCAACTATGCCCATGCCTCGCGCAAGGATTTCCGCGACGCCGTCGCGAAGGCCCGCGCCGCCCAGCCGAAATGGGCCTCCGCTAGCGCCTACCTGCGCGGCCAGATTCTCTATCGCGCCGCCGAGCTGCTCGAATGCCGCCGCGCGGAACTCGAGTTCGAATTGCGCCGCGCCGCGGGCGGGGACGCCGCCGGCGAAGTCACGGCCGCCATCGACCGGCTCGTCCACTATGCCGGCTGGACCGACAAATACGGTCAGGTCTTCTCGGCGGTGAATCCGGTCGCCTCGCCGCACTTCAACTTCACGTTCCCCGAGCCGACCGGCGTCGTCGGCGTCGTCTGCCCCGACGCGCCGCCCCTGCTCGCGCTCGCCGGCCTCATCGCGCCGGCGATCCTGTCGGGCAATGCGGTCGTCGCGCTCGCCTCGGAACGGCATCCGCTGCCCGCGGTGACCTTCGCGGAAATCCTCGCCACGAGCGACGTGCCCGGCGGTGTCGTGAACATTCTCACCGGCATGCGGGCCGAACTCGCGCCGCAATTCGCCGACCACATGGACGTGAATGCGGTGATCGACGGCGCGGGCGACGAGGCCATTGGCAGGACGCTGCAGGCCGGCGGAGCGCTGAATCTCAAGCGCTACGCCGATCACTCGCTCGCGCCGCGCGAGTGGATGGAAACGCCGGGAAATCCGTATTGGATCCTCGACTCGGTCGAAATGAAGACCGTCTGGCACCCGATGGGTGTCTGACGACCGTGAATCGTGACGGGTGAATCCGAACGCCGAGCCCTCCTCCTCGTCCTCGACAGCGTCGGCTGTGGTTACGCGCCGGACGCGGCGGCCTATGGCGACGAAGGCGCGAACACGCTCGGCCACATTCTCGAACGCCGGCCGCAGCCGAGGCTGTCCGCGCTCGAGTCCCTGGGCCTGCACCAGGCGCTGACCCTCGCGCGCGGCGAAACGCCCTGCTCGCTGCCGCTCGTTGGCGCGGTCGGCGCGCTCACCGAGCGCTCCGCGGGCAAGGATACGACGACCGGCCACTGGGAACTCGCCGGCGCGATAATCGACGAAGCCTTCGCGACATTCGAGCGATTCCCGGATGCACTGGTGCGCGCCATTGAAGCCGAGGCCGGCGTGGAATTCATCGGGAACCGCGCCGCGAGCGGCACCGCGATTCTCGACGCGCTCGGTCCCGAGCATGTCGCAACGGGCCGACCGATCCTTTACACCTCCGCCGATTCGGTGCTGCAAATCGCCGCGCACGAGGAGGTCATTCCCATCGACCGGCTCTACGAAATCTGCCGCATCGCGCGGCGGCATTGCGACGCGTGGCGGATCGGACGCGTGATCGCCCGTCCGTTTCTTTCCGACGAAGGCGATTTCAGACGGACCGCCCACCGGCGCGACTTTTCCCTGGCGCCGCCGCGCACCGTGCTGAACGCGCTTGATGATGCCGGCGTGTCGGTGATCGGCGTTGGGAAAATTTCCGACATCTTCGCCGGCAGCGGCATCACCGGGTCGCATCCAACGAAATCGAATGCCGCCGGCATGGCGGCCATCGAGCGGCTCTGGATGGAACGGCGGGGCGGGCTCATCTTCGCGAATCTCGTCGATTTCGACATGCACTTCGGACATCGTCGCGACGTGGAAGGCTATGCGCGGGCGCTCGAAGAGTTCGACCGGTGGCTGGGAGCATTTCTGCCGCGGGTCGAGGCGGGGGATCTCGTGCTGATCACGGCGGATCACGGCAATGACCCCACCTGGAGCGGGACGGACCACACGCGCGAACGCGTTCCGGTTTTCATGCTGCCCTCGGCGCCGTCCCTGCTCGGCGTGCGCGATACCTTTGCCGACGTCGCGGCGACTCTGGCTGCGCATTTCGGCCTTCCCCCGTGGCCGTGCGGTCATACGCTGACGCCGTGAACCGCTGTCCCTGGAGCGGGGCCGATCCCGCGAACATTCGCTATCACGACGAGGAATGGGGCGTGCCTGCGCACGACGACCGGCATCTGTTTGAAATGCTCATCCTCGAGGGCGCCCAGGCCGGCCTGAGCTGGCTCACGATCCTGCGCAAGCGCGAGAATTACCGCCGCGCGTTTTTCGGCTTCGACGCGTCGCGCATTGCGAAATTCACCGAGCGCGACATCGCCCGCTGCCTGGCGGACCCCGGTATCGTCCGCAATCGTCTCAAGATTCAGTCCGCTGTGATCAACGCGCGCGGCTATCTCGCCGTCGTCGAGGAATTCGGCTCGTTCGACAGCTACCTGTGGCGCTTCGTGGACGGCTCGCCGATTCAGAATGCATTCCGCTCGATGCAGGATGTGCCCGCATGCACGGCGGAATCCGACGCGATGGCGAAGGATTTGAAGCGGCGCAGCTTCAAGTTCGTCGGCTCGACGATCTGCTACGCGTTCATGCAGGCCGTCGGGATGGTGAACGATCATCTCGTGACCTGCCCGCGCTGGAAGCCGCTCGGCGGCCGCCGCCACATAAAAAAAGCCGCCCCTCGCGAGGGCGGCTCTTTTTTGAATTGAGCGCGAGCGGAACCTACAGCGTCTTGGCGAACTCCTCGATGCGGTCGATGCCCTTCTTGATCATGTCCATGCTCGTCGCGTAGCTCAGGCGGATTGTGCGGTCGTCGCCAAAGGCGATGCCGGGCACGACGGCGACGTTGGCCTTGCTGAGCAGGCGGTCGGCGAAGTTCGTCGAGTTCAGACCGAGCGCGTTGATATTCGCGAGCACGTAGAACGCGCCGAGCGGCTTGACCGCGGTGATGCCGTTAATCGCGTTCAGGCGGCCATGCATGTAGGCCCGCCGGATGTTGAATTCCTCGCGCATGTCGGCGACGCATTGCTGGTCGCCCTTGAGCGCGGCGAGGCCTCCCTTTTGGGCAAAGGAGCAGGGGTTCGACGTGCTGTGGCTCTGCATCGAGTCGATGGCCCTGGCAATGGCCTCGGGCGCCCCGAGGTAGCCGAGACGCCAGCCGGTCATCGCGTAGGCTTTGCTGAAACCGTTGACGGTGATGGTGAGGTCGTAGGCCTCGGGCGTAAGCGAGCCGATGCTTACGTGCTCGGTCTCATCATAGACGAGCTTCTCGTAGATCTCGTCGGAGAGGATGTAAATCTCCTCCTCGGCGGCGACCTCGGAAATGGCGCGCAGCTCTTCGCGCGTATAGACCGAGCCGGTCGGGTTGCCCGGCGAATTGAGGATGATCATCTTTGTCTTCGGCGTCATCGCATCCTCAAACTGCGCGGCGGTGATCTTCCAATCGTTCTCCTCGGAGGTGGCGACAAACACGGGTTCTGCACCCGCGAGCCGGACCATCTCCGGATAGCTCAACCAGTAGGGTGCGGGGATGATGACTTCGTCGCCGGGATCGCAAACGGCCATGATCGCGTTGTAACACGACTGCTTGGCGCCGTTGCTGACGATGATCTGGCTGGGCTTGTATTCCAGCTTGTTGTCGGCGGCGAATTTTTTGGCAATGGCTTCGCGCAGCTCGGGGACGCCGGAGCTGGGCGTGTATTTGGTGAAGCCGGCATCGAGCGCGGCCTGGGCGGCGGCCTTGATGTGGTCGGGGGTGTCGAAGTCGGGCTCGCCGGCGCCGAAGCCGCAGACGTCGATGCCTTCGGCCTTCATCGCCTTCGCCTTGCTGTCGATGGCGAGCGTGAGGGACGGGGTGAGGGTTTCTACACGAGAGGAGAGTTGCATGGATGGAATTCGGGCGGGTTGGTTTCGGTGTGGGGTCGAGGCTACCGGCGGTCGAAATGAGATTCAACCAGCGGTTTGAGATTGTTTTCTGAAATGCGGATGATGTCCATTTCGCGGCGGGCGTTGCCGGGCGAGTCGGATGCATGCGCGGCGTTGACCATGATCGTCTGGCCGAATTCGCGCCGGATCGTGCCGAACGGGGCCTTCGACGGATCGGTGGGGCCGAGCACCTCGCGAATCTTTTTCACCGCGTCGATGCCTTCGTAAATAACGGCCACGCACTTCTCCGTTCCCGGGGCGTCGCGCCGCCCGGGCGGGCACTGGCTCGGGCGCGCGCCCGACATGAACTGGACGATGCTCTCCCAATGCGCGCTGCCCGCGATGGGGCCGAGCAGGTCGCCGAGCTTCGCCTCGGCATCGTCGCCCACCGGGCAGCCAAGCTCCTCCTCGATCGCGAGCCGCGAGCGCCGGCCGGTCGGCTCGCGCATCACGTCCTCGAGCACCTCGCGCACGGGACCGTAGAATTCCTCCGCCTGCGCGACGCTCATGTGATGGACCTTGAAGCCGATGATCGAAAGGCCGGTGCGCGAAAAAAGATCGAGCACGCCGCCGGGCCGGGCATTGGGGAAGCGGAAATTGTCGGGCTTGATGAGGACGAGCGTTTTCTGGACCTCCGCTCCCGCCGGGTAAGGGACGATGTTTTCGAGAATGCCCCCGTCGCTGTCGGAATGGCGCGCCCAGAGCCGCAGGTCGGCTTCCGCCGTCTCACGATTCGGCGCGGCCAGCACGGCCGGCTCGAAATAGCGGACGTCTTCGCACGGCCCCGACGCGTCGCCATCGGTGATGTAGTCGCCGTAGGTGTCGCGGATCGTCTCGCCGGTCGTCCGCTCATGCACGATGTGGCCCGCGACGTTCAGCACCTTGTTCACGGCGTCTTCTCCGCGCAGGACGAGCAGCAGCGCGCGCCGGCGCCGACCATCGGGATTCGGCGCGAGGTTTTTACGGACGTATTCGCGAATGAGTTCCTGCGTGCGGCGGTGGCGGGGCTCGGTCGCGGTGACGATGGATTGCGCGTATTCCTCGATGAGTTCGCGGCTCGCGGCGAACATCCGGCCGGCGGCCAGCTCGAGGCCGGAGCGGGAGAGCAGCCGCGAAAGGATGCCGCCAGTGCGCGATTTGCGAATCGAGTAGGGCGTGAGGATTACGTATGCGAGCTCTGCGGACATTCGGTTTGCCAGGACCCGCGCGAGAGGCGGGGCATCCGAGCGGACGGGCAACCTATCGGCGGCCTCGGAGACCCGTCAATTCGCTTTTTGCCGGGGCGCGAGACCGGCTAATGGCGCAGCAGCTTCCAGAAATAGCGGAGCGAGGGCGACGCGTCGCGCGGCAGGGTGGTGTGGTATTCCACCAGCTCGATCTCGCGCGGTTTCGCTTCCAACGTGTCGCGCGCGTGCAGCGTCACGCGAAAGAGGAATGTGATGTTCCGCTTTTCGGGCCGGTCGAAGAGCGCCGTCTGGCAGGCAAAGATCACGCGGGCTCCGGTCTCCTCGCGAATCTCGCGCTTGAGCCCGGCTTCGACGCTCTCGCTCGCCATCACCTTGCCGCCCGGCAGCGTCCAGAACTTGCGCCCCCGCTGTTGCTTGACCATCAGCACCGCGCCGTGGGCATCTTCGGCCCAGCCCATGGCGGATACTTCCTTCCCGCCACGCAATACGCCCTGCTTGACCGGTATTTTTTTCCCTGCTGGCACTACGCTGGAGCAATAGGAACGTCCGCGGCGTTCGACAATGTTTTTTGATCGGCGCGGCCGCGGGCTACGAGGCGGACTTGTAGCGCTCGCCCGCGTGGTCCCAGTCGATCACGTTCCACCACGCGGCGATGTAGTCCGCACGTTTGTTCTGCTGCTTGAGGTAGTAGGCATGCTCCCACACATCGATGCCCAGCACCGGGAACCTGCCCTCCGAAAGCGGGCTGTCCTGATTCGCAGTGGATTCGATCTCGAGTTTGCCGTCGTCGCGAACGAGCCATGTCCATCCGCTGCCGAAGACGAGGCCGGCCTCGGCGGAAAATTTCTTTTTGAATTCCTCGAAGCTGCCGAAGTTCTGCTTGATTGCCTCCGCCAGCGCGCCGGTGGGCTCGCCGCCGCCGCCTTTTTTCAGCATCGGCCACCAGATCGAGTGGTTGTAATGGCCGCCGCCCTGGTTGCGGACCGCCTTGCGGATTTTTACGGGCACGGCATCGAGGTCCTTGATCAATTCCTCGACAGGCTTCTGGCCAATGTCGGGGTAGTCGGCCACGGCGACGTTGAGTTTCGCGACGTAGGCGGCGTGGTGCTTGTCGTGGTGGATGCGCATCGTTTCCGCGTCGATGTGGGGCTCGAAGGCGTCGTATGGATAGGGAAGATCCGGCAGCTTGTATGGACCGGTCGGTGCGGGCGTGGAGCTGGCTGCCGCGGGCTCGGCGGCCTGTGCGGCCCAATTCGGTATGGCAGGAATGGCGAGCGTGGCGCTGGCCGCAAGGGCGTTGCGAATGGCATTTCGGCGGGTGATCATGGAAAGGAGTTCGGCTGATGTTGCGTTCGTGGATTGGTCAGGAAAAACGGAAGTTCCAAAGAGTATGTCGACTTTGAACGGACGCAAACCCGTTGTCGTCGCTGCAACGAAGCGCTGGCAGCATCAACTTCCCGGCCCGACTCGCGCCAACTGATGCGACAAGAATCGGTCGCTCTCCCGCAAGAATTGAGTTGAAATCAATGCACGGTCCGATATCATTTTATCAATCCCCCCTCTCTTCACCCCCACAAATCAGATCCCATGAAGCCCTCACTTCGTCGTAGTCCCCGCGTCCGTACCTTTTGCCTGCTCGCAGCCGCGACACTGGCCGCCATCGGCGCCCAAGCCGCCCCGCCGTACATCTATTGGAATGGCGCGGGAACGGGCTGGGACCTCGCTGCAGATTGGTCCACGTCCGCGAATGCGGCGACGCCCAATCCGCTGGCGGTTCCGGGATCTGGCGATATTGCGGTTTTCGTCGCCAGCAACATCACCACGGCCCAGACAATCAATCTGAATGGCCCGCAGTCCGCTCTCGGATTGGTTTTTGGCAACAGGGAAAATGTGGCAGCCTCGGCAGTGACTCTTCAGGGCGGCGGCACCAACCAGACGCTCAGCCTCGGTGCGAGCGGCATTCAATCGATTCCAAATGCTCTCGGTGCCGTGACCATCGGTTCGACGACGGCGGGTCAAGCGGTGAACATCTCGCTCACCGCCAGTCAAACGTGGACGAACCTCAACAATTTGGGTCTTAATATCGTAAACAACGTCAGCAGCACGGCGCCCGGCACCACCCTTACGATTAACAGCTTTTCAAATGTCGGCGGCACGACGTTCAGCGGGGTGATTAGCGACGGGACGGGGACCACGGCTTTGACGATCGTCAACGGAAACACCACAGCGACTGGCAATGTCACCCTCACGGGCGCGAATACCTACACCGGCGCGACAACGATCAAGGAGGGCACGGTCCTGCTGGATTTTTCCAATGCGACCGCGCCGGTCACGAACATCATCGGATCTTCATCGGCGCTTGTCTTGGGCGGCGGAACGACATTCAACAGCGCAGGCACGGCCAACAACCCGATTTTGAGCATTACGGGTAAATCCGGCCTCGCGAACAGTCAGACGTTTAACGGCACGACCCTCCATGCCGGTTCGTCAACGTTCACTTTCACTCAGAATTCCGCCGCTTCGCTGAGCGCATCGCTCGGTGCGATAGTCCGTAATGGCAACGCCACGTTGAACTTCAGTCTCCTGCCTACGTCCGGCGCCATCTCCACCACGAATACGAACGACGCCACCGGGATCCTGGGGGCATGGGCCACGACGGGTGCCAATGCGACGTTGAACTACGCGACCGTCACGGGAGGGAACATTGTCGCCTACACCGGAGCGACCGTGGATAACACCGGAACCCTTGCCGGCCTGACGAGCGCGACCACGAACTATACCACCAGCTCATCCGCGATTACGCTTGGCGCCAACGCGACGGCGAATACGTTGCAATTCACGGGTGGCGCCGCGGGTGGGACTCTCGCCCTCGGGGCAAACACGCTCACCCTGAATGGCTGGCTGTCTGCCCTTACTGGTGCGACGACCAATTTGTCGATCACCTCGACCGGAGCCGGCGCCATCGTCATCGGGGCCAATAAGGAGCTGGTTTTCGTCCTGAGCAACAATTCGGTCTTCAATAACGCGCCGATCGTGGACAATCCAGGCGGCGCTTCGGGGATCACCTTCAATGGGGGGGCCAATAACCTGGTCCTGACCGGTGTCAGCACCTATACGGGTACGACCAGCATCAATAGTGGTATTCTGGTGGCAAACGCTGCGGAAGTGGCGGGGGTCTCCGGCGCATTTGGGAACGGGGGAAACATTACTTTCAATGGCGGCCAACTGACGTATGGAGTAAATGCAGCGGCAGCGGACTATTCCAGTAGGATCAAGAATAGCGCGAGCGCGATCTCGCTGGGCCTCGGCGGCAATGGAAATAACATCATTTGGAATTCAGCGGTCGATAGCACAAATACCGGCGGCCTGGTTATCAACTCCGGCGGTTTCGCCAAGCTCACTCTGAACGGCGCCAACAGCTTCACCGGCAATACCCTGGTCGTCGGTAACAGCTATGTGGAAGTTGGCAACAAGTCCGCTTTTGGAAGCAGCAGCAATCTCGTTATCGTCAACACTGCGGCACACTTCTCGGCCAATACCGACTTGACGGGTGCGAACGCGATTCCCAATAGCTTTCAGGTTCTGTCCGGTCTCCTCAATTTTCAGGGCTCCCACAGTATTGAGGTCACCGGAAGCATCGGGCATTTTCCGGGGCAGGCAACCCGTGCCATATCCAATGACATCTCTGGAGGCAGCAGCCTCATCCTTTCCGGAACAATCGATCTTTCGGCCACGACCAGTAACGCCAATACTTTATTCATTTTTGGCAGCGGCGTGACGAACATCACCGGGAGCATTCTTAATGGCGTCGCGGGAACCACGAACGCCACTAGTATTAGCTATGTTGGCACTGGCACTCTGGTCCTTGGCGGGACGAATGCCTATACGGGTTCCACCTTCGTCGGTCCGAATAACGGCACAGTGGAGCTCGATTTTTCAGCGCCCACTGCGCCGACGACCAACATCATCGCGAGCGGCCCCGGGACGATTCAATTGGGCGGCAGCACCCTGAATCTGACCGGCAAGGCGGGCTTGGATAACAGTCAGGCCACCTCTGCCACCGTGGTTAATTCCGGGGCGTCGTCGCTCGTTCTGGCGCCAGGCGCAGGCGGCCATGTCCTTTACACTGGCGGTGGTTTCAACCGTCAGAACGGGGGCACCCTGGACATCACTCTGAGCGGAACATCGGATAACACGCTCAATGGAGTCACCACCACTTCGACTAATGACGCAGGCGGAATTCTCAAGGGCTTCACCGTTGGCCGGAACGATTGGGCGACCAACGGCACGAATGTGAGTGGCGGCAGCGTAATCGCCTATTCGGGTTACACCGATCAAAATGACGTGACGCAGTGGACCAATCCCGTCCAGAATATCACCAATACCACGACCGGAGCATTCACCGGATCCCTTGCGGGCGCCGCAACCATCAATACATTGCGCTTTGATAGCAATGTGGCGGGCGGGCCCAATCTGGGTGGGCAGGTTCTCACCGTAACGGACGGAATCTTGATTACCGGCAATGTCAGTAGCAAGGCATTGACGATCAATAATGGCACGCTCCAATCGGGTGCCGCGGCTGCGGATTTGATCGTTATCAATCGCGGATCCGGTGCCACAACGCTCGACATCGGCGCCACAATCGCTGATAACGGCGCAAGTCCCACTCCGTTTGTGAAATCGGGCGAGGGGCTCGTTACGCTCAGCGGTGCGAATACTTATACCGGCCAGACGATTGTGACGCAGGGTGTGCTCAAGGCTGAGGACGGCGTCAGTCTGCCATCGGCCAGCAATCTCCTTCTCAAGGGCGGTGTGTTGGGCATTTCGACTGATTTCACCCGGACGATTGGCACCAACCCGGGGAACGTGCAGTTCGGGGGCGGTAGCGGCGGATTTGCCGCATACGGCGGGACTCACACAGTGACAATCGGCATCGGATTGCAGGTGAACTGGAGAACGGGACTCCTGGCCAACGGTTCGACGCTCATTCTTGGCGACAGCAGTGCGGATGGAATGGTTGATTTCGTCAATCCGATCGAACTGGATCAAGCCACCCGGACCGTGCAGGCGAACAACGGCTCCGCACCTATTGATGCGAAACTGAGCGGCGTGATCTCCAGCAATTCCAACACCGGTCTTACCAAAACGGGTACCGGAACCCTGTGGCTGAGCGCCGCGAATACATTTGTAGGCGCATTGACGGTGAAAGAGGGAACCCTCACTGAAAATGGCACGGGAACGCTCAACAATTTCGTCTCGGTCATCGTGGATGGAGCGACCGCCGTCTTCGACCTCGGTGCCGATCATAATCAGAATAGCAGTGCGGGCTCAGCGGTCGTGACTCTGGACAACGGCGGCAGCATCACCGGGACGGGTACTTCGTCCGTGATCGGACGGAGCTTCGATGTAAGAAGCGGATCGGTGAGCGCGATCCTTGCGGGTGGAGCGACTTTAACAAAAACTACGAGCGGCACCGTTACCCTCTCCGGTGCGAACACCTATACCGGGGCGACCACGGTTAATGCGGGCGTTCTGGCAATCAATGGCAGTTCTGCGAGTGCCGTCACGGTGAATGCAGGCACACTCCGCGGAACGGGCTCAACCAACGCCGCCGTCGCGGTGACCATCGGAAATGGAACCGGCAGTAATGATGCAATCATCGCGCCGGGTAACAGCGTGGGGACTTTCACCGTGGGCGGTCCGCTTACGCTCAATTCCGATGCGCAATATAAGTTCGAACTGAACAGCACGACGGGCCTCGCGGATAAAATCATTGCAAACGGAGTGACGATCACGGGAGCCACGTTCAACTTCACGGACCTTGCGCTGGGCAGCGGCATCACTATCGGAACGGTATTCACTATCATCGACAATACTGGCGCGGGTCCGATGGGGACCTTCAGCAATCTTGCGAATGGGGGAAGCTTCAACAGCGGCAATTACCATTATGTGGCAAATTACTCGGGTGGCGACGGCAACGACCTCACCCTCACAGCCACGGCGGTTCCCGAGCCGAGCGTCGCTTCCGCACTCGGTTTCACCGGACTGCTTGCGATCTGTGTGCTGGTGCTCCGCCGCCGGCACGCGCAGGTCGCCTAGACAGAGGCCGGCATCGATTCGAAAACCCCGGGACGGATATCCTTCCGCCCGGGGTTTTTCTTCGAATGGTTGCCGGCGCAGGGATTCGCGGTCTATTTCCGCTTCAACCGCCCCGCGGACCATCTGCCTCGCACGACGGTGCGCTCGACAACGAATCCGATCTCGCCAAAAGCAGCGAGGACCTCCGGCAATTGCGGCCGCAGCACTCCGGAAAAAAGCAGCCAGCCGCCGCGCTTTGTCGCTCGACGGAGCACGGGCGCGGCTTTTACGAGCAGGTCGCTGAAGAGATTTGCCATGACGATTTCGACCGGCGAGGCTGGAGCCCATTTCAAGATGTCCGCGGCGCTGATCCGCACCGCCCGCGTTTTGTTTGCGCGGGCGTTCGCCTTCGCGATGCGCACGCAGACAGGGTCGTAATCGAAGGCATCCACCTCCACCGCACCCAGCGCGGCGGCGGCGATCGCGAGGATTCCCGTGCCTGTGCCGGCGTCGATCGCGCGCCAGCCGGGACGAAGCCCCTTCGCGAGATCGCAGAGCATGCGCAGGCAGCTTGCGGTGGTGGCGTGGTCGCCGGTGCCGAAGGCCATGCCCGCCGGCACCAGGAGGTCCGCATGGCCGGCGCGAGGCTGCCGCGCGGCGAAGGTCGAGGCGTCGCCATGGATCGTAATCCGCCCGCGAATGCGAAGGGGCTTGCGCGGCCGGCCTGGATCGCCGATCCAATTGCGCGCTCGCGTCAGTTTGCCGCCAAAATCTTTCACGAGCCTGCGGGCGGTGCGCTCCTCGACGTATGCCTCGATGCGCACGCTGCGCGAGCCCGGCCAGCCGATGAAAACGGCGCGTCCGGGCCCGAGAAACTGCAAGCGCTCGGCCCACGCGTCCTCCCACTTTTCCGACGTCAGCCGGCTCCAGCGCCACAGCCCGGAAGCGCCCGGCGGGGCGGGGTTGCGAGTCGATGGATTCTCCATGCGTTTCATGGTAAAACGATTGCCGTGTCCCAAAGCAATCCCGCCCGTCTGATCGTCGCCGCGAGCGAGTCGAATGCCGACCAGCTCTATGCCACGGGTTTTCATGCGCCCGATGCGTTCGCATTCGTCGAATCGGGCGGGCGCACCGCCATTTTGCTGAGCAATCTGGAAATTGATCGTGGCCGAAAACAGGCGCGCGTCGATGCCGTGGAGGCCTATGCCGACTACGAAGCGCTGGTGCGCCGCAGGAAAAAAGCCGAGCCGCAATTTGCGGAGGTGATCGCCGCATTCGCGAAGCGCCACAAGGCCGCGCGCCCGCTCGTGCCATCGGATTTCCCAGCGGGACTCGCGGGCCTATTGGCGAAATTGGGCGTCGCCGTGCGACCGGTCGAAGGCCATTTCTGGCCGCGTCGCGAAGTCAAGACGGCGGAGGAAATCCGCGCAATCGCGGCGGCGAGCCGCATCACGGAGACCGGACTGGACCGGGCGGTGGAAATCCTCCGGGCGAGCCGCATTCGCAAGGACAGGCGGCTCGAATGGGCCGGCGCGGTGCTCACCTCCGAACGCCTGCGCGCTGAGGCGGAGTCGGCGATGCTTTTCGCAGGCGGGTTCGCAATGAACAACTCGATCGTCGCCGGCGGCGGGCAGGCGTGCGACCCGCATGAGCGCGGGCACGGGCCGCTCAAGGCGCACGAGCTGATCATTCTCGATATTTTTCCGCGGTCCGCGAAGAGCGGCTTCTATGGCGATCTCACGCGCACGGTCGTGCGCGGGCGGGCGGGCGAGGCGCAGCGGCAGATGTGGACCACCTGCCTCGAGGGGCAGCGCCGGGCTTTGAAGGCGCTTCGACCTGGTTCGGAGGGGAAGGCGATCCAGGACGCCATTCGCGAATTCTTTACGGAAAGCGGTTACCCGACGGAACAGCGCAAGGGCCGCTGGCAGGGATTCTTCCACGGGCTCGGGCACGGCCTCGGGCTCGATCTTCACGAGGAGCCGCGCATCGCGCGCACGACGCTGAGACCGGGGCAGGTGTTCACGGTCGAGCCGGGAATTTATGTTCCCGGCATCGGGGGCGTGCGGCATGAGGATGTCGTGGCGATCACGGCGGGCGGCCATCGCGTGCTCAGCCGATTCCCGAAACCGCTGGAAATCTGACCCCGTGGCCGCCTCGCAACCGATCGATGAACCGGGTCAGGATGCCGCGCAGGTAAAGGCGTTCTTCGACCAGTGGGCGATCTACCGCAAGGTGCTCGAGTTCGATTATCTGCATCATCGCGCGGCGTATGCGGCCATTGGACGGGCGCTTGAGGAGCTTCCGCATCCGTTCTCGTTCCTGGACCTGGGCGCCGGGGATGCCGAATGCACTGTCGGCGCGCTGGCGGGAAAACCCCTCACGCGCTACGAGGCGGTCGATCTCTCGGCGGTCGCATTGCGACTTGCCCGGAAACGCGCGGAGATGCTGCCGTGCGTGAAAAATTTCGTGCAGGCGGATTTCGTCGAGCACGTCCGCGCTTCGCGGGAGACATTCGACGTCGTGTTCATCGGCCTGTCGTTCCACCACCTGCCGCAGGCGCACAAGCGCTCCTTCCTGCCGGAATTACGGCGGCTCGTCGCGCCGGGTGGACGGTTGATTGTCTATGAACCCATCCGGCGGGCGGGAGAGTCGCGCGAGGAAGCGCTCGCGCGCTGGTGGGAAGTGGCTCGCGCGACCTGGACGGCGCTCGCTCCGGACGAACTCGAGAAGGCGCGCGACCACGTGTTCGGCAATGACTACCCCGAGTCGGTCGATGCGTATGCCGGTTTGTTTTCCGAGGCGGGATTTGCCCGGCCGCGCGTGCTGTTCACCGATCCCGATGCGCTTTACGCCGGATTCGAGGCGGGCGTGTAGCCGGTTTCGCTTGCGTTGAACGGGCTGGCGGGGATGGTTGTCATAAGTCCCAACAAATTTTTGCGCATATGATGCTTTGGATTCTTTTGATCGGTGTGCCCCTGCTGCTCGGCCTCATCGCGCAGGCGAAGGTTTCGTCGGCATTCAACAAATGGAAAAACGTTCGGGCCAGTTCCGGCGTGACCGGCGCGGAGGCCGCGCGGAAAATCCTGCGCGCCGCGAATATCAACGACGTCGATGTCGTGGAAATCAACGACATGCTCGGCGACCATTACGACCCGACGAAGAAGGTGCTCTGCCTTTCGTCCGACGTCTATAACACCCCGTCGGTCGCCGCGCTTGGCATCGCGGCGCACGAGGTGGGCCACGCCATTCAGCATGCGAAGGCCTACGCGCCGCTCCAGATGCGGATGGCGGTCGTTCCGGCGACGATGTTCGTGTCGCGTGCCCTGCCGATCCTCATTCTCGCAGGCTTCATTCTGCCCGCGATTCTGCATCTGCCCGGGATGATGTATCAGGTGATCGTGCTCGTCGCGATCTGCTACGGCGTCCTCGCGGTGTTCCAGTTGATCACGCTGCCGGTCGAGTTCGACGCGTCGCGCCGCGCCAAGATCATCCTCGGCCAGATGGGGCTCGTGCAGCCCGGCGCTGAAGCGGCGGGCGTGAACAACGTGCTGGATTCCGCCGCGCTCACCTACCTTGCGGCCTTCGTGGCAGTGCTTGGCCAGTTGCTTTACTGGGTGTTGATTTTGATGGGCAATCGCCGGTGAGCAGGGCCTCCGGGCCGCCGGTTGTCCTGACCATCGCCGGCTCCGACAACTCCGGCGGCGCGGGGCTGCAGGCGGACTTGAAGACGATCACGGCGCTCGGCGGCTATGCGCTAACAGCGGTGACGTGCGTGGTGGCCGAGGTGCCGGGAAAGGTTTCGATGATCCAGCCGGTCCGCGCGGCGGTCGTGGCGGAGCAGGTGCGGCTGTGCTTCGCGGCCTTCCCGGTCGGCGCGGTGAAAACGGGGATGCTGCACTCGGCGGCGATCATCGAAGCGGTGATCGATGCGCTGCTGGCGGCTGCGGCGCGCAGCGGGACGAAGCCGGCACTGGTGGTCGATCCCGTGATGGTCGCCTCGAGCGGCGATCTTTTGCTCAAGCCTTCGGCCGTGCTTGCCTGCCGCAGACATCTGCTGCCGCTCGCCACGCTCGTCACACCGAACCTCAACGAACTCGAGGTGCTCGCGGGCAGGCGCATTGCGAACCTCCGCGAGATGGAGGCGGCCGGCGCGAAACTCGCCGCTGAATTCGGAGCGGCTTTCCTTCTGAAGGGTGGCCACTTGCGCGGGCGCGAGGCCGTCGATGTGCTGGTGGAGCCGGGCGGGCGCGGCGAGCGATTCGTTGCGCCCTTCATTCGGGGCGCGGATCCCCATGGCACCGGATGCACGTATTCGGCGGCGATTGCGACCGGCCTGGCGCGCGGCGCTTCGCTGTGCGAGGCGGTGGGCGGCGCAAAGGAATTCATCACGCGAGCCATCGCACGGCGGCACCGTTGGGGGAGCACGGAAATCCTCGCGCATGACAGACCTTGACGGGCTTGCGGAAACCCATCTCGGTCATCTGTTTTACAAGCCGGGATTTTCCAGCTTGGTGCCGGTTTCGAATTCCTTGGGAATCGTCGCTCCGGATTGGGCGCCGGCGGGATCCCACCAAATGCGGGCGATCCTTTGCCAGGTCGTCGCTTCGTAGGGGAATGCCGTGCCTGCCTTGAGTTTGTTTCGCAGGGAGCGCCGGACCTCGTAGGGTGAGTGGGCGTGGTCGGAGTCCTTCAGGTCCGGTGCGTAGAGCAGGAAATTGCCGGGAAACTGCCACTCGAATTTGAAGAAGCCGTATTTGCCGAGCGTCGATGATCCTGTGGTCTGATCCTCAAACGAGAGGTAGTAGCGCGAGTCCACCCGGGAGATCCAGCCGAGGAACTTCGATGTCTCCGCGGGCTTCTTGCTGAAGTCGCGATAATAAATGACGTAGTGATTCGCGTCGAGCGGGAGCACCGCAATCCGCTGGATGCTGTAATCCTCCGGCTTGAGAACCACGCCAGGTTTGGGTTTCCCCGGTGGAGGCTCACGAAACTCGAAGACGCCCAGCAGGCGGGTGTCGATGTTCGGCGATGTCACCGCATGGGGACTCGTGAGCGGAAAGTCGAGCAGGCAGCCTGCAAGGCAGAGTGGCAGCAGTGCGAGCAGGAGCAGCGCGAGCGGGTTGCGAGGCATATTCATTTTCGGCCGGCCGGCGGGGCGCCGGTCAGCCGCGAGCACTCTCGTCAAATCCATGTGCCCGGAGCAATCACGGAGTTCTTTGGAATCACCACAATGCCGTCGCGCACGTAGTAACCGTTGCCGTCGGCGTCCTGGGACTTGCCTTCGGGGGTGATCACGACGCCGTCGCCGATGCGGGCGTTCTTGTCGATGATGGCATGGTCGATGATGCAATTCGCCCCGATGCCGATGGGCGGCGCGCCGACGGGAGCGTCATGCACGTCATCTTCGTAAAAGTCGGCGCCCATGAGAATCGTGTTTTTTACGGTCGAACCGGAACGGATGATGCTGCGGATGCCGACCAGGCAGCGCTCGAGCTTCGCATCGAGAATATGGCTCCCGTCGGAGATGATGGCGCGGTCAATCGTGCTGCCGCGCACAATGCTCGCCGGCAGGAATCGCGGCTGCGTGTAGGTCGGGCGGCCGGCGACGTAGAATCGGTAGGCCGGGTTCTCGTCGGCGAGATTGAGATTCGCCTCGAAGAATGCACGGATCGTGCCGATGTCCTCCCAGTAGCCCTGGAAAATGTAGGCATCGACCTTCAATCGGTCGATGGCGCCGGGAATCACGTTTTTCCCGAAATCGACGAGGTCGTTGTCGAGGCAATCGATCAGCACGTCGCGGTTGAAGACGTAGATGCCCATCGAGGCTTGAAAAAGTTTCGCGCCGGGCGCCTGGCCGATGGTCTCGAGCAGGTCCGGCGGAATGCGCAGCGACTCCTGCATCGCGGGATCCTTCGGTTTCTCGACGAACCGGATGATGCGCCGTTGCTCGTCGGTCTGCATGATTCCGAAGTCGTGCGCCACGGCGCCGTCCACCGGGATGGTCGCGATGGTGAGATCCGACTTCGTCTCGATGTGCTGCCGCAGGATGTCGCGGTAATCCATGCGGTAGAGCTGGTCGCCGCTCAGGACGATGAAGTAATCCCACGGCCGCTGCAGGAAATAGCGCATGTTCTGCCGCACCGCGTCGGCCGTTCCCTGATACCAGTGGGAGCCTTCGGGCGTCTGCTGCGCGGCGAGGATTTCCACGAAGCTCGGCGAAAAATGGTCGAACTTATACGTCGCGTTGATGTGGCTGTGCAGCGACGTGCTGTTGAACTGCGTGAGCACATACATGCCGCGGATGCCGGAGTTCAGGCAATTGCTGATCGGGATATCGACGAGGCGATACTTGCCGCCTAGCGGCACCGCGGGTTTCGCACGTTCCTTGGTGAGCGGAAAGAGTCTCGTGCCCGCGCCGCCGCCCATGATGATGGCGAGGGTGCGGCTGGCAGGGGGAATCAAGGGCACGCTCATGGGCTGGACGAAGGGAAAATCGGGAGTCAGCTTCATTCTGCCCACGCCCGTTCGCTTTGTCAGCACTGCATTTCCGGGGAACGCAATCTGCCTGCGCGATACACCGCGCCGCGCAGGGCGCCGAAATTAAATCGGTGTAAATCCGGCCAATCTGTGGATCATCTCGAGATTCATGTGTGGCATCGTTGGTTACGTCGGCAGGGCCGAGGCTCCCCGGGCGCTACTTCAGGGGTTGAGGCGGCTGGAGTATCGGGGGTATGACTCGGCGGGCATTGCCACGCTGAATGGCGCGGGCATTGCCGTCCGCAAATCGGTTGGGCGGATCGCCGATCTCGAGCGCCTCGTCGCCGAGAAGCCGATCCACGGACACACCGGCATCTGCCACACGCGCTGGGCGACGCACGGGGCGGTCACGCAGGAGAACGCACATCCGCACTTCGATCAATCGGGCCGCCTCGCCATCGTCCACAATGGAGTGATCGAGAATTACCTCGATCTCCGCGCCGCGCTCGAGGAGGAGGGCCACGTCTTCCGTTCGCAAACGGATACCGAAGTCCTCGCGCATCTCGTCGGCCGGGAGTTCGACCGGCAGCCGGCGCACACCAAGGGCGCCCTCGTCGAGGCCCTTCGCACCGCGCTCGGGCAGGTGATCGGCACGTATGGCATCGCGATGATCCATCAGGATGTGCCCGGCGTGCTCATCGGCGCGCGCCGCGGCAGCCCGCTCGTGCTCGGCATCGGCAAGGGGGAGAACCTCCTTGCCAGCGATGCCGCCGCCATGGTGAGCCACACCCGCGACGTGGTCTATTTGAAGGACTACGAACTCGCCGCCCTCGACGCCGACGGCTTCCAGATCACCACCCTCCAGGGCGATGGCGCGGGCTACGAGATCAGCCAGGTCGAATACACCGAGAAGGACGTCAGCAAGGGCGACTACCCGCACTACATGCTCAAGGAAATCTTCGAGCAATCGGGCACCGTGCGCGACGCGATGCGCGGGCGGCTTGTCCTCGACGAAGCGACGGCCAAGCTCGGCGGACTCGAAATGTCCAATGCCGAGCTGCGCGACGTCGAGCGGGTCGTCATCACCGGCTGCGGCACGGCGCTCCACGCCGGCATGGTGGGCGAATACATGATCGAAACCCTTGCGCACATCCCGGTGGAGTGCGAATTCGCGAGCGAGCTGCGCTACCGCAATCTGCCGCTGCCGAAGGACACCCTCGTCTTCGCCATCAGCCAGAGCGGCGAGACCGCCGACACGCTCGCCGCGCTCCGCGAGAGCCAGCGCAAGGGGCACCGCACCCTCGGCATCTGCAACAACGTCGGCTCGACCATCGCCCGCGAGAGCGACGGCGGAGTTTACATGCACGCCGGACCGGAGATCGGCGTCGCCGCGACGAAATCCTTCACCTCGCAGCTCGTCGTCCAGGCCCTCATCGCGCTGCTGCTGGGGCGCCTCACGCACCTCTCGCACAGCGAGGGGCTCAACATCATCCGCGAACTCGACAAGCTGCCGGACAAAGTGGCGAAGGCCCTCGAACTCAACGACGAGATCGCCCGCATCGCCAGGAAGTATGCGCAGGCGAAGGTGATGCTCTTCATGGGCCGGCAGTTCAACTACCCGATCGCCCTCGAGGGCGCGCTCAAGGTCAAGGAGACCAGCTACATCGCGGCCTCCGCCCACCCGAGCGCGGAGTTGAAGCACGGCGTGATCGCGCTCATTGACGAGGCGACACCCTCGGTTTTCATCGCGCCGCGCGACGCGGTCTTCGAAAAAAACCTCAGCAACATCGAGGAAGTGAAGGCGCGCAAGGGTCCGGTGATCGCCATCGGCACCGAGGGCGACGACCACCTCGGCCACGTCGCGGACGACGTGATCCTGGTCCCCGAGGCCCCGGATTTCCTCACCCCGATTCTGACGGTGCTCCCCCTGCAGCTCCTCGCCTATCACATCGCCGTCGAACTCGGCCGCGACGTGGACAAACCGCGCAACCTCGCAAAGAGCGTTACGGTCGAGTAGGGCGACTGCGGAGCTTGGTGAACGAAGGTCTTGCTCGATTTCGCGCGCAGCCCAGCGGTTGACTTTCCGGCGCGACCGTTTCAAGCGCTCCTGCGAAGGGACACTCGTAACCGCTACGCGCTCTTCGCGAAGAAGGCCGATGGCGAGGGCTTCCCGCAGGTCGCGAAGCTCTTCCGGGCCGCCGCTGCGGCGGAGGCCATCCACCGGGAAACGCACAAGGCGGCCATCGTTGAACTTGGGGGGCGGATCGAAAACTTCCAACTCGCCGAGGTGGTTCCCGCCAGCACGGCAGAGAACCTTCGCGCGGCAATCAAGGGCGAAACGTACGAACGCGACACGATGTATCCGGAATTTCTCAAAGCCGCGAAAGCGGACGAGGCGACCGCCGCGATCCGCAGCTTCACCTTCGCTGTGACCGCAGAGAAGGAGCATGCGAAGCTTTACCAGCAGGCGCTCGACCAGCTCGGGAAGAACCCGCCAGCCGACTATTTTGTGTGCCAGGTGTGCGGAATGACCCTCACCGCGCTGCCCGCAAAGCGCTGTCCGTCCTGCCGGGCCAGTCGCGACGAATACAAACAAATCACTTGAGGCAATCCGATGTTTCCGCTCCCGAACCCACTGCACCCCGCCATCGTTCACTTCCCCATCGTGCTGATTCTATTCGGCACGGTGGTGGCGGTGACCGCGGTCTTCCTTCGACGCTGGTTTCTGCCCTGGGTGGCCGCGGACCTGCTGGTATGCGGCGCGGCGGGCGCCCTCGCCGCGACGTGGTGAAGGCCGGACATGAGCAGCCTCCTCCGCATCGCCGATCTGGAAATTGATCTCCGCTCGCGCATCGTCAAAAGAGTCGGACACGAAATCGCGCTGACCAATCGCGAATTTTCATTGCTCGAAACGCTCGCCGAAGCGTCACCGCGCCATGTCACAAAGACGACTCTCGTCGAGCGGGCGTGGGATCAATACTTCGACTCCGGGACGAACGTGCTGAACGTTTACATCAGCTACCTGCGAAAGAAAATCGATCTGCCCGGGCTGCCGCCGTTGCTCCACACGGTGCGCGGAATCGGCTTCGCGCTCCGGGAGAGCAGAGAGTGAACTTCCGGCTGCGCATCGCCGCGTGGTTCGGCCTTACGCTGGTGGCCCTCGTCGGTCTCCTGATCGTCACCGCGCATCGCCATCTGGATCAGGAACTCCGGCAGGAAAAGTGGGAGCGCTCGCACCCAAACTTCCCCGATTGGGTGCTCCACGGCAGCTTCACCGACGCGGAGATTCAGGACATTCTTGGCGAGATGATGCAGGTGTGGATCGCCGTGGGCATCCCCAGCCTGATCGTCGCCCTCGCGGTCGGCTACTGGCTTGCCGAGCGTTCGATCCGACCGATCCGCCTGATCAACCGCCAGCTTTCCGCAATCAAAACCAGCGCCCTCGGGACCGGCGTCGCGTTGTCCGAAAAGGATCCGGTGCTCGCCGATCTCGTCCGTCATATCAACGCGCTCCTGCATCGCGTGGGAGTGGACTACGAACAAATGGCTGGCTTCTCCTCGAAGGTCGCCGACGAACTTCGCACGCCGCTGATGCTCCTTCGCATGAAGGTTGACCAATCCGCTCTGCTTCTGCCTGCCGGCCTCGCCGAGGAAATGCAAAGTGAGCTTTCCCGGCTCTCCAGGTTCGTTGAGCGCTCTCTGGTCGCCGCCAAAGCGGAGAGCGGACATCTGGGCGTGGACCTTCGGGCCGTGGATATGTTCTGCATTCTCGAAGACATGCAGGAGGGCTACGCGGTGCTCGCGGCGGAGCGGGGGGTTGATTGGTCCTGGCAGGTCCGGGGCCCTCTGCCAGTCGTCACCGATGCGGACCATCTGCGCCAGATTCTCCACAACGTGCTCGGCAACGCCGTGCGCTACGCCGCATCCCGGATTCGCGTGCGAGCGGCCGCACGCGGCGATGGCGTCGCGCTGGTGATCGCCAACGACACCAATCCCGCTTCGATGGCCACGCCGGGCATCGGGCTCGGCCTTCGCCTCGTTCGGGGCCTTTGCGAGGCGACGCAGATTCGATTCTCCGTTCGGTCGCGCGACCGATTCTTCGCCTGCCGTCTCGTTCTTCGCGATTGATCTCGTCCCTGGAGCCGGGCTCACCCGCCGTCCGAGGAGAGGTAGAGCAGGTCGAGGGCCTGGAGGGTCGTTTTATCGAGGCGGCCGGTGGTTTTGAAACGGTTCGCCTGCTGATACGCGCGCAGGGCCTCCGTGAGCGCGGGGGCGGGCATGCCGTTGGCGGGGCCGTTGTAGAAACCGAGCAGTTTCAAATTTTGCTGCGCCTTTTTCACGGTGCGCACCTGGAAGTCCGGCGGCGCATTCAGGTAGGGGCCGCCGACAAAAATATCCGCGAGCGCGACGGCGGGATCGACCGGGGCGGGGGCGGGCTGCGTCTTGATGCCAAGCGCGTTGAGCGTGGCGGGGTTCAGCTCGCCGGTGACGCGCAACTTCTGCGCGACTTGAAACCGTCGCACGCCGGCGGCCGTCTGGCTGCCCCACGCGCCATCGGCGGCGCCGTCGTAATAGCCGAGACGCGTGAGCTTCGTCTGCACGGCGCGGACCAGATCGTCGGCGCATGCCGTGCCGGCCACGAGGACGAGGGCGAGAATGAGGAAGCGTTTCATCGGTTGGAATCTAACCGCGAGTCGCGCGAAGAGCATGAAGTTTATTGGGAACCGCGGCGCGCTCTACACGTTGAAACGGAATTCCATCACATCGCCGTCCGCCACGACGTATTCCTTGCCCTCGATGCGCAGGCGGCCGGATTCGCGGGCCTTTACCTGCGAGCCGAATTTCGCCAGTTCGTCAAACGCGACCGTCTCCGCCGCGATGAACCCGCGCTCGAAGTCGCTGTGAATCACGCCCGCCGCGGCGGGGGCCTTGTCGCCGGCGTGGATCGTCCATGCGCGGGATTCCTTCGGCCCGGTCGTAAAGTAGGTGCGCAGGCCGAGCAGGTGATAGGCGGCGCGGATGAGCAGGCCCACGCCGGAGTCGTCCACGCCGAGGCCGGCGAGAAACTCCTTCGCTTCCTCGGGCGGAAGCTCGGCCAGCTCGCTCTCGATCTGCGCGCTGATGACGACCGCCTCGCTGCCGAGGTGATCGGCCGCGAATTTCTTCACCGCGCGGACGTGCTGCGCGGCGGCGGACTCGCCGTCGAGATTCGCGAGGTCGTCCTCGCGCACGTTGCAGGCGAAGAGCGTGGGCTTCGCGCTGAGGAGGAAAAACTCGCGCAGGATGCGCTGCTCTTCGTCGGAGAGTTCGATGGTCAGGGCGGGCTTGCCGGAGTCGAGAGGGGGCAGGAGTTTTTCGACGAGGGCGAGTTCGGCCTTCGCGGCTTTGTCGCCCATGCGGACGCCTTTTTGCAGGCGCTCGGCGCGCTTCTTGAGCGCTGCGAGGTCGGCGAGAATGAGTTCGGTATTGATGATCTCGATGTCGCGCACGGGATCGACCGTGCCGGAGACGTGGTGAATGTCCTCATCCTCGAAGCACCGCACGACCTGCACGACCGCATCGACTTCGCGAATGTGGCTGAGGAATTGATTCCCGAGTCCCTCGCCCTCGCTTGCGCCGCGCACGAGACCCGCGATATCGACGAACTCGATGGCCGCGGGCAGCGTGCGCTCGGACTTGCTCAGTTTTGCGAGCGCATCGAGGCGCTCGTCCGGGACGTTCACGATGCCGACATTCGGCTCGATGGTGCAGAAGGGGAAATTGGCGGCCGCCGCCTTGCGTGTGCGGGTGAGCGCGTTGAAGAGGGTGGACTTCCCGACGTTCGGCAGACCCACGATTCCGGCTTTGAGCATAGATCCGAGAGCTTATTGGGGAGGACGGGATTTGGAAACCATGAAGGGCATTGACGTCACGGCCAAAAAATCTCTCCCACCTTCCGTGCCCTTCATGCTCTTCATGGGACATGAAATTGACCGAAATCGTCGCGTATCTGGATGCGGAGCTTCGCACGGCGGAGATCCAGGACTATCCGAACGCGCATAATGGCCTGCAGTTGGAGAATGGCGATTCGGTCACACGCGTCGCGTGCGCAGTGGATGCGTGCGAGGCGGTCATCGACGCGGCCTGCGAGGCGAGGGCGGATTTATTGATCGTGCATCATGGACTGCTGTGGGCCGGAGCGCAGCGAATCGAGGGGGCGCATTATCGCAAGCTCAAGCGCGCGATCGACGCGGGTCTCGCGATCTACAGCTCGCACCTCCCGCTCGACCGGCACCCGCGCCTCGGCAACAACGCGCTGCTCGCGAAGGCGCTGGGCGTCGGCAAAACCGCTTCGTTTCTCGAAATCGGCGTCGAGGCGAGAGTGAACCTCACGCTGTCGGTGCTGATCGACCGCGTCGAGCGAGCGGTGGGCGGGCCCGCGCATCTCGCGCCGGGCGGTCCGGAGCGCGTGCGGCGGCTTGGCATCGTGACGGGCGGCGCCGGCGGCGAGATCGCGAAGGCGGCGGAC
This sequence comes from Terrimicrobiaceae bacterium, assembly GCA_028713285.1. Taxonomy (GTDB): domain Bacteria; phylum Verrucomicrobiota; class Verrucomicrobiia; order Chthoniobacterales; family JAATET01; genus JAATET01. The sequence goes on from JAQTOP010000005.1 coordinate 49,052, forward strand.
GCGGGAGTGGACACGTTTCTCACGGGCGAAGGGCCGCATTGGTCTTACACGGCGGCGGAGGAGTTGGGCGTGAATTTGATCTACGCGGGCCACTACGCGACCGAGACTTTCGGCGTGAAGGCACTGGGCGCGGAGCTGGAAAAAAAGTTTGGACTGCCGTGGGTGTTCGTCGATCACCCCAGCGGGCTTTAGATGGCCGGCATGACGTTTCCGCCGCATACCGGGATGTAGGCGCCAGAGATGAAGCTCGCCAGGTCGGAAGCGAGGAAGGCCACGACATTCGCGATCTCCTGATCCGTGCCCCGGCGTTTGAGCGGAACTTTCTCTTGGTAGGTCTGCTGGTGCTCGGTGCCAGACTCGCGGTATTTGTCGCTGATCATCCAGCCGGGCGCGACTTGGTTTACCGTGATCTGGTGCTCGCCGATTTCCTTCGCCAGCACGCGCAGCACGCCGTCCATGCCGCGCTTGCCCGAAACGTAAGCCGACTGGCTCGGGAAATTTTGCATCGCGCATTCCGTATTGATCGCGATCACGCGCCCCGAGCCGCTTGCGATCATGGCGGGGACGAAGGCTTTCGCCATCAGGACATTTTGCAGGACACAGGTCCGAAACTGGCTTTCGTAATCTTCAATGCCCTGATCGAGCACCGATACCCAGGAGTATTGAGCCACCGCGTTCGTGACGATGATGTCCGCGGCGCCCAACTGATCGCTCACTGCATCCCGCATTTTGAAAACGGAGGATTTGTCCGTGATGTCCGCCTGGATGGCAATCGCCCGCCCGCCGCCTGCAACGAGTTCCTCCCGCAGTTCGCGGGCTTTGGTTTCGTTTTGGAGGTAGTGAATTGCCACGCCGGCACCGCAAGCAGCGAGGGTGCGGGCCATGACCCGCCCAAGCTCGCCGGTTGCCCCGGTAACGACGGCGACTTTTCCCGAAAGATCGATTTTCATGATTGAACCCAAAATTAGCCTTTCTCACGATCGCCAACAAAACCAACGGCGCTTCCTGTGCCCCAGTTGGCCTCGATTTTTGGCCAGGGAAAATACGACGGGACCGAGGCCCACGGACCGGTAAGAAAAGGAAAGTCGGCATCTGTAAGCCCGTCGATGCTGACCCGGGTATCCTGGGAGACGGGAAGGCCGTTGATCAGCGCGTACCGGGGTGTGATACTGCCAGGGGTCCAGGAGGTCTCCAGTTCCAGAGCCGGGCGCTGCGCGCTGGCGGGGCGGCGATAACGCGTGCGGCGCGTCATCCAGAAATAGTCCGTGAAGAGGCCTGAGGATAATGACTCGATGAAGGCGGCGAGGGACGGATATTCGTCGATGCTTGCGTGCTCGGCAACGAAACCGCCGAAGACGTTTCGCAGTTCCGCGCAGGTGAACGTGCGAGCAGGGCCTTCGTAAAACGTGCTGCGGAGCACTTCGTAGTTATTGATTTTTTCCAGCGTGATTTTCACCGTTTGCGGCTCGGGCAGGAACGCGAGCGGACGGACGGCGATGAGAAGCCGCCCGCGACGGCAGCCCACCCACTCGCCGTGCGCGACTTCGCCCGACCAGGATTCGCAGGACCGTTTTCCGATGCGGATTTCGTCGGCACCGGCGAAATGCGACGGAAAAATCACCATGTCATTCAATCGGGTGAGCGGCTGTGGCGGCTGGCCCGCTTCAAAACCGCCCAGGGCCGGTTTGGGAGTCGTCAAAACGAGCGCCGTGGGGCCGGATTGCAGCGTGATGAGGTTGGCTTTGGAGCCGAGATTGTCCTGTTCGCCTGAGTTGGAATAGAGGAGGCCATCCGGGCCGGTCGCGGTTTCGATCGTGCCCGGCACCTCCTCGTTGATGGTGAATTTATGATAGACCGTGCCGACGTCCTTGAAGGACTTGACCTCCGAGGTGCGTTTGTAGGTGGCGACATAATGGGCTGTCTGTTCCAGGAACCACGGAGTCGAGGAGGTCCCGACAGTAAAGTCCGGCTGCAAAAAGGTCTCGATGCGAATCGGGCGCGCCGGAAAATCCAGCCCCATTCCGCCCGCCTCCGCGGTGGCCACTGCCTGGAAGGGATAGTTCTTGCGGGCGAACAGTTCCAGGACGCGGGCCGAGGGATGATAGGTTCCGGTGGCATACCAGCATTTCTCGCTAAGGTTAAATGGAAGATCGCCCTTGTGATGAAGCACCAGGCCGGAACCGGGGTTGAACAATTCCATCGGCGAGGGCCTGACGATGTCCCCCAGCACGAACCAAAGCAGGGTGGAAATGCCCGAGGCGTGCGCAAGGGTGTCGATATTATAGGCTCGGGAATAGGGACCAGCCAGAACGCCCATTTCCGGATGAAACCTCGCCGCCAGATCCAGCCAGATGCGTTCCTCGATGCCCGCCGCCAGTTCCCTCGCTTCGGGATTCTCGGCATAGTGGGCAATTTTTCCAATCGCCGCGAGCGTGGCCGCGGAATACGTCGGGGAATTCCATTCGCTGTAAACCCCACGCCGGTAGAGCATGTTGCGAAGCTGACGCAAATTCCAGAGCCCGTGCTCCACGGCCTCCGGGTTGTCCAGCAACTCGCCGCCAAGGATCAGGCCCATGGAGGCCTTGGCCGGCATGTTGTCGTTGCCGCCGTGGAATTGATAGTCGGGCCGCCGGTTCCCCGGCTGGAAGGCAAAGCCATACCGCACCAATTCCTCGAGCTTTTCCCTCACGGCATGGGACATTTTTTCGCGATACACCCTCAAAAGAACCGCGGCGATGTTGGTATGGAAAATGTCGTAGGGCGCGGGATTCTCCCAGCCCATGTGGGAGATCATCGTATCCCCCGTGAGGATGATCGCATCGGCCAGATCGTCCAAGCCCTGGTCGTAGAGTCCGCAGCAGATCCAGTAGCGCTCCCTCACCTCTGCCGGCAGGGAATCGGCCGCCCAGTTGCCCGCGGCATCATACCAAGTTTGCGCCGCGATGACGGCTCGATTTAGAAAAAGCTGAGATCTGCTGGCGAATGTCGAATTCATTGGTGGGAAGGGGTTGAAACTAGAACGGCAGGGGAACGGATCAAGATGAAATCACCCTCCCGCCCGGAATGGGTCATTCTCGAGTCTGCACCCGGGATTTTGCCATTGAAGTTGAAGGGAAAATGTTGTCCATGATTGGGGCGAAGGGCTCATTGACCATTTAGCTGGCGGATTTCGCCAACTCCCCATACCCTTAAACCTCCTCAGACGAGAAGATTGTCATCAAGTCTGGCCCTTGTACCCCATGACGCCAACCCCATCCCTCTTTACGCACAACCGAACCGGACTCAGCCTCGACGGCATTTGGAAATTCTGCCCCGACCCCATGCAGCGCTGCCGCCAGCAAAGGTGGTGGGAGAATCCTTCCAAACAAAATTCGGTCTTCCCCTGTTGGGATCCTGAGGGATTGTGGGAGATTCAAGTTCCTTCCACTTGGAAGAAGCAGTTCAAGGCGCTGGAGTGGTATGATGGGCATGCGGTTTATTACAGGACTTTCAATAAACCGAAAGAGATACCGTCGTCCTATGAGGCTTTTCTGGTTTTTGACGGGATTGTTTATGCCTCCGAGGTATTTCTCAATGGCCAGAAGATGGGCGAACACGGCTGGGGATATTCCCAGTTCGCAGTTCGAGTGACCGAAACCCTTCAGGAACGCAACGAACTCTTCGTGCTGGTCGAGAACGTCCCCTCGCTGCAGCGAGCCCCCGGAGTACGATTTGACTGGTGCAATGATGGCGGAATCATCAACGGCGTGAAGCTGGTTTTCGTCCCACGCACATTCATCCAGAATTTCAAAGTCAGCACCGTGCTCTCGCAGGATGCGGTGTCGCTGGAATTCGATCTATTCCTTGCATCGCGGGATGCGGCGGCTTGCGAAGAGGTGACGATTGAAATTCCTGAATTGAAGCTAAGTGCCACCGTGAAGGCGGAAGCCGGCAAGGTCGCCTCGCACAAATTCAGAGTCTCGAAGAACGACGTGAAGCTTTGGTGCCCTGAGAACCCAAAGTTATACGACGTGAAGCTATCGACGCGAAATGAGGCCATAGGTGATGAGATTGGCTTCCGCGAAATCAAAACCAAAGGCCACGAAATCCTGCTCAACGGGGAGCCCATCCGACTCTATGGCTTGTGTGTGCACTCGGAATTCCCCGACACGGGCCGCACGGCCACAGTTGAAAACATCCGAAAGATGGTCGGGAAAGCCGGGGAACTCGGGGTGAACTTCCTGCGTTGCGCTCATTACCCCTACGCGGAGATATTCGGACGGGAGATGGATCGCGCCGGACTGCTTTGGTGGGAGGAGGTTCCGGTTTATTGGATACCGGCCATTAAGGAGGAGGAAGTTTCGTCCTTGGTGCTGGGGATGCTGGAGGAAACGATCCGTCGAGATTGGAACCGCTCGAGTCTCATCATGTGGTCGATTTCCAATGAGTGCTGCTATCGCGACCCCAAGAACCCGATGGATAATAATTATGACTATTGGTTCAAGGCGGCCAGGTTGGTGCGGAAACTCGATCCTACCCGACTGCTGACCTGTGCGGAATCGGGCAATATCGTTTCCACCAGCACCGCCTGGTCTCCCACGAAGGGAGATGAGTTTACCGGGGTGGGCAAGCCGCAAGTGGAGGAAAACCACCGCCCCATGCACACGGATGAATTATACACCCTCTTCGATGTCCTGGCCGCCAATCTTTATGTCGCGAATCCCGGCGAGGAAGCGGTGCTTTATCCGAGGTTTGTGCGTCTGCTTTCGCCATATAACAAACCGCTCATGCTGAGTGAGTTTGGCTCCATGTCCCTGTTGGGAGCGAAGGTTCCGGATGACGTGCTCGGGAGCGAGGCTCGCCACGCTTTGATGATTGAAAAGGCCTATGATGTTTTCAAGGAACTGCCGGAAATCACCGGTTATTGTCCCTGGGTTTTGCTCGATGGACGCGCTCCGATTCATTGGAGATGGTATAATCTGGGAACTGGATTGTTCCGTTACGGATTCCTCAATGAAAACTGGGAGCCCAAGCAGGCGTTCTTCGCCCTGAAAAAGGGAATCGACCAGGTGAAAAACCATTTCAAGCAATCCTAGAACCGCATAGCCTCTCCATTTCCCACCCTAAATTATGTCCGCTCCCACTCCCAACAAAATCCCCATTGCAATTGTCGGTCTGAACTTCGGCCGCTGGATCGTCGCGGATCGCGACAAACCGGAGGGGCTGGGAAAATATTTTGAACTGGTGTCCGTATGCGATCTCGACCCGGCGCGAGCGCATGACATTGCGACCAAAGCCGGTGTTCCGGCCTGCACGAATCTCGACGAGATTTTGACGAATCCGAAAATCCCGGTGGTCGGGATATTTACCAGCCCGTCCGGCCGGTCGGATCTGATCCGCAAGGCAATCCGCGCCGGAAAGGACGTGATGACGACGAAGCCCTTTGAGACCGACGCCGAAAAGGCGGGGGCATTGCTGGAGGAAGCCCGGGCGCTGGGCCGCGTGGTGCATCTCAATTCGCCGGGGCCTCTTGTGCCGCCCGATCTGCAACGCATTGAAGAATGGCGCGAGCAGTATCAACTGGGTCGTCCAATTGGCGGACGGGCGGAGGTGTATGCGAGCTATCGCGAGAAGGCCAATGGCAGCTGGTATGACGATCCGGACAAATGCGCGGTGGCGCCGATTTTCCGGCTCGGAATTTATGTGATCAACGATCTGGTGCGGCTCTTTGGCGAGGCGGAATCGGCGCAAGTGCTGAAATCGAGGATCTTTACGGAACGTCCGACGCCGGATAACGCGCAGTTGGGAATCCTGTTCAAGAGCGGTGCGGTGGCGAGCGTCTTCGCCTCGTTTTGCATCGACGACGGCCAGCCCTACGCGAGCTCGACGACTTTGCATTTCGAGAACGGTACGATCTACCGCAACGTGGGGCGGCTGGCTTTCGGCGGCGGACCGAAAGCCCCGACGAAGGTTCATGTGGTCGCGCGTCGGAACGGGGAGCCCGTGATCGAATCGGCGGAATATGCCAATGGCAGCGGCGAGTATCAGTGGGAGGCATTTTATCGCGCCATTCACGGCGAGAAGTTGGAAACGCCCCGCGAAGTGGTCATCGGAGGATTGCGCATCATCGCGGCAATGGCGCGGGCAGAGAAATCGGGTGCGACCGAGCCGGTGCGGTGACTCCGTTTCGGCCAGGGCCGACGCCGACTCGAACAAACGGGAAAACATTGTGAAGTGGACAGTCGAATCACAAAACGCGAGGCGAGGGGCGTTTTACTCCAAAACTCGCGAACATTTGCATGAGGTGGTGGACGAAAATGGGGTCGGAAAGATTCCGCAGTTCAATCCGCCCTGGCGCGAGCCGGTTTGGATCCTTCCGGCGCTCTATACCGGGCCGCAAGAGTTTATCGACATCGCCAACAAAATGGTGGCGCGTTATCACGACCCGTTTGCCCCGGACGGAAAAAGCGCGAAAGCTTTCAACATTTTTCAGACCAATCATTTCTCCCATCTTTTGCATCGTTTTGGCGGCCATCTGACGCCTCCGGCGCGCGAAGTGATGACCTGGCAGGCCGAACAAGCGTGCAAGACGTTGCGCGGATCGGGCCAGCCGGACACGAAATTCCACGGTGCCAACGACAACATGCCCATGATGGCTTCGCTGGGATTGATCCTGGCGGGCGAGGCGTTGGGCAATGAACGGGCCATCGAGCAAGGGATATGGAATCTGAACCAATTCCGGCGGCTTTTGTCGCGCGCGGCGTGGGCGTCGGAATTCAATTCCTCCACTTATTCCGCCGTGACGCTTTCTTCAGCGGCCCAGATCGCGACCTATTCGCGCGACGCGGGCATCCGGCAATTGGCGCGGCAGATCGAGCACCGGCTCTGGGCGGAAATATTGCTGCATTACCATCCGGGCACTTTCTGCCAGGCCGGGCCACAGGCGCGGGCCTATTCGGTCGATCAAGCCGGCCACAACCATTCCGTGCAGGCACTGCTCTGGATGGTCTTTGGCGAGGAATCGACCGGACGCAATATCCTGGACAGTTATTTCAACCCGGACGGCACGGAGGTGGTCCATTTCGAGGGAACGTATTTCCAGAACATCGCGGAGTATTGCCACTTCATGGACGCGGACTTTCAAGTGCCGGAGGAGTTGGCGGACCTGATCGTTCGCCGTCAATATCCGGCCCGGCTTCGCGGACGGGCGGAGATCATGGGCCGCTGTGAAAACATGGCGGCGGAAGGCCAGACCTGCACTTATATGGAGGAGGATTTTTCGCTTGGCAGCCTGAACGGCCCGTGGGTTGACGGTTCGCAGACGTTGAGCCTTTTCCTTACTTTCAAGCGAATCGCGCGCCCTGAAGCGTGGCGCGACGCGGCGACGGCGTTTTTGAAATACATGGCGGACGACGTGAAGATGGGCGCGAAGGACCGCTCCGCGGATGGCAAATACGAGAGCGACCGGTTCATCCGCAACCTGGGCTGGTTTTACACCATCCAGAAAGACAACGTCGTGGCGGTGCTGGCGACTCCGAATTTGAAGGCTGCGCCATCGCCAACGAGCGCCTTGAAGTTGAAAGTCGTCTTTCCCGCGCATTATGGACGCATCTCCCGAAGCGTCATCGGCGACGGGCCGGTGATGGATGGCGCCGCGGGCGAGAGCGCCGAAGTCGTTCCGGTTTCCATCGAAGCAGGCCAGGTGTTCGTTCATCTCCAGCCGCTTCTTCCGACCAGCCTGCCTCGCGCGGCGGCGGTGCGGTTCGTGCGGGAGAATGAATACGAGGTTTTGGAGCTGATCAACTATGAAGGCCCTGAACGTGCCTTCAGCCGAACTGAACTTGCCCGGGCCTTGAATGGCCTGGTGATGACCGTGAAGGCAAAAAAGGAATTCGACTCGCTGGAGGAATTTCACACAAAAATGTCGCGCTCGCTCGTCACCGACTACTTCAGCCACGAACACCGGTTTTTCCTGTTCCAACGGGAGGACGTGGAATTCGACGTGCTCTATTCTCCCGATCCTTTCGGCGCCCAGACCGAGGCCATCGATGGACGGCACGTGCCGCGGCCGATTTTTCAGTCGAACCAAATCGACGTGGAGCGCCTTCCTTTCATGACTGGTCCGGTGGAGCGCAACCAGGCGTTCTTCCCTTGGGGAGATACGCTCGCCATGCCTCCGTGGCCAAATGCGTGGATGATCGGGTCGCGCGGATTGCCGGGCGAAGGAAATTATGCACGGCGAAACGACAATCCCAACCTGGATTGTCTTTGAAAACGAGTGTTCGACAGACCTTCAGGATCCTTGAGTCCAGGGCATGCCCGAATCGATCGTCCGTAACAGAGGTCAGGCGATGAATTCCAGGTTGGACATTGATATTTCATTCTGCTGGCCGATTGCCGAATCCGTGACGCCCGAGGAAGGGTTGGCGCGTTTGCGGGAGGCTGGTTTTGAAGGGATCGAACTCTGGCCCCCGTCTCTGGAGAAATTTGGCGCGCAACGCTGGGCCACCGCGCTGGAGGCCACCGGAATGCGCTGTTTCCAACTTTGTCCGTATTTTGATTTTGTGCATGGGCCGGAGCGCATCGAGCAGAGCCGGGCGGATCTCCTGGCGTATCTGGAGGCGGCGGAGGCGATGAAATGCGAGCGGCTGCGCGTCTTTACGGGCCCCCCCTGGGGAGAGGGGGTGGTCGGCGCGTCCGAAGCGACGGAGGAACAGTGGCAGGCCGCCATCGAGGGATTGCGCGAGTTTTGTGATGTGGCGGCGCAGCGCGGGGTGGAGCTTTGTTTGGAATGCCACGAAGGCAGTCTGATGGAAGACGCCCCCTCTGCGCTGCGCATCTTGAATTCCGTGGATCGGAGCAATCTGACGGTCAATCTCCAGATTCCTTTTCCGAACGAGGACTGGAGAGTAAGCCTCGAAAAACTTGCGTCGCATACCACGCACATTCATATCCACAATTGGACGGAAGGGCCCGGCGCGGGGGAGCTGACTTTCCTCTCCGAGGGCGTATTCGATTGGCTTCCGGTGCTGGAGCGGATCCGCCGGGAGCGAAACCATGCGTCCCTGTGTTTGTCGATCGAACATGCGGATCATCATGGACGCCATGATCCCTGGGAGACCGCCCGCCGCGATGGACCATATTTGAGCCGGCTGCGGGGTGCATCATTACGCCCGGAGTAAGCTCTGCCGGGTTGTCCGGCCGTCAAGGAAGGCCGAAGTATGTGCTAACTCGGAGGATCGCGGCGGGTGAATAGTCGTTTTCGGGCGGATGCAGAGCGTCGGACCGTGGATGAACGGAACCAGGTCACTCCGTCGCAGGCTTGCGGTTGTCTTCAGGCGTGTCGCAGCAGGGGGGATCGCCGGGATACGGGCCATTCGAAAGGAAGGATTTCGCCTCTTCCGGAAGTGCCGGCCGCCAGTTTCCGCCACTCAAACGCCGGGGCGCGCCACATTTGTGAGCGGGGAGTCGCACCCTTTGCAGTCATCGCATCCCAGGCAGCTTGAGTATCGAGAGTATTGCTTGAAGTTGATTTTGCCGCAGACAGGATGGTCGCCGTGAGTCCCTTGTCTTCGCGCATCCGCATGTTGAGGCTCCGGCAGCAGCGCACTTTGTCGGACGTTGCGAAGCGATGCGGGTTCACCGCCAGCCTTCTCTCCAAGATCGAGTCAGGGAAGACGTCCCCGCCGATTGCGACGCTTGCAAAGATCGCGGAAGCACTCGGGGTGGGCCTTGGGAACCTGCTTGATGGAAAACAGGACAGCTCGACGGTTCTGACCCTCGCCCAACATCGGGCGGTGAATTTGGCGACGGAGACGGATAAAGGATACGGTTTTCATCTCCTGGCCGCGGAGCGGGCGGATAAAATCATGCAGCCGTTCATTTTTGTCGCGGAACGCGGCAGGATCAAACCGGGCGTGATGGCCCATTGCGGGGAGGAGTTCGTCTATGTTCTGGAGGGCAGGATGCGATACAGCGTCGGCAAGATCACCTATTCACTTGGACCGGGCGACTCGCTCTATTTCAGCTCGGAGGAGGAACATGACCTCGAGCCCGTGACCGCAAAGGTCAAATATCTCGCGGTTTTTGTCGAACGGGTTCAGCCCGTGAAGAAGGCTTCGCCAACAACGAAAAGCAGGGCGCGGCGGCGGCGCGATCCGCCAGCATCGCCGGCCAGCCGGGCGTGAGTTGCCCGGCGGCTATTCCGTCGCCGTCTTGGTGAGCGCGGGCTCGGCTTTCGCCGGCTGGGTGACGAAGAGGAGCTTCTCGCCGGCGCGGCTGACCTTGATGACGTCCCCTTCCTTGATCGTTCCGCGGAGCAATTCCTCGGCCATCGGATCTTCCAGGAAGCGCTCCACGGCGCGGCGCATCGGGCGCGCGCCGTAGGACGGATCGTATCCTTTCTCGATGAGCAACTCGTGGGCGGGCTGGTCGAGCTCGATGTGGATCGACTTCGTGCGCAGGCGCTCGACGACCTTGCTGACCTCGAGATCGACGATGCGAATGAGGTCGGGCTTCGTAAGCGTGTGGAAGACGATGATGTCGTCGAGACGGTTGAGAAACTCGGGTTTGAAGACGCGCTTGGTCTCCTCGAGAATCTTGTCCCGCATCGTGTCGTAGTTGTCGTCGAGCTTGGGCGCTCCGAAGCCCAGTGAGGTCTGCTTCTTGATCAACTCGGCGCCCACGTTCGACGTCATGATGATGATCGTGTTGCGGAAATCGATCTTGCGCCCGAGCGAGTCGGTGACCTTGCCCTCTTCGAGAATCTGGAGAAGCAGATGCATTACGTCGGGGTGCGCCTTTTCGATTTCGTCGAAGAGCACGACCGCGTAGGGGCGGCGCCGGACGGCTTCGCTGAGCTGGCCGCCCTCCTCGTAGCCAACGTAACCGGGAGGCGAGCCGATGAGGCGCGAGGCGGTGAACTTCTCCATGTATTCGCTCATGTCGAGCTGGATGAGCGCGTCGGCGTCGCCGAACATGAACTCGGCGAGCGTGCGGGCGAGGAAGGTCTTCCCGACGCCGGTCGGACCCAGGAAAACGAAGGAGCCGATGGGTCGGCGGGGATCCTTGAGGTCCGCGCGGGAGCGGCGCAGGGCCTTGCTGATCGCGATGACGGCTTCGTCCTGGCCGATGACCTTGCCGCGCAGCTCGTCCTCCATGGCAAGAAGTTTGGCGGTTTCCTTCTGCTCCATGCGGCGAAGCGGCACGCCAGTCCACTTTGAGAGGACGTGCATGATGTCGTCCTGGGTGACGTGGACCTCCTGCTCCTCCTTGGCGGCGCGCCACTCGGCGAGCATGGCGTCGAGCTTGTCCTTCGCCTGCTTCTCGGCGTCGCGCAGCGAGGCGGCGCGCTCGAAGTCCTGCGCCTTGATGGCGGCTTCCTTATCCGTCTTGATCTGCTCGATTCCGGCCTCGATGTCCTTGACGTTCGGCGGGCGGGTCATCGCGCCGATGCGGGCGCGAGCGCCGGCTTCGTCCATGATGTCGATGGCCTTGTCGGGAAGGAAGCGGCCGGTGAGGTAGCGGTCGGAGAGCTTGGCGGCAGCTTCGAGGGCCTCGTCGCTGATCTTCGCCTTGTGGTGCTGCTCGTATTTCGGGCGGAGCCCTTTGAGGATGAGGATGGTCTGGTCCACCGTGGGAGGTTCGACCTTCACGGTCTGGAAGCGGCGCTCGAGGGCGGAGTCCTTCTCGATGTATTTGCGGTATTCGTTGAGCGTGGTCGCGCCGATGCACTGCAGCTCGCCGCGGCTGAGTGCGGGCTTGATGATGTTGCTCGCGTCCATTGCGCCCTCGGCGGAGCCGGCGCCGACGATGGTGTGCAGCTCGTCGATAAAGAGAATGACGTTTTTCGCGCGGCGGATCTCGTCCATCACGGCCTTGATACGCTCCTCGAACTGGCCGCGGTATTTCGTGCCGGCGACCATGAGGGCGAGGTCGAGGGTGATGACGCGCTTCTCGCGGAGAAGCTCGGGCACGTTGCCGGTGATGATTTCCTGGGCGAGGCCTTCGGCGATGGCGGTCTTGCCGACGCCGGCTTCGCCGATGAGCACGGGATTGTTCTTCGTGCGGCGGCAGAGGATCTGGATGACCCGCTCGATCTCGTCGGCGCGGCCGATGACGGGGTCGAGTTCGGCCTTGCGGGCCATCTCGGTGAGGTCGCGCCCGAAGGCCCGAAGCGCGGGTGTCTTGCCATCCTTCTTGCCGCTGCCGCTCTCGGCTGGCACGGACTCGCCTTCATCCTGGGCCGAAAAGTTCGGGTCGAGTTCCTTGAGAATCTCGTTGCGGGTGCGCTCGATATCGACTTCGAGGCTCTTGAGCACGCGGGCGGCGACGCCTTCGCCTTCGCGAAGCAGGCCAAGCAGGATGTGCTCGGTGCCGACGTAGGAATGCTGGAGCGCCTTGGCTTCCTTGCTGGCGAGGGCAAGGACTTTCTTCACGCGGGGTGTGTAGGGAATGTTCCCGACCATTTTGGTCTCGGGACCGGAGCCGACCTGTTTCTCGACCTCCATCCGCACGGTCTCAAGGTCGAGTCCCATTTTTTGAAGCACGTTCACGGCAACACCCTGGCCGAGCTTGATGAGGCCGAGGAGCAGATGCTCGGTGCCGACGTAATTGTGGTTGAACCGGTCGGCTTCCTTCCGGGCGAGAGCGAGCACCTGCTGAGCTCGCGGCGTGAAGTTATTCATCATCGGGTTCCTTGGTTGCCTCGGTTGGTTTCGGAATCGAGACTTTCGTCATGTCCGGTTCCGGAAGCTGTTTTAGTGTCGCGCGAATGAGGGCCGCCCGCAAGGCATCGCGTGCCTCGGCAGTCATTTTCTGGCCCTGGGCGCCCTTCTGCAAATGCGCGGGCTGCGTCTCGATGAACAACTCGTCGATCATCACGCGGGCGCTGTCGGGAAAAAGGCCGAGGTCGGTGCCGAGCTTGAGGACCGAGAGGAGGTTGAGAGCCTCCTTCGAGGTCATGCTGTGGGCGTTGCAGAGGATGCCGTAGGCGCGGCCGATCTGATCGAGCACGGTGGTCGCACGGCGCTCGACGAGGGCCTGTCGGGCGTTTTCTTCGTGCTCGACGATGTGGACGATGACTTCGTGGAGCCGGTCAATGATTTGCTCTTCGCTCTCACCGAGCGTGGTCTGGTTCGAGACCTGGAAGAGATTTCCCATGGCCTCCGTGCCTTCGCCATGGAGGCCGCGCACGGCAAGGCCGATCTTGTTTACCGAATTGATGATCTTGTTGATCTGATCGCTCATCACGAGGCCGGGGAGGTGCAGCATGGCGGAAGCGCGCATGCCCGTGCCGACATTGGTGGGGCACGCGGTGAGGTAGCCGAGATTTTCGTGGTAGGCGAAGTCGAGCCGGGTCGCGAGCTCGGTGTCGCATCGATCGACCATCGCGTAGGCCTCGCGGAGCTGGAGCCCGCAACGAATGGCCTGCATGCGAAGGTGGTCTTCCTCGTTGATCATGAAACTGAGGGTCTGTTCCGCGTTCATGACGACGGCACTTCCCGCGCCCTTGGCGGCATGTTCGCGGCTGATCAGATGCCTTTCCACAAGCACCTGCCGTTCCAACGCGGTGAGCTCGGTGAGATTCTGCACGCAGGCGTCGTGCATCTCCGGCAACAATTCGATGGCGGGCCGGATCAACCCCAGCGTCTCGACGCGTTCGGCGCGTTTCGCCCAGCCGGGAAAGGCGGTGCGGGTGAGATTTCGTGCGAGGCGGATGCGGCTGCTCACGACGACCTGCCGGTGTGGGCCGTCGCCCGAGAGCCATTCCCCCGCATTTGAGATGATGCGGGAGAGCTTCATGGCGTGAGTTCGGTCTCGATCTGGCGGATCTGGTCGCGGAGATCGGCGGCTTCCTCGTATTTTTCGGTGGCCACGGCTTCGTCGAGGGTCATCTGGAGTGATTTCATTTTTGCGGCGAGTTCACGCCTGCGGGCGTGGCCGCCCGGGGCCTTTCCGACATGGGTCGTGCCCTTGTGCATGTTTGCGAGCATGCCGGCGAGACCGTCGGCGAACGTCGTGTAACATTCGCTGCAACCGAGGCGGCCGGTCTTCTTGAAGTCCGCCTGGGTGAAGCCGCAGACCGGGCATTTGTGCGCGGCAGGGCTCTTGTCCAATTGCTGCGCGGCGCCGAGGCCCAACAGCAGGTCCGCGAGCGCGAAGCCCGTGGGGTCGTTCACGCCCTTGGCTTTCGAGCACGCTTCGCAGAGATTCACCTTCTGCATCTTCCCCTCCACGATCTGCGTGAGGAAGACGCTCGCGTCCTTCTCGCCGCATACGTCGCACTGCATGCCTAATCAATCACCGTGCCGGTGGTCTGTGTCAACTCATGGAAGCGTGTCATCAGCCGCCGCGTGATCGGGCCGGGTCTGCCGTCGCCGATGGTTCGGCGGTCCAGCGTGACGACGGGAATCAGCTCCGCCGCCGTGCCGGTGAGGAAGCACTCGTCGGCGGTGAAGAGATCGTAGCGCGTGACGTCGGGTTCGCTGATCGGGATGCCGGCCTCGGCGGCCATTTCAAAGACGACGCCGCGCGTGACGCCCGCGAGCGCGCCCGAGGCGATGGGCGGCGTGAAAAGCCGGCCGCGCTTCACGAGAAAAATGTTATCGCCGGTGCATTCGGCGACGTAGCCCTGCTCGTTGAGCATGAGCCCCTCGCCGGCGCCGGCGTTGGCCGCCTCGATTTTTGCGAGGACGTTGTTGAGGTAATTCAACGACTTCACCATCGGGCTGAGCGCGCCGTGCGGGATGCGCCGCGTCGCGCAGGTCACGACCATGAGGCCGTTCTCGTAGTTGTCGGCGGGGTAGAGTGTGATCTTTGCCGCGATGATGATGATCGTCGCCTTCGGACAAAGCGCGGGATTCAGGCCGAGATCACCGTCGCCCCGGGTGACGACGAGGCGCACGTAGCCGTCGCGCAGCTCGTTGCGGCGGATGGTCTCGATCGTCGTCGCGATGAGCGCGGGTTTGTCGAGCGGGATGTCGAGGCAAATGGCGCGGGCGGAGTCGTAGAGGCGGTCGATGTGCTCCTCGAGGCGGAAGACGCGGCCATTGTAAAAGCGGATGCCCTCGAAGACGCCGTCGCCGTAAAGCAGGCCGTGGTCGAATACCGAAACCTTCGCGTGTTCCTTCTCGTGGAACTCTCCATCTATATAAATCTTCATGCCGGTTGCATCCCGCGCCCTGCGGAGAGGGGAATATGCACACCGCCCGCGCGAGTGACAAGATTGGCCTTCATGCGTCCGCGCGCCGCGTGTAGGCGTGGAGCACGCGCGAGAGGGCGTCGCGCCGCAACGGCTTTGTGAGGTAGTCGTTCATTC
This sequence comes from Terrimicrobiaceae bacterium, assembly GCA_028713285.1. Classification (GTDB taxonomy): domain Bacteria; phylum Verrucomicrobiota; class Verrucomicrobiia; order Chthoniobacterales; family JAATET01; genus JAATET01. The sequence continues at coordinate 64,350 of JAQTOP010000005.1, forward strand.
CCGCTTCCATGCAGCGTTCGCGGTCGCCCAGCATGGCATCGGCGGTGAGCGCGACGATGGCCAGCGGCGGATCGTTTGCGACCTCCAGAGAACGGATGTGGCGGGTGGCTTCCAGCCCGTCCATGCCCGGCATTTGCACGTCCATCAGCACGAGATCGAACCGCTCGGAGGCCACCTTCTCGAAGCACTCGGCCGCGCTCGCGGCGGTGTCCGACTCCGCGCCGAGGTGATGCAGGAGGTGCGACGTGAGGCGGCGGTTGAGCGTGTTGTCGTCCACGATGAGGACGCGAGGCGGACGGCCGGTGAAATACTCGTCCGCATCGAGGGAGAAGAGTTCCACGTCGGGCGCGCCGGCATGGCCGGCTATCTGGTCCTCCGTGGGAAGGATCGCCGGCAGTTCGAGATAAAACGCAGCGCCCGGGGCGTCGCGATCCTCGATCCCGAGATCGCCTCCGAGCAGCGTCGAGAGCCGCTTGCTGATCGCCAGCCCGAGCCCCGTGCCGCCGAATCGCCGCGTCGTCGAGGAATCCGCCTGCGTGAAAGGCTGGAACAGCCGCTCCCGTTGATCCGCGCGGATGCCGATGCCCGTGTCCGACACCACGATGCGAATGCGTCCCTCGGCCCGGTCACTGGCCGCGGGCAGGAAGGACGCGCTGACGACGACTCCTCCCTGGGAGGTGAATTTCACGGCATTTCCGACGAGGTTCACGAGAATCTGCCGCAGGCGCGATCCGTCGGAGAGGACATAGCGCGGCAGATCGGCGGCGATTTTCACGGCGAGGCTCAATCTCTTGCCCGTTGCGTGGGGCTGGTGGAGATCGAGCACTTCCCGAATGCATTGCGGCAGGTCGATGGCGCGGATTTCGACCTCCAAGCGGCCCGATTCGATTTTCGAAAAATCGAGGATGTCGTTGAGCAGCACCAGCAGCGCGTCGCCGCTGCCCTTGATCGTCTGGAGATAGTCGCGCTGTGTGTGGGTGAGCGAGGTGTCGAGCACCAGGTCCGCGAAGCCGAGCACGCTGTTGAGCGGCGTGCGGATCTCGTGGCTCATCATCGCGAGGAAGTTTCCCTTCGCGCGCCCCGCGGTCTCGGCGGCCTCTTTTTGCAGGAGGAGTTCCTGTTCGTAGGCGCGGTGCTGGGTGATGTCGAGCGAGGCGCCGCGATAGCCGATGATTTTGCCCGAGGAGTCGTAGCTGGGCACGCCACTCACGCTGATCCAAAGCAGCGAGCCGTCCGACCGTCGCACGCGATGCTCGAAATGTCGAAACGACATGCCGGCGCCGAAGATCGCTTCGGATTTCTCCCGCACCCCGGCCAGATCCTCCTCCGGCACGAACTCAAACGGTGTGCGTCCCATCACGGCCTCCGGGTCCAGGCCCAGCACTTCGATCACACGGCGCGAGGCGTATGTGTAGCGATTCTCGCAATCGACCTCCCAGATGAATTCGCCGATGGCCTCGCTCACGTCGCGAAACCGCTGCTCGCTCGCGATGAGCTGCGCCTGCGCATGCTTGGTCGATGAGATGTCGTAGCAGGCGATCAGCAGGACCTCCCGTTCCTGGAACAGGGCGTGCCGCAGGAAGACATCGCAATCGACCAGTGAGCCATCCAGTCGGACGAACTGCCACTCGAAGTGGCCGATTCCCGTCTCGAGCGCGGCAAGGACGTGATCCGACCAGCCCACGGCCGAGAGCCCCTGCGTGGGCTGGCGGCGCGGCCAGAGCGTCTGCACCGGCTGGGCGAGCAGCGTCTCCCGGTCGGGCGCGCCGAACAATGCGACTGCCGCCGGGTTCGCATCCACGATCGAGTCGCCGTCGAAGGCCACGTGCGCGGTCGCGCTCTCGTCGAAAAACAACCGCAGCGTTTCCTCCGCCGTGAGATCAGTGAGCGCGCCCGCGAACTGGATACCCCCGGAGCCGGTCTGCACCGGTTGGTTGCGGTCGAGCACCCAAATCCACGAGTCATCGCTGCGATGCACGCGGTATTCGATTTGCATCGGGAGCGATTCGCGCGCCGCCTCGTCCAGCGCGGCCTCGTAGCGCAGGCGGTCGTCGGGGTGCAAGCGTTCGCACCAGGCCTCCCTGCTCTCGCCGTCCGGATCCGGAGGGAAGCCGAGCAAGGAAGCGGCGTTGCCCCGCCAGCGGAACCGATCCGCTCTCGGGTCGAACGTGTAAACCGCCTCGCCGAGCGACATGATGATCGCCTCCTCGGTGCGGTGCGTTTCCTCGAGTAATTCCTGCGCCACCGCCGAGCGCTCGCGGATGCGGTGGACGACGAATGCCGACCCCGCGCCGGCGGCCACCGCCAGCAGGCAGGTGAGCAGGAGCGATTGCCGGATGCTCGCGATGCTGATTTGCAGGCGGTTCACGTCCGCTTCGATGCCGACCGCGCCGACCGGATGCTTCTCCGCGTCCAGGATCAACGCGAAGGCCGTGGTCTCGACGCCGTCGTTCGTGATCCATGGCGCGTCGCCGGCGGGCATCTGCCCGCCATGGAGATAATGCTTGAGCGCCTGGAGCGCGTGCGGCGGCAGCGGCCGCGTGGACGGAGCCTCGCCCGGCCTGCCGGTATCGACCCGCGTGAGCTTCTCGGTGTCATCGAGCGCGAAGGTGTAGATGCGCCGCACTTCCTCGCTGTTGTCGCGAATGAACTTGAGGCCTCCCACCTGCTGCTCGGCGATCGGCGCGCGCTGCGCTTCCGGGAGCCTTACAATCGTTTTCTGCGTGTCGGCGCTGAAGTGCCCGAACCGCACCGCCAGCTCCTCGACGTGCCGCTGAATGTCCGCGATCTTTTCGTCGCGCGCCCGCGCATATACGATCCAGGCGCCGAGGCTGATCGCCGCCGTCACGGCAAACCCAGCCAGCAAGGCATCACGCCACGGGACGATGGGACGCGGACTCGGCGCGGCTGGAGGCAGAGGTTTCTTCTTCTGAGTTGAAAAACGCACGGGACACGACACATGGTATCAGCCAGCCCGTCTTCTGGCCATGAAATCCCAACTCCCTTCCTATCTCTGCGCCACTGCGCTCCTCACCCTTTCCATCGCATTTGCCGAGGAGACTCCGACCATCACGATCCGCAAAAGCGACGCCATCAACCTCGCCATCGCCGGCATCGGCGGCGGCGAAGGACCGGCGGTCGTCAAGGTCTTGCAGAACGACCTCGCGCTCGCCGGCGCGTTCAGCCTGGGCGAGGCGGCAAAAGCCTCCTACGTGGTCTCGGGCACGGCGTCGGGCGGCGGTCTGCAGGGGCAGGTGAAGGATCGGAGCGGCGGCGTGGTGCTGTCGAAGGGCTACTCCGGAGTGCCGCGCGCGGTGGCGCATCAATTTGCCGACGACATCGTCGCCACGCTCACCGGGCACCCCGGCATCGCCACTTCGAAGATCGCCTTCGTCTCCACCCGCTCGGGCCGCAAGGAAATCTACACCGCCGACTACGATGGCGCGAACGTCCGCCAGCTCACGAACGACGGCGTCATCAGCGTCGCCCCCGCGCTCAGCGCCGACGGCTCGAAGCTCGCCTACACAGGCTACCAGAGCGGCTACGCGGATATTTACCTCATCGAAATCGGGAGCGGCGCGCGCAACCGCATCGTTAAATTCCCGGGCACGAATTCCGGCGCCGCTTTCTCGCCCGACGGCGGACGCATCGCCTGCTCGATCAGCAAGGATGGTAATCCCGAGCTCTACGTCCTCGGCGCGAACGGCTCGGGCGCCCACCGCCTCACCCACACGCGCGGCGTCGAGTCCTCGCCGTCGTGGTCGCCCGATGGCCGCGAGATCGTCTATTCATCGGATGAGAGCGGCAGTCCCCGCCTTTTCCGCATCGCTTCCGGCGGCGGCGTCGCGCAGGCCGTGCCCACCGGCTACAGTTTCTGCACCGAGCCGAGCTGGTCGCCCGACGGGAAAAAAATCGCGTTCACCGCGCGGCAGGGCGGCTTTTCCATCGGCGTTACCGACCTCGGGAGCGGGTCCACGCGCCTGCTGATCTCCGGGCAGGACGGAGTCTGGGGCGCCGACTCGCGGCATCTGCTTTTCAGCGACGGCGCATCGCTCCTGCTGCTCGATGCACAGAGCGGACGCAGCGTGCCGGTCGTCAGCGGCCTCGGGAAGGTCAGCGAGCCGACGTGGTCGCGGTGAAATTTTCCTGATTTCCTGATTTTCCTTGTTCGCGCTCCGGCCTTTAATGCCCGCCATGAAGCAACCGTTCCTTCTCGCTCTCACCATCTGCACGGCGCTCTCGCTCTCGTCCTGCGCCCTGTTCAAGAAGAAGGGCGGCGACACCGCCGGAGCGGACGGAGATTACGTGACGGGCACCCCGCTTCCCGACCGCGTCGAGGGCGCGAATTTCTTCGGCGGCACCGTGGACCGCAAGCAGTTCCAGCCCGTGTATTTTTCGTATGACAGCTTCACGGTTTCCGACTCCGAGCTTGCCAAGCTCGATCCCGTGGCTGGCGCGATGAAGGGCATGCCAAACGACATCATCATCGCCGGCTTCACGGACGACCGCGGCACCGAGGAATACAACCGCGGCCTCGGCGAGCGCCGCGCGCAGGCCGTCCGCGAGGCATTGATCGGCATGGGCGTCGCCGCCAGCCGCATCCAGACTGTGAGCTTCGGCGAGGAAATGCCCGCTGACACGGGCTCGAGCGAAGAGTCCTACGCCAAGAATCGCCGCGCCGAGTTCGGCGTGGTCAAGAAGTAACGGCGGGGCGTCTGTGGCCGTTCCGCTCCTCGACCTGACGCGGCAATACGCACAGGTCCGCGACGCCGTCCTGCGCGAGATCGATGCCGTCGTTGCCGCGCAGCAATTCATCCTCGGCCCGAAGGTCGATGCCTTCGAGGCCGCGATGGCCGGGCGCATCGGCTGCGGCCATGCGGTCGGCATGTCCTCCGGCACGGATGCGCAGCTCGCGATCCTCATGGCGCTCGGCGTCGGCCCGGGCGACGCCGTCATCACCACGCCCTACACCTTCTTCGCGACGGCTGGCTGCATTCACCGCGTCGGCGCGGAGACCGTCTTCGTCGATATCGAGCCCGACGGGTGCAATCTCAGCCCCGCCCGGCTCGAGGAATGCCTGCGCGACCGCTGCCGGCGCGACGCCGACGGAGCCCTGCGCACGCCGCGAGGCAACCGCGTGCGCCTGATCTGCCCGGTGCATCTGTTTGGCCTGTGCTGCGAGATGGACGCCATCGGCGGCCTTGCGGCCGAGTTCGACCTGCCGATTGTCGAGGACGCCGCGCAGGCCATCGGCGCGGAGTATCCCTCCCGCGACGGCGTGAAGCAGGCGGGCGCGATGGGGCACTCCGCGTATTTCAGTTTTTTCCCGGCGAAGAATCTCGGCGCCTTTGGCGATGCGGGCCTCGCGACGTGCCGCGACGCGGCGTTCGCGGACGAGTTGCGGCTCCTGCGCAACCACGGCATGGAGCAGCGCTACCACCATCGCAAAGTCGGCGGCAATTTCCGCATCGACGCCCTGCAGGCCGCGATCCTGCACGCCAAGCTGCCGTATCTCGCGGGCTGGAGCGGCGCCCGCCGCGACAATGCGGCGAAATACGCCGCCGCGTTCGAAGCCGCCGGCCTGCTCGAGTTTCTCACGCCGCCGGCCACGCCCTTTGCGGGGCGGGCCGCCGAGCACCACATTTTCCACCAATACGTCGTCCGCGCCGCCCGCCGCGACGCGCTCGCGCAGCACCTCGCCGCGCGCGGCATCGGCCACGGCATCTATTACCCCATTCCGCTGCACCTGCAGGAATGCTTCGCCTACCTCGGGTATCGCCCGGGAGATTTTCCAGAATCCGAACGCGCCGCCACCGAGACCATCGCGCTGCCGATCTTCCCGGAATTGACCGCGTCCGAGCAAGCCGAGGTCGTCGAGACGATCTCCGCCTTTTACGCGGGATAGCCTCCGCCCGGGACGCACCTCAAATGGCGGCCGAAGTCCGCCGCGCCATCATCAAAAGAGAACAGCTTTGCGTGCGTTCGCGCCGCTCGCGCAACTCGGGCGAGATGCGATTCCACTCCTGCATGACATTATCCGGATTCGTCGCGTAGGCTGTGCGGAAGAGCGGTTCGCGCTCCTCGAGGACCTGCGCGGGATCGAAAGGCTCGAACGATTCGCTAGCGAGCGCGCTGCGATAGATCGCGAGGCGTTTGGGAGTGCCCTTGGGAAATCCCGGGGTGTCGCCGAGATAGGAATCGATGAGGTGAAACATCAGCCCGCCGGCCTTGAGGATGCGTGCGCAATCGCGGAAGAAATCGGCGAGCTGCGGCTGCGGCACGTGCTCGACGACCGAGACCGAGTAAACGATGTCGAACGACGAGGGTTCGAGAATCGGCGCGTATTGGCCGACCATCGCATGAATGTTGGTCACGCCCCGCACGGTGACTTCCCTCGTGGGGCCGTTGCCCACGCCGCGGAACGGCTCAATGTTCACGCAATCGTTTGTGGCGGCAATGACGGGCAGCAACCTGGATGCGCCGCCGCCGACCTCCGCGATACGCTGGCCGGAGAACGGTCGAAGAGTGTGAAATGCCACGGCATCCTGAATCGTCTTCAAATGCCACGGCAATTTGCCCGACTCCCGAATCGGCTCGAGGATGCCCGAGTCCTCGATCTCCCAATACTCCCGTTTGGTAATGAACTTCAGCACGGCGGCGAAATATCTTTCGGAATCGCGTGAAGCAACGGCGTCCCAGCGTTAAGCCCGGCCCGACGACAAGAGATAATCTGCGCAAATCCGCGGACCACGATGCCGCATCCGCTCTACTTTCGACGCTTTAGGATCGCCACTCCCTTGGCGTTGATCTGAACGAGTTCCCAGCCTTCCGCGCCATTGCTGTTTAGCAGGCTCTCCAATTGCCTGTTATGCAAACCGGCATTCAGGACCCTGTATTCCCATTTCACCGATCCGGCATTGGCGCCGCAGGCAAACAGCAGCGTGAATACGCAGCCGGCGAACAAACTGGCAAAGAAGCGCCGCGAACCGATGCGCCCATTCGTCGAGAGAACCTGGCTGGGGTGGAGGTGTTTGTTCATCGGTTTTGGCATGGAGCGCAAATCTGAACAACTTTGCGGCCCCGACGTCAAGCCCAGCCACCCCGATCGGCGAACAAGGTGCTGCGGATGCCAGCCGGTCGGTTCCGGGAACCGGCGTTTCGCTGCCGCGCATCGGCAGCAGGCTTTGGTCGGCTTATTGCTTTGCGGCGGCAAGCTTGGAAGCCAGAGTGCCTTCAAGATCGGGCAGGATGATCCGTCCCTCACCCGGCTCCCACGCCCACACCTTCGCTTGCGCGTCGGGCGACGATGCGGGAACGATAAAGAAGTTGCCGCCGGTGAATTTGTGTTCTTTCGCAAATGCCGCATCGGCAGGCTTGCCGTGCTCGTCGATGATCACGCGGATATATTCCTGAAGAGCCCGTCTTGGTTTTGGCTTGTTCAGGTAGGCCGTGACCTCTCCGCAATAAGGGCAGTCATTCCAGGTCGTCCAAACTAGAATGGGGAGCTTGGTTTCTTTCTGCAGTTCCATCGCCTTCTCATAACCCTTTGCTCCTTCAAACCAGCGGACGGGAAGCGTCGCGGCGAATGTGGTCCATGCGGCTGCGAGGAGAGCGACGATGATGATGGAGGCTTTCATCATTTTCGATTCTGACGAAAGGTTTCTAAACATGTCAAGTTCAGCCAACCCGAAACGGGGCTGTCGAGGGAGGGCCGATCTTTAGCCTGGCTTTTATACCTGCGATTGAGGAAGCGGGTCGGCGCCAAAATGATTTCATGGCTCCCAAACCTGCCGGATTTCAATCGCGTCGCCCGAATCCCGGGGCAACGTTGCGCCCATTTCACGAGTTTTTCTTTCGATTCGGCTTCGACCCTCCAATAGCCGCCGACCACTTCCTTGGCTTCAATGGAAAGGCCGTCGGTCACCGCCGGTTTGCCTGTTCCGAACGTGACGCGTGCGCCGGTGGTCAACGGACGCAGGCCGTCCATGGAGATGATTTTAACCGCCTTTCCCAATTCTTCATTGAACTTGTCCATTTCTTCACATTTTTGCGGATCGGGGATAAACCCGGAGTAAAGCACCGCGTAGGGGAAATATGGACAAGGCATCGCCGCACGTCCTCCTCGAACGGACGCCAGCGAGTGGGAGCCTCGGAAACCTGACGGAACGCCGATTCGACACAGGCGATAAAGCGAAGCTCAAGACCCTCCTGACAACCGGCGTAGTAACGCGCCGCGTCCTCATACTCGTCGAGAGCCTCGGGCTGGAACTCATACCTCATCGGGCGACAGCGCGCCGAACGCGAGCAAGAGCCTCCTCGCTCGGAATGGTTTTGACGCGTCTGCTGCGAACGTCATCGCGGCGGCGCAAAGCCTCGGCTGCCCAAGGCTGCCGGATGTAGCCGTCCTCTGCCGGGTCAAGGCTCGCAACGAGACGGTCATCGAGGAGCGCACGCGCCTCGCTTGGAAGGGACAGCGCCTCCTCTGCAATTTGTTCAACGGTCATGTTCATGTGCGGAGAATACCGGGATTCTCTCGAGCTCAACTCAAACCGCCAGAAGTCGAAAGTGAGGGTATTAGTGAAACACGTCTTCGCTTACATGGAAAACTCGATGAACTGGATTTATCTGCGGTGCATCGGGCTAAAACGAACGAAAGCACAATTGTTAGGTGGACAGCCCCCGTTCGGCCAAAAAATCAACCCGGTATTCAATAGTTACGGCTTAGCACCATTCTGGGCTGACCCTTCTCCTTCTCCCCCGAATACTGTTATCCTTTCGGCTGGATTATATGCTCACCCGCGAACCTGGTTTGAAGCGTGTCGGATGACCGCCTCTTCGTTCAACTCATAGCCCAATCCGGGCCGCGTCGGCGGGGTAATCCATCCCGCCTTCCATTGCAGAGGCTCCGTAAGGATCTCGTTGTGAAAATCCAGCACGTTGTATTCCTGGATGAAAAAGTTCGTAGAGCAGGTGTCAACCTGTATGGAGGCGGCAAGCGAGAGCGGACCGCCATACATATGGGGTGCAATCACGGCGTAGTGGCCGTCCGCCATGGCAGCGATTTTTTTTGTCTCCAGTATCCCGCCGCAACTGCTGGGATCCATTTGAAGAATGGAGGCGGCCTTTTTCTCCAAGACTTTGGTAAACTCGAATTTGGTCAGGAGCCGCTCGCCCGTTGAGATGGGAATGCTCGTAGCGCGGGCCACGCGCGCCAATTCGTCAATATTCTCTGTCTGCACCGGTTCCTCAAACCAGCCGAGTTCGTACGGTTCGAGCCGCTTGGCGTAGCGGATGGCGGTGTGGGTGTCGAACTGCCCATGGGTGCCGAGAAAAATGTCGCAGCGCGTGCCGACCGCCTGGCGAACGGCTTTGATAATGGATTCGACTTCGTCAAGCCGTCCTAGCATTTGATGGCTCTCGAAATGCCCGACCGGGTCGATTTTGATCCCCGTAAAACCGCGTTCAACCTGCGAGAGCGCGGCCTCGGCGATCTTGCTGGGATCTCCATTGTGGGGCCCCGGCAAATAGCTATATGACCGCAGTTTGTCCCATACCATGCCTCCGAGGAGGTTATAGACCGGTTGAGCTGCGGCCTTGCCAACGATGTCCCAGCAAGCCATTTCGATCGCACTGAATGCGGACGTGCTGATGGGGCCGGGCCGCCGTGAAGCGTGACCCTTGAGATAAAAATCATACCACAGCCTTTCGATGGCATAGGGTGATTTTCCAATCACGAACTCTTGGACGATGTGCTTAAGATCCTCGACAAAAACAGCGGCGCGCCCATTGACGCCATGCCAGGCCCCATGCCAAGAACATTCGCCGAATCCAGCAATGCCTTCATCGGTGTTCAATTTCAGGAAGAGCCACTTCCGGCCCGTCTTGGGGACGTCGACAACATAGATGCAGTAGCCTGTGATTTTCATGAGCTTGTCCGGTGTTATGCTGCCCGCATGCCGAGTCCGCCGTCGATCGAAACGGTTTCGCCGGTGATATATTCATTGGTTACGAGCGCGAGTATCAGCTCGGCCACCTGCTCCGGCGTGCCTTCAGAACGCAGGGGGATGCGCTGCTCAATGTTGCGCTGTTTTTGCTCCTCCGTCATGGCGGCATGGAACCGCGTGCGAATGATGCCCGGCGCGACGCAATTGGCGCGGATCTTGGCGCGGGCAAACTCGCAAGCCAGCGCCCGCGTAAAATGCGGCAATGCCCCCTTGACAACTTGGTAAGCCACATTGACCGGCAGTGACCGCAGCCCGGCAACGGACGACACCAGCACAATGGCGCCCCCCCCGCGACTTTGCATATGTGGCACCGCAGCTCTGCAGAGGTGAAAAACGGCATGCACATGCACGTCGAAAGCCGCTCGCCACGCCTCCGGTGTAATTTCAAGCAGCGTGCCCTGAACCGCTCCTCCTGCCGAGTGCACGAGGACATCGACGCCGCCCATGCGCCCTGCGGTCTCTTCGACGCAGCGGGTGCAATCCGCCTCCAAGCCGCAATCCGCCTCGATGAGCGCACACCGGCGGCCTGCCTGCTCCACGCGGCGGCATGTTTCAAGGGCTTCGTCATCGATATGCCGGGCCACAAGCGCTAAATCCGCGCCCGCCCCTGCCAACGCGATGGCGGCAGATGCGCCTATCCCTTTCGTGCCGCCGGTTACAAGCGCGATCTTATCTGTCAAAAGCATTGCGAATATCTCCTGTTAGGTATTTTAATTTTGGTCGTTTTCGAGTTCATTGGGTCATCAGGTCAACCACTCCGAACATTGGCCAAGTTTTCGCAGTGTAGCTCTCTGGCCCAAGCGCACCAGTGTTTTTATTTTCGCTCTCGATCGTCCGGTTATAAGTCCCACAGAGTCAGTTGGTTAGATTTCAGTGGGGTGAAAGATCTGAAGTTGTACTCTGTAAGTAGTTCATGGAGAGTGGTTTTCTAAAATGGATGAACACTTGAAAGCTGCAAAGTTCTGTGGAGTTTTCCGGGGAGGTTGAGCTGTTTGTGAAGAATGGCAGATCGTCAACGACAGGTCGATGGTCGTCGAGTCCAGCGCGTAAACCGTGTTTTCCAAATCCAGGCCAAGGTCCTCTGCCGCGTAGAGCGCCCGAGCTTTGCGGATAAGACCCTTGGCCAAATCCTCCCACACTCGCCAGTCGCGCACCTCGTTGGCGTCGGCCAGAGTCGAGCGGGCCACCGGCTCCCGAAAGCCCAGATGATACAGCGCCTCGGGACGCGCGTTCAGACACGCTTCGATGTCGCGCAACCCCTCCCTCCACGTCAATTGCGCAAATGCCATGCAGATGATCGCCCGCAACCTGCCACCAGTCGCCCACGATGCGCGGCTGCTTCGGCACATCCTCAGCCAATGCCTCGAGGGAAACGGTCGCTGAAAACAGGAGGCAAGCGAGCCGTCGGAGAGAGTTGTAAAAATAAGCGGTCATGGCGGTTTGCAAAGTCATTTCGCAGCCGCCCGTTTTGGGGCGGTATGTTTGCTGAAATCTGTTAGTTAAAGAATCGACAAGGTCAAAAATTACATTTCCTCATAGACGGGATTGACGATCTGCCCGGTCTCCGCAGAGGACCGGATCGCGTCGTGGAAAACCATACTTTTGTAGCTTTCGTAAATCTGAGAGCGGGTCATGCTGCGTTTTTCCTTGAGCGCCGCGACAAAGTCCTCGAGCTCGGTCAGATGTCCGGTCTCGCGGCCACTGTCGCCCTGGGAGGTAAAAGTGGGCGGTTCGCGCCACTCGACCGGCTTCGAGTTCTCGGTGATGCGCCAGATGGACGAGTTATGCACGGTCATGAAGTTGCCGCCGTTCGCCGTGATCTCAGCCTCTTCGGTTGGGATTGAAAATGAACGTCCGTCGTTTAGATTGACCGTGCCGACCGCGCCGCTGGCAAAGCGCAGCGAGACTGCATAGGCGTGGTGATCCCTGGTAAAGGCAAAGACCGATTCCACGTCACCAAACAGGAACTGGGTGAGGTCGATGACGTGGATGGCGAAGTCCAGAAGGAACATGTTGCGCGGTGTCGTGTTGTCATAGCGCGCCGAGCAGTAGTCGATGGAGATGGAGAGCATATCTTCCGGTGAGAATTCCCAGATAGGCGAGTTCCACCCCCTTGGTGTCCATCGTGCCCAGGACATAAACAGCTTTGCTCATTTCAACGCGACAGGGATTTACTCGCCGACGGTCTGGCGGTCCGCCGAAGAGAATGCGATGAACAACACTGCCTCGGTTTCGCCGACGTTGGTTGCATGATGCCAGATGTTGGACGGGATGGTCACCGTATCGCCCTCGCTCATTTCCACTTTTTCACCGTTGGCGCCGGTGTGTTCGATGCGTCCCCGGATGACCACGAGGATTTCGCTGCAGTTGGGGTGATAGTGCCGCGGGTTGCCCCGATCGGGCTTGAGGATGCAGCAACCGACCGTCATGTCGGTCGAATTTCCCAACGGCTGTCCGGCGAACCAGGTCAAATTGCCCCAATCAAAATCTCGCTTCGCGCTTTGAGAGTGGGTGAGAATCTGGATGTCGGGTGTCATGGTGTTCTTCCGTGTTCGTGGAGGAGGTTTCCTCGTCTGAACGCCGCGCCTGCTCGCGACCGGGGATGCCCGGATTTGCCGTCAGGGCGTCCGGGTCGGGCGCTTCGGAGGTCGTCAGACCGCATCCTTTCCCATTCCAGAAGGGGATTCAACTGATATTCTTTATATTCAAGTAGGTTGAACTCCGGGAGTCGTCCGCCGCGTCGTCGGGGTGCCTCTCGATCTTTTCTTGCTGCGAGACGGCCGCTTTGGCAGATTGATCCGAACCCAAGCCGAAAGGAATTGTCATGTCGGAAAGCACTACAGAAACCGTCACGGAGCCTTCGAGCGTCGCGAATGAGAAATTTGAAAGCGGCACCGCCCACGCGAAAGCCGCCCTCGAAGAGACCACCGCCGCCGCGAAGGAGGTCTATGAAGCCGGAATGAAGCGGGCTCAAACGGCGATCGCTTCGAGCAAGGAGCACCTCACCCACGCGGCGAAGGACATTGGCGAGGCCGCCAGTGCGAAATACGAGGACATTCGCACCCAGGCAACGTCGAAAGTCGGGGAATACAAGGGGCGCGCGCAGCAGGCAATCAGCGGCGCAACCAGCAAAGCCCAGGATTTGCAGGGCGACACCGAGCAATTCGTTCGGGACAACCCCCTCCAGGCCATCGGCATTGCCGTGGGTGTCGGTTTCGTGCTTGGGTTGATCATGCGGCGCTAGGCACGCACCGTCGCCGCCCGGATGACTGAATCGACCGCCCCGGGGCCGCGCGGCATCCCCACCGAAGCGCTGCGGCTCTTCGGCTCGCTCGTTCGGCACCTACAGTCGCTGCTCGCGCTCGCGGACCTCGAAGGCCGCGAGGCGATGGGCGTGTATCTGCGCGTGGCCATCGCGCTGGGCGCCGCTCTTTTCTGCGCGGCATTCGGTTACGTTTTCGTGCTGTTGTTCGTCGCGTTCGCCCTCGACCGGATGTTGGGCGTTGACTGGATCTGGATCTCGCTCGGCTTTGCCGTGCTGCATCTGCTTGGAGCCGTTGCCGGCGGGCTCTACGTGAAGAAAAATTTCGCGACTCCCATCTTTCGCAGCACGGCGGAGGAAATTCGCCGCGACCTGGCGGCATTGAGGCAGGATCGCAGCGGAACCGCTCCCTTGATGTAATGAGCGCCGACGACATCCGCCGCGACATCGCCGCCAGCCGGAGTGCCATCCAGAGCGACTACGCCGCCTTGCGCGCGGAATTCGACTTTGCGGCGAAAACCAAACGCGCCGTTGTCGAGCATCCGCTTCGCTGGCTCGGAGGCGCGGCGTTCCTCGGCTTTCTGCTCTCGGGCCGCAGGCGGCAAAAGCCGCGCAAACAGAAAGGTGGCGCCCGTGTCGCGGAACCCGCAAAAAGGCTCACCTTGATTGGCGCCATCGTGGGCGCGATTCGGCTTCTGTTTCCGCTCGCGCGTCCCATCCTCACCGCCTTTGCGACACGCCAGCTCGCCTCGTTCGCGGGCAGGTTTCAGCCGTCCCACGCGGATTCCGCGAAATAGCGCGAGACCGTCCACCGGGATGAGCGGGCAAAACCTTGCGTTTACGGCCTCCAGCGGCAAGGCAAGACGCCGTGGGCTTGACGCTTTGTCGCGGGCGCAGTATCAGCCCACGTTCACCAACATGCTCGCACTTGCCGCCATCCCTTCCCGCGCACTCCGTGCAGCGTGGCGGCGAACGAGAAAGTATTTGTCCCAACGGAAAACCCCGCTTTAGTTCCTACCCGTGAGTGAATCCCCTCATCCTGACGCTGCCGCCCCGACCATCGAAGTCACTCATCAGGCTCATCCGCTGCTCGAACACGTCGATCTCTATCTGGCGGTTGGAAAGGAACATGATGCCTCCGACATCCATCTGAGCGTGAACTCGCCGCCCATGTGGCGCCGTTACGGAGTGCTGCAGCCGATCTGGAACGATGCGCCCCTGCTCACCGCGCAGGACACCGAAAAGCTCGCGATGGGCTTCCTCACGCCCGCGCAAAAACATCACCTGGCGGACCTTGGCGATGTCGATTTCGCCTACGCGAACGCCATCGGACGATTCCGCACGAGCGTCGTCCGTCAGCGGCTCGGGCTCGATCTCACCTTCCGCATCATCGCGACGAACCTGCGAACGATGGATGAACTCGGCCTTCCACAGGGCTTGAAATTGCTCACGCAATATCACAATGGCCTCGTCCTCGTCACCGGCACCGTCGGCAGCGGCAAATCGACCACGCTGGCCGCGCTCGTCGAGGAAATCAACAACGCCCGGCACGATCACATCATCACTCTCGAGGATCCCATTGAATACGTGATCCCTTCGAGGAGCTGCCACGTCACCCAGCGCGAAGTGCATACGCACACGAAATCCTTCGCAAACGCCCTGCGCGGCGCGCTCCGCGAAGATCCGGACGTCATCATGGTGGGTGAAATGCGCGACCTCGAGACCATCTCGCTGGCCATCACCGCATCGGAAACCGGCCACCTCGTGCTCGGCACGCTGCACACCGCGACCGCCGCCCGCACGCTCGACCGCGTGCTCGACGTTTTTCCCGTCGATCAACGCGACCAGATTCGCGTCATGGTGAGCGAATCGCTCCGCGGCGTCATCTCGCAGCAGCTCGTCCCGCGCGCCGACGGCCGGGGGCGCGCGCTCGCGCTCGAGGTCTTGATGAACTCGCCCGCCGTATCGCACATTGTCCGCGAGGCAAAGACCTTCATGCTCCCCGGCGTCATCCAGACCGGGAGGCGTCTCGGAATGAAACTCATGGACGATTCGCTCGTCGAACTCTTCCAGGCAGGCATCATCACCGGCGAGGAAGCCGTCGCGCGCTCCGAGCAAAAAGGCACCATGCGCGAAATCACCGGCGCAGACTGATTCCCACCCCATGGCATACATCGACCAATTCTTCCAGGTGCTCATCGACTCGGGCGCGTCCGACCTCCATCTTGCCGAGGGGCAGCCGCCGAAGATTCGCCGGCACGGCGAGATCATGCCCATCCGCGAGGAGATTCTCGACCGCGACGAGGCGACGCACATGCTCAGCGAGATTTGTTCGCCGAAGCGCTGGGAGAGTTTCGAGCAGACCGGCGATCTCGATTTCGCCTACGAGATGAATGAGGACGCCCGCTTCCGCTGCAACTATCTCAAGCAGGCGCAGGGCTACGGCGCCGTCTTTCGTCTCATCCCCACGAAGATTGCCACGCTCGAGGAACTCAAGGTGCCCGCGGTCATCAAGGAATTTGGCAAGATCCGCGGCGGCCTCGTGCTCGTCACCGGCCCGACCGGTTCCGGCAAATCGACGACGCTCGCGGCGCTCATGGATTTTATCAACTCGACCTTCGCGCGCCACATCGTCACCGTCGAGGAGCCCATCGAGTTCGTGCATCGAAACAAGCGCAGCATCATCACGCAGCGCGAGGTGCCCGAGCACGCCAAGACGTTCCCGATCGGCCTTAAAGCTGCACTGCGCGAGGATGCCGACATCGTGCTCGTCGGCGAAATGCGCGATCTCGAGACCATCTCGCTCGCGCTCACCGCCGCCGAGACCGGCATGCTTGTCTTCGGCACGCTGCACACGAACAACGCCCGCAAGACCGTGGATCGCATGATCGACGTGTTTCCCTCCGATCAGCAGGCGCAGGTGCGCACCATGCTCGCCGCCTCGCTGCGCGGCGTCATCGCGCAGCTCCTCATGAAAAAAGCCGACGGCTCCGGGCGCGTCGCGGTGAATGAAATCCTCGTCGTGAACAACGCCGCGTCGGCCATCATTCGCGAGGGCGCGACGCAGAAGCTGCAGGATGTGATCGTCGGCGGGCGCTCCGAGGGCATGCAGTTCATGGACGACGCCATCTGGGCGCAGCTCCAGCAGGGCATCGTCTCCCCGCACGAGGCCTACATGAAGGCCATCGACAAGGGCCGCTTCAAAAACTTTCTTCCGCCCGAGGAGGCCGACCTCGCGAACTCCGCCGGCGCCAGCGAGAGCGAAGTCCCCGCGCCCAAGCGCGCCGGCCAGCAGGAGCAGGTCCAGCAGCCCGCGCGCCCGCCGGTTCGTCCTCCGGGACGCCTCCCGGGCCGCTGAAGCGCGAGTTCGGCATCGCGCTCGATGCGCGGCTGCGGTATGCGGGAGGGCGTGCCGCGCCTCCTCGTCATCGACATCAGCAATACTTTCACGAAGTTTGCGATCGCCCACCGCGGGCGCTTGGGCCGGGTCCGGCGCCTGCCCACCCGGGAACTTACCGCCGCCCGCTTCGCCCGGGAAACGCATGCGCTGCGCTTCGATCATGCGGTGTTGAGTTCCGTGGTGCCCAGCCGCAGCGCCTCCGTGCGCCGCGTGCTGCGGGTGGCGCCGCTGGAAATCGACCATCGCGCGCCGCTCGGCATCGGCATCGACTACCCGCAGCCGGCAAGCATCGGCGCGGACCGGCTCGCGAACGCCGTGGCCTGCGCCGCGCTCCATGGGACGCCCGCGATCGTCGTCGATTTCGGAACGGCGGTGACGTTCGACGTCATCTCGGCCGATGGAAACTACATCGGTGGCGTCATCGCGCCGGGGCTGAGTGCGATGACGGAATACCTCCATTCGCGCACCGCGCTGCTTCCGCGCATCCGCCTTGTCGAGCCGCGCCGCGCGGTCGGCAAATCCACCCGCGAGGCGATGCTCGCCGGCGCGGTCTATGGCTATCGCGGCCTGATTTGCGAAATCGTCCGCCGGGTAAGCGCCGAGGCGTTCCCAGCGGCGAAAGCGAGGATCGTGGCGACCGGAGGCGACGCGCCGCTCATTGCCCGCGAAATGGCGCTCTTCGACGCCGTCGATCCCTTGCTCACCTTGCAGGGCCTGCGCATCGTCGGCGAACGCGCCTTTGCATGATCCCCGTCGGTGCATGCCGCAGGGGAGGGGCTCGAGGCTTCTTTTTCACGCGCTTGACAGTCTTCCAGCATCCGCTACGCTCTCGCCTCCGATCCACTTCCAGGAGCGCATATGGCATACACCGAAGTCATCCTTACCACCAATCTCCCGCCGCTTGGCGCCGAGGCGGATATCGTCCGCGTCCGGCGCGGCTATGCGCGTAATTTTCTCGTTCCGCACGGCAAGGCCCTCGAAGTATCGAAGGGCGCGCTGCGTTCGATCAACCACCTCAAGGCGCGCCGCGCCGAGCGCGAGGCCCGGGAAGTCACCGCCGCCGAAGAACTCGCCGCGCGCATCAACAAGCTCAAGCTCACCCTCACGCTCGAAACGGGCGAGACCGGCAAGGCGTTCGGCTCGATCACCGCGAAGGACCTTGTCGGAAAGGTCGAGGCGGAGCTCAAGGATGTGACCCTGCCGCGCCACGCGATCACGCTCGACAAGGGCATCAAGGAATCCGGCGACCACGAAATCCCGGTGCGCCTGCACCCCGACGTCACCGCGAAGCTCAAGGTCAAAATCGCCGCCGCCCATTCCGAAGAGGACGATGCTGCCGCGGAAGACACCGTCAAGAAGCGCCCCGCCAAAAGCTAAGTGATGCCACAAGATTCTCAGGCTCATCCGCCAGAGAGTCCCCCGCAAATTGACGGGGAAGCGAAGACCGAAAAGCGCGCTCGCAAAGGGGATTATTCCCAAAAGCGGGCGGGTTATTTACCGGATATTCACAGATCGCTCCCGCAGAGCATCGACGCCGAAAAGGGCGTGCTCTGTTCCGCCCTCCTGTCGCCCGAGAGCGTTCTTGGCGAATGCATCGAGCGGCTGAGCGACATCCATTTTTACCAACCCGCGCACCAGGTCATCTATGGCGAGATGATCGCGCTCCAGAATGCCGCGAAGCCCGTCGATTTCATCACGCTCACGCAGGTCCTCAAGGACAAGGGCGAACTCGACAAGGCCGGGGGCGCGGCGGCGATTTCGGAGTTGTTCACGTTTGTGCCGACCGCGGGAAACGCCGGTTACTACATCGACATCGTCCGCGAGAAATTCCTCCTCCGCCAGCTCATCCAGACCTGCACGGAATTCGCCGGGCGCGCCTACGACGAGCAGGGCGAGGTGAAAGTGCTGCTCGACGAAGCCGAGTCGAAGGTCATGCAGATCGGCGAGGAACGCTTCAAGGGCGTGTTCGCCGACATGCACACCGAGGTAATGAAGGCGATCGAGAGCATCGAAAATCTCTACAAGAACCGCGGCGGCCTCTCCGGCCTCTCCACCGGCTTCAAGAAACTCGACGAAATGACGGGCGGCATGCACGGCTCGGAGATGATCGTCGTCGCCGCCCGGCCCTCGATGGGCAAGACCGCCTTCGCGATGAACGTCGCCGAGCACGTCGCCGTGAATCTGGGCAAGCCGGTCGGCGTATTCAGCCTCGAGATGAGCAGCAGCCAGCTCGTGCAGCGCCTGCTCTGCTCCCACGCCCGGGTGAATCTCGGCCGCGTGCGCGACGGCTTCCTCTCGCAGCACGACGTGGGCAAGATCACCAAAAGCGCCGCCGTGCTCTCGAAGAGCCAGATCTTTATCGACGATACCGCCGGCCTCAGCATCCTCGAGCTGCGCGCCAAGGCCCGCAGGATGCGGGATCGCCACCAGATCGAGCTGGTCGTCATCGACTACCTCCAGCTTCTGCGGTCCACCACCAAGCGCGGCCAGGACAACCGCCAGATCGAAATCTCCGAAATCTCGAACGGCATCAAGGCGCTCGCCAAGGAACTCGACATCCCCGTCATCGTCCTCGCGCAGCTCAACCGCAATCCCGACGCCCGCACCGGTTCGTCGAAGGGGCGTCCGCGCATGGGCGACCTGCGCGAATCCGGCTCCATCGAGCAGGATGCCGATGTCGTCGGGCTCCTCGTGCGCTCCGAGGTCTATGAGGACGACGAAGAGGCGAAGCAGGAAAAAGCCGGCGAGGCGGAACTCATCATCGCCAAGCAGCGCAACGGCCCCGTCGGCGACGTGCCGCTGACCTTCCTCAAGGAATTCACGCGCTTCGAGGACCGCTCCGAAGCCCGCGAAGAAGCCGCCTAGGGATTGCGCGGAGGGAAGGCGAAATGCCGCGCGAGCGACTCGACCGTCCGCTCCATCGGCAGGCCGACGACGTTTGAAAACGAGCCCTCGGCACATTCGATAAGGCGGCCTCCGTCCTCCTGCGCGGCATAAGCGCCCGCTTTGTCCAGCGGATCGATGGAGGCGAGATATTCCCGAATCTGCGCCGCAGCCAGCGGGCGAAATCGCACCCGGGTGACCTCGCTGAATTTCACGATTGTCCGACGCGCCCATTTCACCAGGCAGACACCCGTGATGACCTCATGCACCCGTCCCGCCATGCGATCGAGCATTTCCTCCGCGTGCGCGATGTTGCGCGGTTTGCCGAAAATCTCGCCGTCAAGCACGACGATGGTATCCGCGCCCAGCACGATGTCTTCTGGCCGCACCAGCGCCACGGACATTGCCTTGAGTTCGGCATTCGCGATGGCGAGCGCGGCGGGCGGACCCTCCGACTCCAGAACTTCCTCGACATCCGCCGGCTCGCAGACCGTGATAAATCCGGCCTGCGCGAGCAATTCCCGGCGCCGCGGGGATCGTGACGCCAGCACCAGCCGGGGGCGGGCACCGCGAGAGGCCGGCTCGTTCAAACGAATTCGTCGCCGCTGGGGAATCCGACGTCCTCGCGGATCGAATCCAGCCTGCGGCGCATGCCGCGCTCCGACGCCTCGCGATGGCTCACGCGGTCGTAAATGCCGGCAACGAATGGAATGACCGCCGCCACCCCCGCGCCGATCAGCAGGATCGCCGCGCGCTGCCGCGCGGTGATCTCCATTTTGTCGGCGACGAGCAGGCCCACGCCAAGGCCGACGGCCACTTGCGAAAGCGCGCCGAGGCCGGTGACGGGGAGATTCTGGCCGAACTTGGAAATGGGAAGCGTCGCCATAGGCTTTGCAACTTAGGAGCCGCCTGTGGCATTTTCAATGGCAAATGAAACGCGCACTCGGCATCGATCTGGGCGACGTGCGCGTGGGCGTCGCGATCAGCGACGAACTGAAATTTCTAGCGCACCCGGTTGAGACCATCGACGTCCGCCGCACCGCCGCCATCACGCGCATTTGCGAACTCGCCGCCGCTCGCGACGTGGACATCATCGTCGTCGGCATGCCGCGCAACATGGACGGCTCCCGCGGGTTGTCGGCGGAAAAAGCCTTGAGTTTTGTCGAATCGCTGCGAATCGCTCTTGCCGATTTCTCCACCCGCGTCGTCACCTGGGATGAGCGCCTCACCACCGTCTCGGCCCAGCGTTCGCTGCGCGAGGCCGGCCGCAAGGCGCACGAGCAAAAAAACATCATCGACCAGGCCGCCGCCCAGGTGATCCTGCAGGGCTGGCTCGACGCCCAGGCCGGCGGCCTCTCCGCGCTGTAGCAAGGGGTCGATGAGCGGCGCATCGACGAGAAAAGCTGCGCGAGTGCGTCTCACCATCGCCTACGACGGCGCGCGCTTTTCCGGCTGGCAGAGCCAGACGGGCGGCGGCACGGTGCAGGACGCCATCGAGACGGCTCTGGCGAAAATTGCGAAGGCGAAGATTACGCTGCACGGAGCGGGGCGCACCGATGCGGGTGTGCATGCGCTCGGCCAGGTCGCGCATTTCGATGCGCCCGCGGATTCGCGCATGGCGCCCGCGGACTGGCTGCGCGCGCTCAACGCGAACCTCCCGGCGGCGGTGCGCATCCTGCGCACCAGCCACGCCCGCGCCGATTTCCACGCGCGCTTCTCCGCCACCGGGAAGATTTACCGCTACGAGTTATTTACGGGCGCCGTGCTGCCGCCCCATCGCCACGAGCGCGCATGGCATGTGCCGGGGGGCGTCGATGCGGCGCGGCTGCGGGAGACGCTGCAAATCTTCATCGGTTCCCACGACTTCCGGGCGTTCACGGCGAATCGTGGCAAGCCGGTTGCGGACTCCGTGCGGCGCATCACGGCGATTCGAGTCGCCCGGTCCGGTCACTCGCTGGCGCTCAC
>JAQTOP010000072.1 GCA_028713285.1 Terrimicrobiaceae bacterium
GCGATCTGCGTCTCGTAAAACTCCGGCGTGATCTCCGCGCTCAGAAATTGCGTGAAGCGGCCTTCCGGACCGACCTGCGTGCAGGAGATGCGGAATTTTTCGTCGGGAATGACGGTGAGCAGGGAGCCTTCCTTTGTCTCGATGTGGATGGGTTCGTCGGGTTCGAAGAATCTGCGCGGGGCATCCTGGCCGACGGTGCCGGCCCGCTTGATGACCTCGACGTAGGGCGCCGCGCTGCCGTCGCCGATGGGCGGCTCGTTGGCGTCCATCTCGATGAGGGCGTTGTCCACGCCGAGGCCGGCGAGGGCGGAGAGGACGTGCTCGACCGTGTGGATTTTCGCGTTGCCCTCGACGAGGGTCGTGGCGCGCTCAACGGTGCGGACGTGCGAGACGTGGGCGTCGATCAGCGGTTCGTCGGGGAGATCCTTGCGGCGAAACTTGAAGCCGTGCCCGACGGGGGCTGGGTGGAGCGTGAGGGTGACCTGCTCGCCGGTATGGAGCGAGGTGCCGGTGAGGCTGGATGCGGTTGCGAGCGTGCGTTGTTTTTCCACGAAGATCCTTGCTGAGACACAAATAGGCGCCGTTACGACACCGAGGCAGCGGATTCTTTGTGCCCGAGCAGGATGAGGTCGAGATATTTTTGGTTGCCGGCGCGGAGGCGGTTCACGAGGGAGCGTCCGATGGCGGCCAGCAGATGGATCGCGGCGGAGGGCTGCACGCCGGCGAGCACGCCGACCACCATGCGGGTGATGCGAAGGACTTCCACCGCCTCGACGGCATCGACGGTGGCGGAGCGTGGGCCGTCATCGACGAGCGAAAGTTCACCGAAGAAATCGCCCGCGTGCAGGATGGCAAGTTCGACCTCCTGCTCGCCGGCGCGGCTGTGCACGCGCACGTCGCCGCGGAGGATGACATACATGCAGAGACCGGTTTCGTCCTCGGTGACGATGCGTTCGCCGGGCGCGAAGGTCTGGCAATCGGAGAGGCTGAGCAGGGTCGAGAGCTCTTCCTCCTTGAATCCGGTGAAGAGTTGGAATTTCGACAGGAGGGTTTTTTCGCAGTTGGGCTTGGTGGGTTCAGCCATGGGAAATCTTGCCGTCGAGCATGTGAATGCGGCGGGAGGCCAACGCCGCGACCGCTTCGCTATGGGTGACGACTACCATCGTGGTGAGGCTTTGGGAAGCGATCTTTGCCAGCACCTTCATGAGCCGGTCGGCGTTCGCGGTGTCGAGGTTCCCGGTGGGCTCGTCCGCCAGCAGCAGCGCCGGTTCGTGGACGAGCGCCCGCGCGACGGCGGCCCGCTGCATCTCGCCGCCGCTGAGTTGGTGCGGGAGGTGGTCCGCCCGCGCGGCGAGGCCGACGAGATCGAGCGCGGCGAGGGCGCGAGCGCGCATTTGCCGGCGGGGAACGCCGGCGAAGAGCAGGGGAAGTTCGACGTTTTCAACAACCGACATTGCGGGCAGAAGGTTGAAGAATTGAAAGACGATGCCGAGCCGGCGGCGGCGGTAATCGGTGAGCGCGTCGTCTCCCGCGGCGTGCAGGGCGATGCCATCGACGAACACCTCGCCCGAATCGGGCCGGTCCAGGCCGCCGAGGATATTCAGAAGCGTGCTTTTGCCGCAGCCGCTGGGGCCGGTCACGGCGACAAACTCGCGGTCCGCGATCTCGACCGAGACGCCGTCGAGCGCTAGCACGCCGGAATAGCGTCGCGTGACGGCTGCGAGTTTGACCATATTCCCCATGTCCTCACCATGAATGCCGGCCAAGTCAACTTCACGGTTGTGGGCGAGACGCGCGATTTGCTCGTCATCGACAAGCCGGCCGGCCTGCTCGTGCATCCCACGAAGCCGGGCGGGCCGCCGACGTTGTGGGACGGGCTGCGCGAGCTGCTGGCATTCGAGCTGGTGAACGGCGGGCAGGTGTCGCTCATCAATCGGCTCGACCGCGAGACGAGCGGCGTGGTGCTCGTGTGCAAGACCTCCGCGGCGGCGCGCCAATGCGCGATGGCAATGGAGCGCGGGCGGATTCGCAAGCAATACGCGGCCGTCGTGTGGGGCTGGCCGGTCGCCGAGGAATTCGAAGTCGATGCGCCCTTGCTGCGCCTCGGCGAGGTCGCGGAGTCGCGCGTGTGGCTCAAGCGCGCGGTGCATGCCGGCGGGGCGGCCGCGCTCACGAGGTTCCGCGTCGAGCGGCGCATCGAGCGGGCGGACGGCACGCGGCTCGCGTTCGTTCGTGCGTGGCCGGTGACCGGGCGCACGCACCAGATTCGCGTGCATCTGGCGCACGCGGGGCATCCCGTGGTCGGCGACAAGCTCTATGGGCCGGACGAGCGCCATTACCTCGACTTCATCGATCTCGGATGGACGCCGGAGATGGAGCGCGCGTTGCTGCTGCCGCGGCACGCGCTGCATTCGGAAATGATCGATGTCGCGCTTGACGGCATCACGCACCGCTGGATCGCGCCGGTGCCTGAGGAGATGCTGGACCTGCTAGACGCGCGCGAGGCGGCTTAGGGTCGTTGGCCCTTCCGCTCGGCGACAATGCCGAGGGCGATGGCGTCGGCGATACGCTGGCGGCCCGACGCGCTCTGCGCGATCGCGTTGTCCGACCGATTGGAGACAAAGCCGCATTCGACGAGGATCGCGGGCCGTCGGTTTTTGCGCAGCACGTAGAAGCCGCGATGTTTCACGCCGCGGTCGCGCGTGCCGTATGCGGCGGCGAGTGCATGATCGACATTCGCGGCGAGGCGGACGGCCCGGGGCATGTAGTAATACGTCTCGACGCCGTGGCCCGAGCGGCCGCGATCCCAGTTGTAATGAATGCTCACGAAGATGCAGCCGGGCGTGCCGTTCGAGACGTCCACGCGCTGGCCGAGTGTGATGAAGTAGTCGGCGTTGCGCGTGATGATCACGCGGAAGCCCCGGCGATCGAGGTTCGCCTTCAGCCGCTGCGCGGTATCGAGCGCCAGATCTTTTTCGTTGCGTCCGAACATCGCGCGCCCGCCGAAGTCGTGGCCGCCGTGGCCGGGATCGACGATGATGGTGCTGAACTCTCCCACGCCGACCGGACCGTAGGTTTCGCAGCCCGCGAGCGCCAGCATCCCAAGGAGGACGAGACTGGAGGTCGAAGTGAAACGGCGGAGCATGCGCGGGCAGAGTAGAGGCTTGCGCAGGGTAAGGAAGAAGCGTGCCAACGCAACCATTTTGGGCTCGATTTCTCTCCTGCCGCGCGCATGTTGCTCCTCCGCCATGCTTGCGAAGCGCATCATCCCCTGCCTCGACGTGACCGATGGCCGCGTCGTGAAGGGGACGAAATTCCTGAACCTGCGGGATGCAGGCGATCCCGTCGAGTGCGCGAAAGCCTACGACGCCCAGGGCGCGGATGAGCTGGTCTTCCTCGACATCACGGCGTCGAGCGACGACCGCGCCACGATGATCGACGTGGTCGCGCGCACGGCCGACCAGTGCTTCATGCCGCTCACCGTCGGCGGCGGCATCCGCTCCGTCTCGGACATGCGCGCCATGCTGCTCGCGGGCGCGGACAAGGTCAGCATCAACACGGCGGCAATCCGCGATCCCGGCCTCGTGCGCGCCGGCGCGGAGGCGTTCGGCTCGCAATGCATCGTCGTCGCCATCGATGCGAAGCGAAATACCGCGGGCGGGTGGACTGTTTACACGCATGGAGGACGCAACGCCACCGAGCTGGACGGCGTGACCTGGGCGCGCCATGTCGCCGAACTCGGCGCGGGCGAGATCCTGCTCACGAGCATGGATGCCGACGGCACCTGCGCCGGCTACGACATCGCGCTCACGGCGGCGGTGAGCGGAGCGGTGACGATCCCGGTGATCGCGAGCGGCGGCGCCGGCTCGCTCGAGCATCTCGGCGATGTGCTCTCGGCCGGGAAAGCCGATGCGGTGCTCGCGGCGAGCATCTTCCACTTTGGCGAATACACGATCGCCGAAGCAAAGCGCCATCTGGCGGCGCAGGGCGTCCCGGTGCGTATGGCCTGAATCAACGTGTCCGCCGGCACGCCAGGCCCAGCGTGAGCACGAGCAGCGCGGCGTCGCGCCAGATTGCGAAGATCATTTTGTCGCGGGAGGGCTCTGGATCTTCGCCGAAGCAGCCGCAATCGACCACGAATCCCTGCGACAGCGACCACGCGAGCGCGGCGAGGAACGTCGCGAGCAGCAGCGTGGCGAGGCCCGCCCCGAGTCGCGAGGTGCGCGGGATGAGCAGCAGAAGGCCGGTGAGCGTCTCGATCCAGCCGAGGCTGAATGCGAAGACATTCGCGACGGCCGGCGGGAGGATCGAGAAATGCGCGACCGTCACCGCGAATCGCTCGCTGATTCCCAGCTTGAAAACGCCCGCGTAGAGAAACACGGCCGCCAGCAGGATGCGGGCGGTCCAGATCGCGATTTTCATGCCGTCAGCGCGGCCTGCATGGTGCGCACCGCCTGGTGCGCGGCGCGGACGTTGTGGACGCGGAAGATGGCGGCGCCGCGCACCATGCCCGCGACGAGGCAGGCGATGGTGCCCGCGTCGCGCTCGCGCGGGTCGGTGATGCCAAGCACAGCGCCGATTACGGACTTGCGCGATATGGGCAGCAAAATGGGCCGGCCAAGGTCGGCAAATTCCTCGAGATCGCGATACACGCGCAGGTTGTCGTCGCGCTGCTTCGCGAAGTCGATGCCGGGGTCGAGCACGATGGCTTCGCGCGCCAGTCCGGCGGCCTCGGCGAGCGCGAGCTTTTCCAAAAAGAATGCGCGCATTTCGCCCACGATGTCGCGCCATGCGATGTGGGTGTGCGGCACTTTTGGATCGCCGACCGTGTGCATGATCAGCAGCGCGGCTCCGGTTTCCGCGCAAATCGCGGCGTTTTCGGGGGAGGGGAGGCCGCCCATGTCGTTGAGCAGGTCCCCGGCGATGGCCAGCGCCGTCCGCGCGACTGCGGGCCGCCAGGTGTTCACCGAGAGCAGTGGCGGGGAGATTTGATCCGCATCCGCCCGCGGCGCATCGGCGACGAGGGCGGCAAATCGCGCGAGGCAGGGCGCGAGACGGCGGATTTCCTCGTCCTCCGAAATTGCGGCCCTGTTCGTTCGCGCGCTTTCCGCGCCGATGTCCACGATGTCCGCGCCCTCGGCGATCAGCTCACGGATGCGCGCCTCGGCCCAGTCGGGATCGAGCGAGCCGTCGCCCGAAAACGAATCGTCGTTGAGATTGAGAATGCCCATTACGAGCGGACGGCGTGGGAAGACGACCGTGCGGCCGCGGGCGCGAAGGATCATGCGGGTTCCTGCTTGTTCTGCCGCGCATTCTCCCGCACCCTTCGTTGAAGCGCAATCGTCATGAAGTTCATCGAGTCCGTTTACGCGAAGCTGAAGCGCCATCCGAAACGCATCGTCTTTCCCGAGGGCGACGACCCCCGCGTGCTGCGGGCCGCGCAGGTTTTTTACGAGCACCAGCTCGGCGTGCCCGTGTTGCTGGGGCAGCGCGAGGTGATCGAACGCGTCGCGATGGCCGAGAAGGTGAGCCTCGACCACGTCGCGATCATCAATCCCGAGACGTCCTCCGACCTGCCGATTTTTTGCGAGCGCCTCGAGAAACTCGACCGCTACAAAAACTTCGGCATCCGCGATTCGCGGGCGATCATGACGAACCGGAATTATTTTGCGGCGATGATGCTGCAATACGGCCTCGTGGACGGTCTCGTGGGCGGCGTGAGTTCCTACGGCGGCTCGCTCCTGCGTCCGCTGCTGCAGCTCGTGAAGCGCTTTCCGCACGCCGATGTCATCGCCAGCGCCATGATCATCGAGCTGCCGCACTCGAAGCATGGCGAGGAAGGCGTGCTGTTTTTCAGCGACTGCGGCGTCGTGCCCGAGCCCACGATGCAGCAACTCGGTTCCATCGCGGTGCAGACCGGGCTGCTCGCGCGGCAGGTCTTTGGCCAGATGCCGCGGGTTGCGATGTTGAGCTTCTCCACGAAGGGCAGCGCCCGGACCCCGTCCACGGAGAAGGTCGCCGGGGCCACCGTGATCGCACGGGAACTCGCGACAAAGCTCGGCCTCGAGTGGGCTGTCGATGGGGAGCTGCAGGCCGACACCGCGCTCGTTCCCGAGCTGGCCGAGATCAAGCAGGTCGGGGGCCTCGTCGCCGGCAGGGCGAATGTCCTCATTTTCCCGGATCTGAATTCCGGAAATATCGCCGTGAAGCTCGTGCAGCACCTCGGCGGCGCCCACGTGTATGGCCAGATCCTTCTCGGCCTCACCCGCCCGGCGGCCGAACTCTCGCGCGGGACGCATCCCGATGAAATCGCGGCCGTCGCCGCGCTCGTCGGCCTCCAGGCCATCGAATACCGCAGGCTCTATCCATCCGATGAGACGCCGGCCTGACGGCGCACGCGAGCCTTGAACACGACCACCCCGCGCGTTTTCGTCGCCGCCACCGAACAGAACGTCGGCAAGACGACCACCTCGCTCGGCCTCTACGCGACGCTGCGACGGCAGTTCCGCTCCATCGGATTCATCAAGCCCGTGGGCCAGCGCTTCATCGAGATCGAGGGCAAGCGCATCGACGAGGACAGCGTGCTCATTCGCGACACGTTCGACACGCAGATCCCCATCGAGGACATGAGCCCGATCGCGGTCGAGCCCGATTTCACACGGCGCTACATCGAGGCGTCGAACAGCGAATACCTCGCGCGCCGCATTCAGAATTCCTTCGACCGTGCGACGTGGGAAAAGGAATTCGCGATCATCGAGGGCACGGGCCACGCGGGCGTCGGCTCCGTATTCGATCTCTCAAATGCCCGCGTCGCCCGCCTGCTCGAGAGCAAGGTCATCCTCGTCACGACCGGGGGCATCGGCCGGCCCATTGACGAAGCCAACCTGAACAAGGCTCTTTTCGACGCGGCCGGCGTGGAGGTGATCGGCGTCGTGATGAACAAGGTGCTGATGAGCAAATACGAATACATCGCCGACTTCGCGCGTCGCGGGTTCGCCCGGCTTGGCCTGGAGCTGCTCGGGGTGATCCCGCAGGAGCGCATGCTCTCGGAGCCCACGTTGCAGGATGTGTGCGGCATCATCCGCGGCGAAGTGCTCGCCGGCGCCGAAGACCTCCGCAGCCGTGCCGGCACGGTGATGATCGGCGCCATGCAGGCCGCCAACGTGCTCCGCCGGCTCGAGGAGCGCACGCTGCTCATCGTCCCGGGCGATCGGGAAGACGTCCTGCTCGCGGCCATCGCGGATGCCCGGGATCCCCACGTCAGACGCGAGCACGGCATCGTGGCAATCGTGCTTTCCGAGTCGTTGCGGCCGGAGGGCGCGGTGGCGGAGATGATCCGCAAGGCGCCGTTCCCGATCATCGCCTCGCCGATGGACAGCTACACGATCGCGAGCCGCATCCACTCGATGACGGTGAAGACGCTTCCCGGAGATTCCGAAAAGATCGACCGCATCCAGAGCCTCGTCTCCGAGCACGTGGACGTGGATCGGATCCTCGAAAAAATCGGCGCGAGATAGGTCGAAGCCTACTCGTGACATCTGGCACACGCTTCGCACATTGAAGGCGGGCCTGTCCGGTGCGACAACCACTGAGGCCGACAATCAGAGGAGATGGCCTCCTTTCCTATTTCTTTGTCGCACCCTCCATGCATTTCCTTCTGATTCGCATGAATGAGGCGCTCGGCAATCATCGCACTTCCGCGCTCCTGGTAACCGCAAGGGGGGTCTTCAACCGCGACCGGCTGGCCAAGGCCGCCGCGCACATGCTTCGCAACCGCTGGCTGGAAAACAAGAAATCGCTATTGGATCTGTACCTGCGCGAGATCCTTCCACTCGACGTGGCAAAGCATTGGGCGAGCGTTGTCTTAACGGCGCGCAGCGCTGACTTATTCAGCGGCAGGCGGTCTGAACCGCGCCGCGACCCGCTCGACGCCTCCGCGCGGCCCTTCAACGGGTTTGAAGCTGGCGGTTTCGGCAGCCCAGACAGTTTTGGTCGGATAAGGGTAGAGAGGCATGTCCAACTCGGTCTTTCCGGCGACGATGCGCTGTCCTCGAATCATATCGGGAGTAACGCCTTTTTCGCGCCAGTCGATGACAAGGTTCAGCATACTCGGAAATACATTAATGCCCGGTCCCGGGCCGTGGCTCATTCCAGGAATGATATAGAACTTGAAAAACGACCTGACTTTCTCAATGGAACCGAAATACGCAGCGACCCTTTCATAATAGTCGAGCGACGCGTGATATGGCACGCAGGAATCCGCAGAGCCCGAGATCATTAGCATCTTGCCGCCGTGCTTTTCGAACGGGCTCAAATTGGCATTCTCGGCGTTGAGATAGGGCCCAAGTGCCGCGGTGTAGGTATCGATATCCTTTCCGAAATCGATTTCCGCCAGGTTCTTGTTCGCGCCGAAAACCCATTTGAAAAGGTAGAGATGCCCGTGAGCGATATCGAAGGAGCTGCCAAACGGAATGCCGCAGAAAATGCGCTCGCCTGTAACGGCGCGCCTCGGACCGTCGAAAAGCTTTCGTAGGGCTGCGGCATGCTCTTTTGTCAGCGTCGGATCCTTTCGCATCGCAAGCCCGATAACCGCTTCAATGTCTTTGCCATTGCATCGCGGATCGGAAACGATTTTCCCGGCAGTTGCCGGCGTCTCTCGATCAGCCATGTATTCGTTTCCGGCAGCGATGATGTTGGTTTGCTGCGACGCGGTGAAATGGCACTTGGTGAGAATCTGGTCGTTCCACAGGAAATAAGCGTGAAGAGGCGTTCGGCAGTGCGCCGGGATGCTTGCAACAATGCCGTCGTAATCATCAGGATAGCGCTGCGCTTCCTGGAGGGCCTGCTGGCCGCCGGTCGATCCGCCGTTGAAATACGAAAAATCCGCATCTTTGCCGTAATAGGTTTTGATGATCTTTTTAGCGACGACCGTCATGAGATGCGTGGCGCGAAAGCCGAAATCCTTCCAGACCTCCCTGTTCCCGATCCCGGAATTCGCGTCTGGCGCCGTGCCCATATCCGTGGTGGCCACGGCGTAACCGCCTGAGAGCAGCCCGGCGAAACCTGCTGGGTTGATGTGCCCTGCGGGTCCGGCATTGCCAAGGCCGAGGAAGCGGGCATTCCACTTTCCGGGATCCGGCAGCCAGATTTCGACATTGATATTGGAACCTTTTGCCGGATGGAGAACCATCTTCACAATGGTCCGCGGCGGAAGATTATTGATTGTGTGTCCATCCGGAGTCGTCAGCGCAGGAAAGTCGTCCCGCTCCACCGACATCACAATTCCAGCGTCGGGTTTCAGTTTCTTAAGCGCAGCGAGGCCGTCGTTTTCCTGTGGCGATGCTGCGAATGCCGATGTTGCCGCTATCATATGGAGAGCCGTGCCCGCGGATAATCCGCGCAGCACCGCATGGAAGTTCGACTTTCGAAGGCAACGGCCTCCTGGAAATCCGACGAGATTTGCAAACCCCTGATTTATTTTCATTTTACCGTTCGAGCCGATAATCCAATGGTCCCGAACGTGACGTTGATGACAAAATATTCCAGGAGGGAAGTGCATGGCATTGGATAGTGGCTGTGCCGGTGTCCGGCGGATCGAATGGAATTAGAGGAAACGTTGCGGAATTGAAAGCAACCTTGCGACTCAAAGCCCGGGCAGCTCGGCGGCCGACTTCATCGGCTTCCAGAACCGGGTGTCGGCACCTTCATCGCTGGCGGATTCCGACGCGATCCGCGCGCGCACCACGAACAATCAAAAACCCGGGGCAGCAACCTGCGGCTTGCGCGACGCACGGCGGGGCTTACACTACGCGGGCTTGAACATGGGCAGTAAAATTCTCTTCCGGGCGCTGGCGGCTCTCACCGCACTGCCGGGTGCGTTCGCGCAGACAGTCGTTACATCCGGCATTGTGGCGCCGACCGGCGGCACGACCGATATCTGGCATTTCATCAAGGCGGGAGGGATCGTCATGATCCCGCTCGGCGTGCTGTCGGTGCTCGCGCTGATGCTCATCATCATCTACTTTTTCACGCTGCGGCGCGGAGCCATCGCGACCGGACGCTACATGAAGACCGCCGATGCGCTGCTGCGGAAGGGTGACTATTACGGCCTGCTCGCCGTCTCGAATCGCCATGGAGAGGCGGTCGCGCGCATCATGCGGCGCACGCTGGATTTTCTGACGAAGAATCCCACGGCCACCGTCGCCGAGGCGCGGGAGATCGCGGAGACCGAGGGCACGCGGCAGGCGGCGGGTCTCCAGCAGCAGATCGTTTACCTCGCGGACATCGGCACGATCGCACCGATGGTCGGCCTCTTCGGAACGGTGCTCGGCATGATCAAGTCTTTCAGCGTCGTGGCGGCGGATGTCACGGCGACCAAGCCGATGCTGCTCGCCGCGGGGGTCTCGGAGGCGCTCGTGGCCACGGCCGGCGGGCTGCTCGTGGGCATCCCGGCGATGGCGGCCTATGCGTATTATCGCGGCCGAACGCAGCGTCTCATCGCCGAGCTGGAGGCCGCGACCACGCAGCTCATCTCCCAGTTGGGCGTCCATTACAAGCCGGGCGGGGTGCAACCGCACGAGTGAGCGTTGAAGTTTCTTTGCGCGCCGCGCGATTCCGAATGAGGCTGGCTGTCGTCCCCGCGCTTCTGCTCGCGGCAAGCGCCATTCCCGGGCGGGGTCAGGAAACCGAAGTGCGCAGGGCCATTCCCGTGCAACGTGCGGAGCCGGCCACGCCGACGCCCGTCCGCAAGGCTGAACCGGTAAATCCGAACACCTATCAAAATCCTGGATGGGTCGAGCGCGTGAGGCCCGCGATCCAGGTGAACACGCCGCCCCCGGTCGCGACACCGCCGCCCGTCGCCACGCCCGCGCCTGCACCGCCGGTCACGCGCGTGCCGATTCCGACGGCCCCGCCGCCGAACCCCCAGCCGACGACCCCGGAGCCGGCCAGCCCAGCCGACGTTCCGCCGGCGCCTGCGGAAAGCGTGCCCGGCATGAGCCGCTCGTTGATTGCCGCAAACGGTTTTTACCGGCGGAAGATGTATGACATGGCGGTCTATGAGTATGAGAAATTCCTGATCGCCGAACCGAACGCACCGGGTCGCGACGGCGCGCTGTTTCGCCTGGGCGAGAGCCATCGCTTCCTCGGCAACGAGGAGGCTGCACGCGATGCGTATCAGCGGCTGCTCGCCGAGACCCGCGAGGGCGAGTTCGCCGGATCCGGCGCCTACCGGCTGGGCGAGATTCTATACACCGAGGGCAACTACGGCGGCGCGCTTGCGATGTTTGAAAAGGCCGAGGCGAACTCCGCGAGCCCGGAGGTGAAGCTTACCGCGACGTTCTACCAGGCCAACGCGCTCGACAAGCTGGGCCGGCGTGCGCAAGCCGCGGAGCAATTTGTGAAGGTCGCGAAAACCGACGGCGACAATCCGTATCGGGACACGGCCGTGTTTTATCTCGCCGAGGATGCCGCCCGCGCGGGCAGGAAGCAGCAGGCATTTGACGGCTACGAGAAGCTGGCGGACAACGCGGACAAGGCCGAGATGAAGGCCGAGGCCACGGTGAAGGCCGCCACGCTCGCCGCTGAACTCGGACACGACGACCGCGCGAAAGAGCTTTTCGACAAGGCGCTCACGCTGCCGGCCATCGGCGATTGGCGGGGCGTCGCGAAACTCGGCGTGATGCGGCTGGCCTACGAGGCGGGCCGCTACAAGGAGGCGCTCACGATTTCCGACAAGGAGTTTGGCGAGCTGCCGCCCGATGCCGCGCCCGAGGCGCTGCTCATTTCGGCGAATGCCCGCCGCCAGCTTGGCGAATCGGCGAAGGCTCTCGAGCTGTATGACCGCATCATGCGCGAGTATCCGGCCTCCGACGCCGCGTCCCAGGCGCGTTTCCAGAGGCTCGTCTGCCTGCAGGCGACGGGTTCCGGCGACCTCGGAAAGCAGCTCGACGACTTTCTCGCGGTGAGTACGGATCCGCGCGAGCGCGCGCAGGCGACGCTCCTCAAAGCCGAGACGCTGTTCAAGGCGGGCGACTACGCGGGGGCCGCGCCGCTCTACGCGAAGGTGCTCAAGTCGTCGCTTGCCGAGCGCCTGCGCACCCAGGCCCGCTACAAGCTCGGCTGGTGCCAGCTCCAACTGCGGCAGGCGGCC
This sequence comes from Terrimicrobiaceae bacterium, assembly GCA_028713285.1. GTDB lineage: Bacteria > Verrucomicrobiota > Verrucomicrobiia > Chthoniobacterales > JAATET01 > JAATET01. Next base: position 12,152 of record JAQTOP010000072.1, read on the forward strand.
GAGGCGGCGCAGACGTTCACGATTTTCATCGACCAGAATCCGAAGAGCGAACTCCTGGCCGCCGCCATCACCCAGCGCGCGATGGCCATGCAGCAGGCGAAGGACTACGGCGCGGCGCTGCGCGATTTCGACCTCGTGATCGCGCAATTTCCCAAGGCCAGGGAACGCGAAGTCGCTCTCCAGCAGAAGGCGCTCATCCTCGGCCAGCAGGAAAAATACGACGACATGGTGAAGGTCTTCGCGCAATTGCTCGCGGAGTATCCGAAGTCGAAGGCCGCCGCCCAGGCCGAATACTGGATCGGCTGGCAGGCATTCGAGAAAAAGGACTACGCCGCGGCGATCGAGCACCTCAAGACGGCCCGTGACCTCGATGCGAAGGCCTTCGGCGAGCGGGCGACCCTCCGCATCGTGCTCGCCCACTACTACGCGCAGGATCGCGACGCCGTCGCCGCCGAGGTGGAGAAAACCAAGGCCGATTCGCTGCCGGCGGACGTCCTCGTGTGGGTCGGAACGAAGTATTACGACGATGGCGATTTCAAGAAGGCCGAGGAATTTCTCTCGCCCATCGCCGCCCGCGGTGCGGCCGGCACGGCGAATCCCGACGCCCTGCTGGCCCTCGCGAAGGCGCGGCTCGCGCAGGATAAGTACGAAGCGGCGCGGGAGCCCATCCAGCAGTATCTTGCGGCGGCGCGCGACCCGCTCAGCCGCGCGCGCGGACTGCTCGCCTCCACCGAAGTCTCGCTCGGTACCGGCAACTACGAGGACGCGAACAAGCTGGTCGAGGAGGCGATGCTGCTGCAGCCCGAGGGACGCTACAACGCCGAAGCCCGGCTGCTTGGCGGCGAGGTGCTGATGCAGCGCAAGGACTACGACGGCGCGGCCCGCGCCTTCATGACGATTTCCGTGCTCTACGACGATCCCGTGATCACGCCGGAAGCCCTGGATCGCGCCGCCGCCGCATACAGGAAGGCCGGCGACTCGGCGGAGGCGGAAAAGGCTCTCGCCGAGCGTGGCCAGCGCTATCCGAACACCGGCGCGACGAAGGACTCCACGCCGAAACCGAAGCCGAAGAAGAACGCTGGCGAATGAGCCCCGAACCCTCCGCGCCCAGCCCGGGAATGCGCAGCCTGCTGCGGTTTCTGATCTTTGCCGGGATCGCGGCCTTCGGCGTGACGATCTTTTACTTGGCGCGGCGCGGTGGAGAGAATTCGGCATCCCGTGCGCCGATCGTGCAGGGGAGGCTGCCGATGCTCGCGACGCTCGACGGAGAAATTACCGGGCTGGTGGCCCGGGTAGTGCCATCGGTGGTAAGCATTTCGGCCCGGATGGAGAATCCCGCGCTCGACCGCATGCGCCACCTCCAGCAGCTCCTGGGCATCGCCACTCCGGGCGAAGAGAAGCCCGAGCTCGGCTCCGGCGCCATTGTTTCGGCGGAAGGGCACATCCTTACGAATTTTCATGTCATCTCGCGCGCGAATCGCGTGGATGTGCAGCTCAGCGACGGCCGCACGCTGCCGGCGAAGTTCCTTGGCGCGGACCAGCAGTCCGATATCGCCGTGCTCAAGATCGAGGCCAGCGGCCTGGCGCCGCTTGCGTTCGCCGACTCGAACTCGGTGAAGGTCGGGCAGATCGTCTTCGCGATCGGCAATCCCCTCGGCCTCCAGGAGACGGTCACGCAGGGCATCATCAGCGGGAAGGGCCGCCGCGCGGTGGCCGGCCTCGCCACGGATTTCTTCCAGACGGACGCCGCGATCAATCCCGGGAATTCCGGCGGTCCGCTCGTGAACATTCGCGGCGAGATCGTCGGCATCAACAACGCCATCCTGCTCGACAACTCCGGATTGAACTATGCAATGGGCATCAGCTTCGCCATCCCGTCGAATGTCGCGCAGCGGGTGTTTGACGACGTGGTCAAGCGCGGGCGTATTTCCCGTCCGTGGTTCGGCGCGAACACCTGGCCGCTCACCCCGCAGATTGCGAGCGAACTCAGCCTCGGCACCGAGACGGGCAATCTCGTGGTTTCCGTCGTCGCGAACTCTCCCGCAGCCCGCGCCGGCCTCGTGCCCGGCGATGTGCTCCAGGAGTTCGACGGCAGCCCCGTCCGCGATTCCGTGGACATTGTGAATCGCCTCTCCGAAATGAAGGAGGGCGACCGGGTGAACGTCACCGTATGGCGGAAGGGCCGGCGTCTGCAGATACCCGTCATCGTGGAAGGACAGCCGTGGCGCTGAGCGGCGGCGCGCGAATGGCGGTTTGACAGAAACCGGGCCGAGTTTTAACCAATATCTCGCATGTCTCCCTCCTCCGCCACCTCCATCCCGAAAGCGCCGGCGGAACGCACCTTCGTCATTGCTGTTACCTTGTTGAGCCTCGCCGCCATCGCGCAGCTCATCGCCGTCGTCGTCGCGCTGGCGCCCCAGCTCGATCTGGAAAGAATCGGGCGCTCGCTGGCCAGCAGGCCGGCATCGGCGGCGCAGTCCGCGGCGAACGATGTCGCAAAGTCCCAACAGGCGAATGCGCTGATGGATGAGGCCGGCCAGTTTCGCGCCAAGGGCAACTTTCAAGGTGCGATCGAGGCAATGACGGAGGCGGACCGGCTCGTGCCAAACAAGCCGGGCATCCTCATTCAGTTGGCCTCCGACTACGTCTCGCTGCAAAAGAATGCCGAGGCGACCGCGGTGCTCAACAGAATCGTCGCTCTGCCGCCCGGCGCGGATCCGGCGGACGCGCCGTTCCGCGAGCAGGCCCGGGCCGCTCTCGCGCAGCTCGGCGGGGCGACGTCCGCCGCTGCGCCTGCCGACACAAAAAACTCCGCCGGCATGCGCGACGACGTTGGCATCCCCATCGGCTCGGTGATGGGAATCATCAAGGCGGAACTGCTCGACGGCGACCCGGGCCAGAAAAATCTGCGCGTCGCCACGAAGGGCGCATCGGGACAAAAGATCGACGCCCAGAAATTTCTGGCGACCGCCTATTTCTACGAACAGGACGACCACGGCCAGATCCAGCAGAACGATTCGCCTCACGTCACGGAATGGCTCTCGCTGCCCGCGACCTGGACGAACGGAGAGCCCGAGATTTTCCAGACGAAATACCGCCTGCCAGCGGCGGACCGCGGCGACCTCCCGCCGCTGCAATACTACGGCTACGTGGTCGCGATCTATTACAACGGCGAGCTACAGGACTCGCGCGCCGATCCCGTCTCGCTGCTCGACCAGTTCGCCCCTCCCTTGCACAAGGACGCGACCACCACGGAATGAAGATTCTGATCGTTGACGACGAACCGGCGGTTGCGGAGCAACTGGCGGCCGAGGTCGGCGCGGCGGGACTCGGCGAATGCTTTGCCGCGACGACAGCGGAGGAGGCCGTCGAGATCGTGAATCGCGAGCACCGCATCGATCTGCTTGTGACCGATGTCTTCATGGACGGGATTGACGGCTTCACGCTGCACGAGACGATCCGTCCCCATCTACCCGAGCTGCGCACGATCTTTCTCACGGACCGCGACGTCACCGATCACGCCGGGCGCATCGGGGAATGGCCGGTGCTCGGGAAGCCCCTGGATGCCGGAACGCTGGTGTCGGAAATTCAACGCCTCGCCGGAGGAGACGGCGTCGCGCCTGCGGAGGAGGCGGAAGCGGATCCGCCCGCAGCGAGCGATCCGCTCATTGGCACGACACTCGGAAGCTACCGGATCGACGACGTATTCGGTGCGGATCTGGACGGCAAAATCTACATGGCCGTGCAGACCACGATTGGCCGCACCGTCGAGTTCCACACCCTTGCGCCCGAGCGCGCCGCCGACCCCGCGGAGGTCGAGCGCTTTCTCTCCTCCGCCCGCGCCAAGGCGAATGTGCATCACCCCGCGCTGCTCTCCGTCTTCGAGGCGGGCGAGCAGGATGGCGTGTATTTTTACACGTCGGAAATGCGGCAGGGTTCGTCCCTGCATCAGATGGCTGCAGTCCATGCGCAGGCCGAGCCCGCGGTCCTTTTCCAGCTCCTCCACACCGTTGCGGAGGCCATGGTCCACCTTGGGCAGGTGAAGACCCCGCACGAGCCGCTCCACGCACTGCACGTGATCGTCGATCACCGCAACCGCACGCGGCTCGTGAATATCGCGACGCACCAGCCGATGGGCAACACGCCGCAGGACGACATGCGTGTGCTGGCCGCGGCAATCGTCCCTGTCGTGACGGCAGGCGCGGACTCGGAGGCTCTGGGGCAGCTCCTGGACGAACTGCAGTCCGAGACCGGCAGCGTGCGTTCCTGGACGGCGTTGATCTACGAGGTCAAGCGGTGCGCCACTTCGGGAGGCTCGCATCCCGCCTACAAACTGGATGCCGGCGGTCGCGCGGCCATTGAGGCCGTCGGCGCGGCGCGCAGGCGCCTGCGGCGTCGGCGCACGGTGATCGTAAGCTCCATCGCCGGCGTCCTGTTGATCGCCGCGGGTCTCGGCGCATGGTTCTGGCTGTCCAAGCGGTATGCCAATCCGGCGCTCGAGAAAATGGTCGAGGTGCCGGCGGGCGCGTTCCCTTTCCAGGGCGGCCAGAAGGTCAATCTGCCCGCGTATTGGATCGACACCTACGAAGTGAGCATTGGCCAATACGCGGACTTTCTCGCGTGGGTTCTCGCGCATCCTGCGTCGGTGGCCTCGCTCGGCCCTCCCGAGATGCCGCTGGACCATTCGTTCGTGCCCGACGGCTGGCTGGATAAAAAGACGGCGGGCGGGACGACTCCGGGATATTTCACCGTCGCGAAAACCGGCGGCACCTACGAAGGCGCCACACTCACGCTCGACTCGCCGGTGTTCGGTGTCGATTGGTTCGACGCATATGCCTACGCGACGTGGAAAGGCCGCCGCCTGCCGAGCGAGGAGGAATGGGAAAAGGCCGCCGTCGGCGCCGAGGGACGGCCGTATCCATGGGGCGGCGGCCAGCCCGCGAATGCAAATCTCGCCGGCGCCGATCGTTTTCCAAAATGGGCGCCGGTCAATGCGATGGCCGATGACCGCACCCCGGCGGGCGTCACCGGCCTCGGCGGCAATGTCTCGGAGTGGACGCTCACATTCGGCGACACACCCGCGGGCGGATCGAGGCCCATCGTGCGCGGGGGGAATTGGTCCGACGCAAAGCTGGATATTCGCCGCCGCCTGCTCAACCTTGAACCGCTGCAGAGCGCGCCGACGGTCGGCTTCCGCACGGCCTCCGACGAACCCCCTTCCAAATGATTTTCCGACCCTCGATCCGCCCCGCCGCTCTCGCGCTTCTCTCCGCTCTTTGCGTCTGCGCGGCGCTGCCCGACGCCGGCGCGCAGGTGCGCGTCGATTTCTCGCTGCGGCGCTCGCTCTTCATCCGCTACGAGCCGCTCATCGCCACGGTCACCATCACGAACCTGAGCGGCCGCGATCTCGAACTGGCCGACGTGGACAACCACAAATGGTTCAGTTTTAACATCGTTCACGTCGAGTCCGGGTCGGAAGCGCTGGTCCCGCCCTTCAACGCCGACTACTCGCTCACGCCGGTGCAAATTCCCGCCGGACGGAGCATCAAGCGCGCGGTGAACATCACGCCGCTCTACCCGCTCACTGAGTTTGGCATTTATCGCGTGCGAGCCACGGTATTCGACTCGCAGAGCGGGCATTTCTTCAGCTCGAACCCGCCCCTGAATGTCGAGATCACCGAGGGCCGCATGCTCTGGCAGCAGACGGTGGGGGTGCCCGAGGGCGAAGGCGGTGGCGGAAAAACGCGCACGCTCACGCTGCTCTCGCATCGTCTGCCGGACGAAACGCAGCTTTACCTGCGCATCGAGGACAAGGAAGGCGGGCTCATCTACTGCACCCACCAGATGGGCAAGCTCGTTTCGTTTAGCAAACCCGAGGTCGAGATCGATGCGAACAACCAGATTCACATCCTGCAGAACACGGCGCCGCGGATGTTCCTCTATTCGAAGGTCGGGCTCAACGGCCAGATTCTCGATCGCAAGGAATACACCGCATTGAGCGACACGCGGCCCGCGCTGCGCCGGGATACGGCGGGCGGCTTCCAGGTCGTCGGCGGCTCGTATGTCGATCCGAATGTGATCGCCGCGCAGAAAATCGCGCCGCCGCCGCCCTCGGTCGGAGATCGTCCCGTGCCGTTGCCGAAATCGAATTAGCCGGGGCGACCGGCTTTTACGCGCCCTTTCCCGCCGCCGTGAGGAACGGTTGGATGCGGGCGACCAGCTCGCGAAACCCCGCGAACGTAATCTGCTGCTGCCCGTCGCTCCATGCCTCGGCGGGGTTCGGATGCACCTCGATGAGCAGTCCATCGGCTCCGAGCGCGACCGCGCCGCAGCAGAGCGCGATCACGAGGTCCGCGCGACCGCAGCCCTGGCTCGGATCGACGATCACGGGCAGATGCGATTCCTTTTTCGCGGCGGCGACCGCGCCGAGGTCGAGCGTGTTGCGCGTGTAGGTCTCGAAGGTGCGAATGCCCCGCTCGCACAGCATCACGTTTGGATTCCCATGTGCGAGCAGATACTCCGAGGCGAGCAGCCACTCCTCGATGCGCTCGCTCAGGCCGCGCTTGAGCAGGACGGGCTTCTGCGTGCGGGCGCACTCGATGAGCAATTGGAAGTTCTGCGCGTTGCGCGCGCCGATTTGCAGGATGTCGGCCGTTTCGGCGACGTGCTCGACGTCGCGTTCGCTCAGGACCTCGGTGA
>JAQTOP010000073.1 GCA_028713285.1 Terrimicrobiaceae bacterium
CATTACAACGCCATCCAGCGGGCGGCGGCCGCGTCGCGATAATGGCGGAGCAACCGGGATTGCCGCGCGCGGGAGAGTGTGAGAATTTGCGGGCATGAAACTCCCGGTATGGATGTTGATCCTGGCGGCGGCGGCCCTGAGCGGCTGCGCGACGCACGTCTCCCAAAGCAAACAGCAGCAGGTGGAGATGGCGACGGAGACGGGGCCGTATAGCTACGAGCGGGCGATCAGCCCGATGGGCCCGCGGTAGGTCCCGCTCGGCGGCGAAGTCTTGCGACCGTCACGGGCCGCCGCTACATGCGGAGGATGGTTGACCGGCTGCCGAAGATCGATTTGCACCGTCACCTCGACGGGAGCATCCGGCTCGGGACGATTCTGGAACTCGGATTGGAAAATGGCCTTCCGCTGCCGGCGGACACGATTGAGGGGTTGCGGCCTTTTGTTGTGGTGAGCGAGCCGCAGCCGGGGCTCATGGCCTTTATTGCGAAGTTCGAGTGGATGGTCGGAGTGCTGGTCGATGCCGATGCATGCCGGCGCGTGGCGTATGAAAATGTCGAGGATGCCGCGCGCGAGGGGCTGGATGCGATCGAGCTGAGGTTCAGCCCGAGCTTCATGGCGAAGGCGCATGACCTGAATCCGCAGGCCGTCGTGGAGGCGGTGATCGACGGCGTCGCGGCGGGTGCGCGCGACTTCGCCGTGCCGGCGAAATTGATCGGGATTTTGAGCCGGACGTTCGGCGTGGAGTCGTGCGTGCGGGAACTGGATGCGTTGCTCGCTTGCCGGGAGGGGCTGGTGGCCGTGGACCTCGCGGGGGACGAGGGGAACTTCCCGCCGCAGCTTTTCGTGAAGCATTTTCGGCGGGTTCGCGAGGCCGGGCTGGCGGTGACGATCCATGCCGGCGAGGCGGCGGGGCCGAAGAGCATCTGGTCGGCGATTCGCGATCTGGGCGCGACGCGCATCGGCCATGGCGTGCGCGCGGCGGAGGACGACGCATTGATGGATTTTCTCGCGGAGCATCGGATCGGCCTGGAATGCAATCTCACGAGCAACGTGCAAACGAGCACGGTGCCGGACTACGCGAGCCACCCGCTGCGGGAGTTTCTGGAGCGGGGGTTGCTGGCGACGATCAATACGGACGATCCCGGGATCAGCGGAATCGACCTGGCGCATGAATACGAGGTCGCGGCGCCGGCGGCGGGCTTGACGGCTTCGCAGATCGCGCAGGCGCGGCGGAACGCGGCGGCGATTGCGTTTTAGTTCCGCTCGCGGTGGCAGATTTCAAGGCGGTTGCCGAAGGGGTCCTCGAAAAAAACGGCGTAATAACCCGGGCCCTCGTCGTAGCCGGGGCCTTCGATCTTCCGGGCGCCGGCCTCGCGCAGGAGGGGGATGAGCGCGTCGAGCGCGGCGTTGGACTCCGCCCAGAAGGCGATGCGGTTTTCGTTGGGCGCGAAGTTTGGGGATTCGATGAAGCCGAAAAATTCCGTGGGGCCTTCGCCGGGGGCGTTGTAGCTGATCCAGCCGCCGGGGACGTCCATCCATTCAGGAAATCCGAGGGCGGGCAGCAGCCGGTCGTAGAATTTCCGCGCGGCGGCGAGGTCCGGTACGCGGAGGTCGATGTGGTCGAAGATGCGCGGCATGCGATCTGGAACGCCGGATGGTTCGGAATTTGGAAATCTGGAATAGGGAAAAGGGCGCTAACGCTGGCGCAGGACTGGGGGCTGGTTGCGGAGTGCCGGGCCCTGGTTTTGGAGCAGGGCGTTCGTTGTGAGGATTTCGTGCTCCGTGCGGCGCTGGATGAGGGTGCCGCTGATTTGGTTGAGCAGAATCTGGTTCGATGCGGCACTGCCGGTGGTGAGCGGGGAGACGACGGTCATGGGCTGGACCGGCTGGAAGATGATGACTGGAGGGTTTGCCCGCAGCATGGGACAGCCGAAGGCAATCGCGAAGGCGCAGAGCGTCGCGCGGGCAGGCGCTTTCATGCCTCAAGCTACGCGCTGCCGGGCGAAGTGCAATTACGGCTAGTTCTCGAACCCGGCGATGACGCGTTTGGCGACGGCCATCGCGTTGGAATTTGAAAAGGGGGAAAAGGAGAAAGTTCGTTCCAGCAATTTGCGGGCCGGGACCTTGCTTCGGGGCTTATGCGATTCGGGGGATTTTGGGCGAAAACTACGCCGCTTCGGCGATGGGGCTCTTCGCGGCGGGGACCTTTTTCGGGGCGGCCTTGCGGGGCTCGAACTCGAAGCCGACCTTGCCGCCTTCCAGCTTGAGGTAGGCGCTGAACGGGCGGCCCTTTTTTGAGATGAATTTTGGAAGCAGGTCGGTTTTGCCGGTATCGAGGAGCTTCTTCACCTGCTCGGCGGAGATTTCCTTTTGCAGGATGATCTTGCCAGTGCGGAATTTGCAGGCGGGGGTTTGATCGCAGACGTAGGCGGCGCCGACGTCGTGGACCTGGCCTTTTTTGCAAACCGGGCAGGCGCCGATGATCGGGGCTTGCGAGAAATCGGGAGCGGCGCCTTTGGAGTCCGCATCGCCGAAGTCGAAGGTCTGCTTGTGGTCGGCGTCGAGCTTGACGACGGCCGAAAAGGGGCGGCCCATCTTGCTGCGGAAGCCTTCGAGGGGGCCGACGCTGCCGGCTTCGAGAAGGGTCTTCACCTCTTCGCGCTCGAGTTCGCGGCCGGCCATGGTCTTCCAGACGAGCAGGCCACAGCCTTTGCACTCGTAGGCTTTGAAGGATTCCTTGAAGTCGGCGGCGCCGCATTTCGGGCACTTTGCGGCGAGGTCGAGGAAGTTGCCGCCCACGCTGCCGGCGTCGCCGGAGTAATTCTTGGCTTTATCGACGATCTCTTCGGTGAACTTGCGAATGCCGGCCATGAATGCGGCGCGGTCGATCTTGCCGGCTTCCATTTGTTTGAGCTGGAACTCCCAATCGCCGGTCATCTCGGGTGAGGTGAGGGAATCGACGCCGATGCCGCGCAGAAGGGTGATGAGGGAGAGGCCCTTCGAGGTGACGATGATCTCGCGGCCCTGGCGCACGAGGTAGCCGTCGAGGATGAGGCCCTCGATGATCTGCGCGCGGGTGGCCGGTGTGCCCAAGCCGCGCTGGCTCATGGCGTCGCGGAGTTCCTCGTCCTCGAGCAATTTACCCGCGCCCTCCATCGCGGAGAGGAGCGTGGCTTCGTTGTAGCGGGCGGGGGGCTTGGTCTCGGTTGCCTTGATCTCGATGGCGTCGGTTGTCGCGCTCTCGCCAGGGCGGACCGCCACGACGTTGTCCTCGCCTTCGCCGGCGGCCTGTTTGCCATAGACGGCGAGCCAGCCGGGGTCCGTGATGATTTTGCCGTCGGTCTTGAAGGCCTCGCCTTCGACGCGGGTGATGCGGGTCGTCACCTCGAACTGCGCGGGAGGATAGAAGACGGCGATGAATCGGCGGGCGACCATGTCGTAGAGCTTCTGCTCGTATTCATCGAGATTCTTCGGCGCGACGCCGGTGGGGACAATGGCGTGGTGGTCGCTGACCTTCGCATCGTTGAAGATGCGTTTGTTTGGGCGCACCCAGCCTTCCTTGAGCGCCTTCTGCGCGTGGACGGCGAGGCTGGGATCTTCGAACTTCGTGAAGCGCGCTTTGACCTCGTTGAGGTTGTCCTCGGGCAGGCAGCGGGAGTCGGTGCGGGGGTAGGTGAGGACCTTGTGCTTCTCGTAGAGCGCCTGGGCGAGCTGGAGCGTGCGGCGGGCGCTGAAGCTGAAGCGGCCATTGGCCTCGCGCTGCAGGGTGGTGAGGTCGTAGAGGAGCGGGGAGGCCTGGCTGGCGGGCTTTTTTTCCTCCTCGATGAAGCCGGGTTTGCCGGTGCATTTCGCCTCGATGGCCTCGGCGAGCGAGCGGTCCCAGATGCGCTCGGCGCGTTCCTGCTCGTCGGCGCCCTTTTTGAATTTCGCATCGAACCAGCGACCGCGGTAGCCGCCGGCCTCGACGCCGAAGGCGGCGTGGACCTCGAAATACGGCCGCGACTTGAAGGCGCGGATTTTTTCCTCGCGCTCGGCGAGGATGGCAAGGGTCGGCGTCTGGACGCGGCCGACGGGGGTGAGCTGGAAGCCGCCGCCTTTGGAATTAAAGGCCGTCATGGCGCGGGTGCCATTGATGCCCACGAGCCAGTCGCTCTCGCTGCGGCAGACGGCGGCGTCGGCGAGGGGCTTCATTTCCGCGCCGTCGCGGAGCTTCGCGAAGCCCGTGCGGATGGCGTCGGGCGTCATGGACTGGAGCCAGAGCCGGTTCGTCGGTTTGTTGCAGCCGGAGAGCTGCATGATGTAGTGGAAAATGAGTTCGCCCTCGCGGCCGGCGTCGCAGGCGTTCACGACGCCATCGATGTCGGGGCGCTTGAGGAGGCGCTTGAGGAGCTTGAAGCGGGATTCGCTTTTCTCGATGGGCTTGAGGTCGAAGGCGTCGGGGATGATGGGGAGGTTCGCGAAGCTCCACTTGCCGCGCTTTTTATCCATCTCGCCGGGCAGGCAAAGCTCCACGAGGTGGCCGATGGCGGAGGTGACGACCCACTCGTCGTTCTCGAAGAACTCGTCCTTTTTGGCGAGTTTGCCGAGGACGCGCGCGAGGTCGCTGGCGACGCTGGGTTTTTCGGCAATGACGAGGGTTTTTCCCATTTTAGTGGATCACGCGAGGACGCGAAGGCGCGAAGGATTCGGTTAATTGGTCCTTACGAAACGGGAGCCGGGGAGTTGTTTCACCAGGCGCTTCATTTCAAGGGCGAGCAAAGTAGAGGACACCATGGCGGTTGGCAACCTGCTTCTGGCGGTGATGTGGTCGATGTGCGTTTCGTCGTCGGCGAGGGCGGCGAGCACGGCGCGCTCGGGCTCCGTGAGGTCGCTGGGCGGAGCGGGCGCGGTGAGCGTCGGTTGCTCGGCGAAGAGCATGCCCAGGTCGTCGAGGATGTCCTGCGCGCTTTGCACGAGCTTCGCGCCCTGCTGGATGAGGCGGTTCGAGCCGAGGGCGCCGGGCTGATCGATGCGGCCGGGGATGGCGTAGAGCGTGCGGCCCTGCTCGGCGGCCTGCGTGGCGGTGATGAGCGCGCCGCTGGTGACGCCGGCTTCGGCGACGAGGAGGCCGAACGAACTGCCGGCGACGATGCGGTTGCGCATGGGAAAGGTCTGCCGGTCGGGCGCGATGTCCATTGAGAACTCGCTGATGACCGCGCCATTCCCTGCGGCGATGCGCTCGGCGAGTTCGCGATTTTGCGGTGGGTAGAGGTGGTTCAATCCCGAGCCGAGCACGGCCACGGTGCGGCCTTTTGCGGCGAGCGCGCCCTGGTGGGCGGCGGTGTCGATGCCGAGGGCAAGGCCGCTGTAGATCGTGATGCCGGCGTAGGCGAGCTGGTAGGAGAGCTTCTTCGCGCACTCGGTCGCGTAGTGGCTGGGCTTGCGGGAGCCGACGACGCCGATGCCGTGGCGATCGCGTTCCATGAGCGAGCCCCAGACATAGAGGGCGATGGGCGGGTCGTGAATCTCTCGCAGCAGAGCGGGATAGTCCGGCGAGGAGGGGATGAGGACGTGCGCGCCGAAATCGGCGATGCGCTGCAGCTCGGCCGCGAGATTGACGGTCTTTTCCCAGCCTGCGATGGAGCGGGCGGCCTCGGGACCGACGCCGTTGATGCGTTCCAGATCGGACGCGGAGGCGGCGAGGACGCGCTGCGGCGTGCCGAAGGAATCGAGCAGGTGACGCAGGCGCACGGGGCCGAGGCGCGGCACCATGTTTAGCGCGATATGAGCCTCGGTTTCCGTCATTGGATGCGGAAGATGACCGGAATGGGGGAATCAGGAAATCAGGAAAAAGGAGGGACGCCTGCGATGGAGAGGGTGCGATTCGCGAGGTGGAAAACGGCGCGCGGCAGCGAGGGGTCGAGCCAGTCGAGGTGGGTGGCAGTGATGAGGCGCTGTGCGTCGGCGGGGAGGTGGGAGAGGAGATTCTGGCGGCGGACGGGATCGAGTTCGCCGAAAACGTCGTCGATGAGGAGGAGCGGGGTATGGCCGATGCGCGCCATGATCAGGCGGGTCTGTGCGAGCTTGAGGGCGAGGGCGAGCGTGCGCTGCTGGCCCTCGGATGCAAATCGGGCGGCGTCCATGCCGTTGAGTGCGATGGCGAGGTCGTCGCGGTGCGGCCCGGCGACCGTCTGGCGGAGGCGCGTCTCCTCGGCGCGTGTGGCGATGAGCGCCTCGGCGAGCGGGGATTCCGCGCCGGGAAGATAGCGTGTGATGACGGATTCGTCGGCGCCGCCGACATCGCGAACGGCTTGTTCGATGAGCGGGGCGAGCGCGACGGCGACCTCGGCACGCGCGGCGGTGAGGCGCTCGCCGTTTTCCACCAGGATGGAATCGAATGCCTCAATCTCGCGGCGGGGGCGGCCGTCCTTGAGCAGGGCGTTGCGCGAGCGCAGGGCGCGGTCGTAGGCGCGGAGGCGGCGCGGGTAAAGCGGGTCGAGCTGTCCGCACAGGAAGTCGAAGTAGCGGCGGCGCTTCGACGCGGATCCGCGGATGATTTCCATATCGTCGTTCGAGAACCACGCAACGCGGGCGGCGCGGAGGTAGTCGGCGGTGCGGCTTTGCGGGACGGAATCCATCTCGATCGTGCGCGCAGGCGGACCGCCGCGGGGGTTGAACTCGTAGCGGAGGTGGAGGTGGGCGCTGGTGGAATGGGCGTCCGCGGCCGGGACGGCGATGCGCGCGTCGATGGCTGCGCCGGGCCTTCCCTCGCGCACGACCTCGACAAGGGTCGGGGTGCGCGGTGATTGCAGGCGGGTGACGACACAGACGGCCTCGAGGATGGAGGTCTTGCCGCCGGCATTCGCGCCGATGAGGAAGTTCGTGCCCGGCGCGGGCTCGAAGCGCAGGCGCTCGAAGCAGCGGAAGTCGGTGAGGCGCAGGTCAGTGAGCACGGGAGCATCTAAACCGTCAGGAGCATGCAGGTCATGCAGAAGGATCGAATTTTATCGGCTTTCGATTTTTCAAATCGGACCGGACGTGATACGGAATACAGCGAGCGTGTCGAATGAATCGCCCCCAGCCCCAATTTCGCAATCCCGGAGACATCGAGCCAATGAAAGCATCGAATCGTAAATGCCACCTTCAACTTTTGGGCTGGGGATTGGGGATTTTCCTCGTGGTTGGGCAGCAGTCGGCATTCTGCGACGAGGGCAAGAATCTTCTCAAGAACCCATCGTTCGAGGTGAAGGGGTCGGGTCCGGAAGCGGCCGCGCGGGATTGGAAGAGCCTCGCCTATGCCGATGGCCCGAAGGATCCCAAGCCCAATGCCACATTCACTCTTCCCAAGGGTGGGCAGGATGGAGCCACCTCGGCCCGAATCGATGGTCCCAATGAAGCCACGAAAGCAGGTGCCATCGCGGCATATATTCAGGACGTTCCGGTGACACCCGGAAAGCGGTATCACTTTTCCGTCTATGTCAAGGCGGACGCCAAGAGCGGTGCGCCAGTCCCTGTCCTCGAGCAACTTTCGACGGCGAAGTTCGGCGGCGTCAATGGGGTGCAGCCCTTCGATGGAAGTTCCCTCAACACGCCGCGATGGAAGCTCGTGGAGTGTTACGTTCAAGCGGGGCCCGACACGGAGGTGTTGAGGGTCGCCTTGCGGTTTCAGGGCTATGAATTACCCAATCCGGGTTGGGTGCAATTCGACAAGGCCAGTCTCACCGAAGTGCTCGGACCGTAGCCCGGCCACAATTTGAAATCCCTCACCCGCCGGGATCGGCGGGCTTCAGGGTTGCCGCCGTTCGTGGAGCCATGTGACGATTTGCGGCCACGCGGCGAGCAATTGGCCAAGGTCATTGTGGCCGGCTTCAGATGCCAGCCAGAGACGCTTCGTGCCGGAATAGCCGTCATACAGGCGCCGGCCGAATTGCGGGGGGATGGTGCCGTCGCGACCCGCGATGAGGAAGGCGACGGGACCGTGATAGCGGATGAGGTTTTTATCCGAATCGAGGTGGTGGCGGAGCAGGAGGGCGACGGGCAGCCAGGGGTGATGAAATTGCGCACCCGCGGCGAGCGAATCGTAGGGCGTGACGAGGATGATGCCGGCAATCTGCGCGGGGCGCGCGGCGGCCGCGGCGCAGGCGACTCCGGTGCCGAGAGACTGGCCGAGCAGAAAAATGCGGCTGTGCAGACCGGCGGTGAGCGTGTCGATGGCTTCGATTGCGGCGGCCGTCATGGACTTTGCGGATGGCGGCCCCGGGCGCGCGCCGTAGCCGGGGTATTCCAGGAGGAACGTCTGGAACCTTGCGGCGGATGCAGGGCGATTGCGGAGCGGGGCGTAACCTTCGCCGAGTGCGTAGCCGCCGTTGCCGTGGCAGATAAGGAGGGCGTCGGAGGGATCGTCGCCGCGCGATTTCCAGCCGATTCTTTCCCCGCAGGGGTTCGTCCAGAGCTCGTAGCCTTCGGTCGCGGCGAGGAGGTCGAGGTCGGCCTGGGAGGCGATTTTTGGAAAGAAGAGAAGGCGCTCCTGATTGACCCAAAAATACACGCAGAGGGCCGCGTAGCCGAGGGCGAGGAGGGTGAAGATGGTCATGAGCGAACGCCGCATGCGAGCCGGGCGGGGATCAATGCAAGGGATCCGCGCGCCCCTCGCGGTGCCGCGCGGCAAGTTTCCGGAGGATTTCCGCGTGTTTCGCTTTCGTGATCGGGAAGCGCCAGGCGAAGAACATGCCGAGGAGGAGTGCGACAGCAGGCAGCGGGCCGATGGCGATGCGGATCGCGGTGAGCGCGCTCTCCGGCTGGACGGGCACGGGCTCGTGCGGGCCGTGGGAAAGATAGCCGGCTGCTGCGAGGGAATGGCCGACGATGAACGTGCCGAACGCGAGCGCGATCTTTTGCAGGAAGACGAAAAACCCGTAAAATACGCCCTCGCGCCGCTGGCCGGTGCGGAGTTCGTCATACTCGATGGTGTCGGGCAGCATGGCATTTGGGATGAGGTAGCAGACCGAGATGCCGAAGCCGGCGATGAAGCCCAGCAGATACATCAGCGAGGTCTGGCCCGGCCGCACGAAGACCAGCCCCGCCTGCGCGACGAGCCAGAACGCCATGCCGTAAAAATACACGGGCTTTTTGCCCACGCGCACGCTCAGCCAGCCCCACGCGGGGATGAGCGCGAGGGCGGTGGCCTGCACGGTGAGCGCGAGACTTTGAAACTGGCTTCCGGGCATCCCCATGCAGCTCTCGACGAAGAATGGCAGGATCGTCGCGGTGAATTGCATGGCCATCCACGAGAAGAGGTAGATCGCGCAGACGATGAGAAACGGGCGGTTCGCAAAAACGATGCCGAATTGCTCCAGCAGCGGGATGGACGGCGCGGCGGGTTGCGCGGCCTCGCGATGGCGTTCGCGGGAGCGCACGGTGCGCCAGATGCCGGCGAGGCAAAACGCAACCGCGACGAGCGCGACGGCCGAGACGCATGCGCCGAAGGCGGCGTATTGCGCGGTCGGGGCGGCGCCGGCCATGGCCCGGAAGACGACGAGCGCGAGCAGCAGCCCGCCCACGCTGCCGCCGAGCGAGAAGGCCATGCGAAAGCCGGTGATGCGCGAGCGTTCGTCGTAGTCGGCGCTCAGCTCCGGGGTGAGCGCGTTGTGCGGCAGGATGAGGCCGGTGTAGCAGGTGTTGAAGGCGAGTGAGACCGCCGCGTAGTAGAAGAAAAGGGCGAGCTGATTGCCCTGCGAAATGAAGCCGGGGACGATCCATTGCAGCCAGAAGACGAGGGCGAATGGCAGGGCGCTGGCCGCGATCCAGGGCAGACGGCGGCCCCAGCGGGTGCGGGTGTGGTCCGAGAGCCAGCCGATGAACGGGTCGTTCACCGCGTCCCAGATTTTTCCGATGAGGAGCACGGTGCCGGCGAGGTCGGCGCGCAGCCCGGCGACATTCGTGAGGAACACGAGCTGGAAAAAGATCATCGTGCTCCCGGCCATGGCGGGGCCGAGTTCGCCTGCGCCATAGGCCAGGCGCGTGAACGGGCGCAATTTCTCCGCGGGAACGGACATGCGCTGGTGGATAGCGCAGCGCGGGCGCTTCGCCAAGCAGAGCCGGATCGCCGCCGTCGGGTGGAATTTCATTGTCGGATGTTTGCCGGGCTTGGTTGATTACCGGCGATGCGCGGCGTATGGACCATTTCCCAGTCGGGCGGCACGCGGGATGTCGAGCTGGGGGCGGGCGATGCCTCGATCGCGGTGGAGGACATCACGCTTTCCACGCAATGGGATGCGTCTGCGGCGACGTGGAAACTGCGGGTGACGCCTGCGGAAAAACTGGGGAAGGTGGCGATGAACGGGCGCGCGCTCAAAGGCGGGGCCGATATGCGCGATGGCGACGTTCTGGTGATCGGCGCGGTCGCGGTGGGCTTCCGCCGAACGCCCGCGCCGGTGCGGATCGCGGGGCGCGAGGTGTGGGAAATCCCCATCCCAACGGCGGGAGATCTGATTTTTGGGCGGTCCGGCGGGGAGACGACGCCCGGGGCGCAGCGCGTCGAACTGGATGCGGACGACCCCGCCATTTCGCGGCGCCACGTGGTGATCCGCCGGACGGGCGGGCGCGTGGCGATCAAGGACGAGAGCCACACCGGCACGCTGCTCAATGGTCAGCGGTTCGACGAGCGGGAGCTCATCATCGGCGACCGCTTCAAGATCGGCCTCTACGCGTTCGAGTTCACCGGGCTGGCGATCCGGCGGGTGAAGCCGCGGATCGGCGGGCGGGTCGAGGCGCGCAGTCTGGTCTTCGAGGCGGGCGGACGGCGCATCCTCAACAACGTCTCGCTCGATATCGCGCCGTGCTCGTTCGTGGGCATCCTCGGCGGCAGCGGGCAGGGGAAATCGACGTTGATGAATGCGCTGTGCGGCATCAATCCCGCGTCATCGGGCGAAGTGCTCATCGAGGGCGAGCCGTTGGCGGGATCGACTGCCGCGGCCGGCAGCGGCGTGGGCTATGTGCCGCAGGACGACATCGTGCATCGCGAACTCACGGTCGAGCAGGCCATCGGCTACAGCGCCCGGCTGCGGCTCGGGACGAAAATTCCCGCCGGCGAAATTGACGCGCTCGTGAGCGAGATCATTGCGCGGCTGGGGCTCGGCGAGCACCGCCACAAACGCATATCGAATCTCTCCGGCGGCCAGCGCAAGCGGGTGAGCATCGCGACCGAGCTGCTCGACAAGCCCGCCGTGCTCTTCCTCGACGAGCCCTCGTCCGGGCTCGATCCCGCCACCGAGTATGCGCTGATGAAGCTGCTGCGGCGGCTGGCGGCGCACGATTGCACGGTCGTCTGCACGACGCACGTGCTCGGGCGCGCCTACCTGTTCGATTGCATCGTTTTCATCCACGGGGGCTGCGTGGTCTTCAACGGCACGTCCGACGAGGCCTGCGAGTATTTCCAGGTCGAGACGCTGGACCAGGTCTATGTGAACCTCGCCGAGGCGGAAAAGACGCCGCAGGAATGGGAGCAGGAATTTCTTGCGTGGCGCCGCGAGCATCCCGCGGATTCCCGGCCGTCGATTCCCGCGCCAGCGCGCACCGCAGCGGAGCCGAAGCCGGCGAATGCTGGGCGCGGAGCGGGATACTTCGCCTCGCTCGTGCTGCAAATCCGCCGGCTGGGGAGCATTCTCGTCGCCGACCGGCTGAGCCCGGTCTTCCTGGTCGCGCAGCCCGTATTGATCGGCCTGCTCGTCGGCTGGGTGGCGGAGGATTTCGTGCTGCGGCTTTTCATGTGCATCGTGGCGACGCTGTGGTTCGGATGCAGCAATGGCGCGCAGCAGATCGTGGCGGAGCGGCCGATCTTTCGCCGCGAGCGGGTGTGCGGGCTCGGGCTCAATTCCTACCTGCAAAGCAAATACGTCTTTCACGGCGCGATCACCATGCTGCAGGCGGTCGCGCTGCTGCTCGTGACGCAGACGACGGCGCTGATGCTGCGGCCCTACGACGAGTCGATGGCGGATTTTCGGACGAAGCTCGGCGCGGCGATCTATCCGCAGGCGCAGCCGGCCGCGCTCGCGGCGGAGGAGCAGGATTTCGTGCCGGTGGGCGAGGGCGGCGGGTCCGATTCCGGGCCATCGAAGGCGCCTGCGCCAGCGAAGCCGGCCGATCCCGCCGGATTCCTGAGCGTGCGATTGCTTGCGCTCGGGGCGACATTTTTCGAGGTGCGGGACAACGTGCTCGACGCGCTCGAGGAGCCGGGGCTCGGCGCGTGGCGGGCGTTTTCGATCGGAGGCGGCTTTAAAGTCCTCGCGCTGGCGCTCACGGCGGCGGTGGGCGTGGCGATCGGGCTGGCCATCTCCGCCATCGTGGAGACGCCAACGCAGGCGGTGATGTGGGTGCCGCTGATTTTGATTCCGCAAATCCTTTTCGGCGGCGTCGTGCTCAAGCGCCCGGAGCTGTCGCGCGGGGCGCGGGCGCTCAGCTACCTGAGCCCGAGCTATTCCTGCCAGCGGCTGGTGGATGTCTCGAATCTCTTCGGGCGCGCGATGCCCCTGCTGAGCAATCGCACGAAGATTCCGCTCTTCCTCACGCCGGGCGAGAAAGAGGGCATCACGTGGGTGGTGGCCGGCCGGCAATACTCGGAAAAATACGACAAGCTCTCGCCGGTGAATACGTCGTGGCAGAATCTCACGATCATTCCGGCCATCGTCGGCGAGCACCGGCACGAGTTCACCGCGTTCGACACCGCCTCCGGATCCGTGCGCAATCTCATTGCCGAGACCGTCTCGGTGCGCAACGACGTGCTCTACCGAAAGGGCACGATCTACCAGGGGCTTGCGCCCGCGGGTCGTTCGCTGCTGTGCCTGGCGATCTGGATCGCGGCGGGTTACGCCGTGACCATCGGCGCGTTGATCGCCTGGCAGAAAGGGAAGTGATCTGGGTTCGTCTCACGCTCGAGTCGAGCGCGAGAGCGGGCGGGTCAGTTCGAGTAGGTTTGCGGGCGGGTGACGGCGTCGAAGCTCGCCGGGGAGTCCTGCGACGTGCTCACCGGGGCCTTGCGGGCCGGAGCATCGCGATAAATGACGCGCGGCGCGGGTGTCGGCGACGGTTGGACGTAGTAGGTCTTGGTGACACAGCCTCCGGCGGAGGCGGCGAGGATCGATGCGGCGAGAAGGCGGGCGAATTTCATCTTGGGTTCGTGGAAAGCGGTTTTCGTTGCGGCCTACGGTCCGTTCCCGGCGGGAGCGGCCGGGGTGGCGGCGTCGCTCGGCGTGGAGATTCCGGATTTCGCGATTCCGCGGCGGCCCACGAGCACATACCAGGCGGCAAGGCCGTCGGCGCCGGCCATGTGGAGATAGACGATGGTGGTGCCGTTGTAGCTCGAGCGGAATTGCACGCCGGCGAGTTTGCCGGTGCGGCGGTCGTCGAGGATGAGGCTGCCGACCTCGTCATAGACGTAGATATCCACGTCGCGGGCGGCGGCGTCGCTGCCGACGAGAAAGACATAATCGAGGCCCTTGTTGACCGGGATGAGGAACTTGACGGAGCCGCCCGCGCCGAGCAGGCCGGAGTTGTCGGTCGGAGCCATGGCGAAGCCCTTGTCCACGTATTTCTTCGCCATCTGGTAGGCGACGTCCTCGGCGGCGGCCGGGTCGGCCAGGGAGGAGGAGATCGTGGAAGCGGCCAGGCCGACGGCGACCAGCGCGTGGAGGATTCGCATTTTCATAATCTCCCTTGGAACCGGATGCTAATTTTGAACCGCCCCGATGGCTTTATCCGCGATGGACTTGAGCTTGCCGACGTTTTCCTTGCTGATGGCCTCGTCGCGTTTGACGTCCACTATCACCAGCGCCTGGGGATAGGCGTTCAACAGGGCGGCGACCTTGGGATCGGCCTTCGTTTTTGCGGGGAGCGACTTGAGATCTTTTTCCAGCGCGCCGACGAGGAGCGGTTCGCGCAGGATGTTCGAGAGATCGGGCGTGTAGTTTTCAGCGATGAGGTAGGTGACGTGGCGGGCGCCCTGCATCCAGCCGGCGGCGACGATGAGCGTGCGCTCGGACTCGGTGCCTTTTTCGTTGAGGATCTTCATGATGTCCGTCTGGAGGAAGCCGAGTTCCAGAAAGACGTTGAGCCACTTTTCCTTGTTTGCATTTTCGCGCACGGCGCGGGCGCGGCGCAGGTCGTCGTCCGTGGCGCCGAGCTTCTTTGCAAGGGCTTCGATCTGGTCGGCGCAGGTGTTCAGGTTTTCAATGTTCTGGGATTTTACCGAGAGGATGCCGTCCGCGATTTTGACGCCGAGGGCGAGGGCGAGATCGGCGCGGGAATCGAGCTTGTTCGGATCCACGTCCACCGCGACGGCGTTATAGACTTCGGACCAGCGCACGTTTTTGTTGCCGATGGCCTCCTGGATCGCGAGGAGCTTGTCGTAGGGGCTGGGGAGCGGGAGCTTCGCGTTCTGCGCGAGCGAGGGGTCGAATTTCGCTTTTTCCTGGGCTTGCGCCCCGACGGCGAGGAGGCAGCCGAAGCCGCAGGCAAGCGCGCGGCGCACGGTGGAGAGAGTTCGGAGGGCGCGGAAAAACTTCGGCGTTTTCAACGCGATACGGTTTGCCAATCCCCACCCGAACCCGCAAGCTCAAAATGGAACCTGGACACCGCAAACGCCCTGCATGAATTCGCGATTTTCCGCCAGTTTGACATTGTTTGGGATTTGCGGCGCCCTGCTGACGGCCTGCGAGCCGGACGATCCGGCGGTGCGCAAGGAGCTGGTGGAAATGCGCACCACGCTCGCCAACACGCGCCAGGAGCTGGACGAAACCAAGGCCGCTCTTGCTGTCGCGAAGGCGAAGGCGGACCGGGCGAATTTTTTGGAGGCGGATGCACTCGCCGCCTCGCTGCGCGCGAAGCAGGGCGAGCTTCGCCGGGCCATCGTGCAGGCGCTTCCGAATTACCAACTCGTGACCATGAGCATCGGCCAGGTCGATACGCCATTCACGTCGGCGACCCCCTACGCTGCGACGATTCGTTTCGTCGTGCAGCCGTCCGGCCGGGATGGACGGCCGGCATCGTTCGTTTTTCACATGCTGGGCGGACGCGACGGTGCATGGCTGCCGCCAAATCCCGGTGAGATCGCCGCGAGCGTGGGCGGCGTGGTCGCTCCCGCGGCGGCGGAGGTCGATCACCAGAGCGAACCCGGCGTGCCGGAGGATCGCGGTGTGCGCCACATCCAATGGACGGATGGAGGCGCCGCGCCGGCTGCCCGCCCGCCGGCGCAGAATCCGCAGCCGTCGGGTCAGGCCGTGGATCCCATGCCGGGATCGCAGGAAACCCGCCGGGTGAATTGGTAGGCCGTGGAGAGCGAATCCGGGGTGGATAAAGGGGCGAACACATCGGCGGGCGGCGAACTCCAGTCGCTGGAATTCCAGCACTTCACCGTGGCCGTGATCGACGGCCATCCCGCGGAGCTGGGCCGGGGCGCGATGGGGATCACCTACAAGGCCTACGACCGCAACCTGCACATCCACGTCGCGTTGAAGGTGATCAATGCCGCCGTGCTGAGCGGCGAAAACGCCCGCGAGCGGTTCCTGCGCGAGGCCCGGTCGGCGGCGGCGCTGCGGCATCCGAACGTGGCCGCTGTGTTTTTCCTCGGCGAGCAGGAGGGCAGCGTTTTTTACGCGATGGAGTATGTCGAGGGCGAGACGGTCGAGGCCTACATCCGCCGGGAAAATGCCATGCCGCCCGTGCTCGCGCTGAAGATCGTGTCGCAGGTCGCCTCCGCCCTCGCCGCCGCGCAGAAGGAGGGCATCATCCATCGAGACATCAAGCCCTCGAACATCATGCTCGTGCAGTCCGACGACGGCGGAATCGGCGTGAAGGTGATCGATTTCGGCCTCGCGAAGAGCATCGAATCCGCGCCCGATTCCGCGACGATCACGCTCACGCAGGGCGGCTTCCTCGGAACGCCGCATTTTGCGAGCCCCGAGCAGCTCGAGGAGCGCGAGGTGGATACGCGGTCGGACATCTATTCGCTCGGCGTGACGCTCTACTACATGCTCGCGGGCAAGACGCCGTTCAGCGGATCGATGGCGCAGGTGATGAGCCAGCACCTCTACCGGCAGCCTCCCATCGAGGCGCTCGAGGGCCAGCCGCCCGTGGTCACGGAGCTGCTTGCCGCGATGCTGGCCAAGCAGGCGGAGGACCGTCCGCAGACGGCGCTCGATCTCCGGCGGCGGGTGGATGCGTGCCTCGAAGAGCTGGCATTCACGAACGCGGGAGGGGAGAGCGGATTGGGAGATGGCCGGCCGGCGGCGCGCGTGGCCGGGGGCGAGGTGATCGGCGGGCGGTTTACGCTCGGCGAGCGGATTGGCAGCGCGGGGGAATTCGCGCGGTTCCGCGCGCAGGATGCCGGGCAGCCGGATCGCCCGGTGGAAGTCGTGATCGCCGATCCGGCGGGGACGGTGATCCCCGGTTTGCGCGAAGCCGTTCGGAAACGGGTGTCGCTCGTGGGCGGGCTGGGCGCGCCGGCGATCCGCAAAGTGGTCGCGCAGGGCGGCAGCGGACGCGGGTGGTTTTTTGCGCTCGAAACGCTCGAAGGCATCACGCTCCTGCGGCTGATGAAGGCGCGGCGCAGCCTGCCGCTGGCCGAGGCGATTCTCATCCTGCGGCCCATCGCGGAAGCGGCGGATTCCCTGGACCGCGCCGGCGTGGCCCGCTCGGGCTTCGCTCCGCACGAGATTCTGCTCGCGCCGGGCTCCGATCCCGCGACGCCGTTGTCGAAATGGCCCGGACTGGCCGTGAAGATCGACGCGCTGCGCATCGAGCATCTGCTGGACGTGCCCGCCGATGGGACGGTCGTGCAATCCGCCGCCGCCGCACTGCGCCGGGAGTCCGCCGGCGATCCGGGCAGCGCGGCATTCGCAGTGGCGGGGCTCGCCTACGAGGTGCTCGGGGGCGCGCGGTTCGATGCCGTGCATGACCACTGGACGCCGCTGGCGGAACTCTCGCAGGCGAGCAATCTCGTGATCCGCCGCGCGCTGGAATCGGAATTTGCGGCGGCGGTGGAGTTCGTGAAGGCATTGGCCGGCGAGGGCACGACCGTGTTACCCGCGACCCGGATGCGTCCGGCCCCGGTGGCCGAGGCTCCGGTTGCTCCCGCAGTGGAATCCGCCCCTCCTCCGCCGACGGGGATCCCGCCCGCACGCCGTCCGCTGGCGCCGATCCTCATCGCGGTCGCATCAGCCCTGGCCGCCGTGGCGATCACGCTCGGGATCGTCTTTCTTTTCATCGGTCGAAAGCCCGCGCCCGGCGTGGCCGCACCCGCAGCGCCCACGCCGCCGCCGCTCGTGCGATCCGAGCCGAATCAAACTCCGGCGGCACCGGAAAGATCCGGCGCGGATGTGACGCGCGAGAGCTACCGGGAGGAGTTCGCTCGTGCGCAGGATCTGGAAAAGAAGGGGACCATCGATTCGGCGCTGATCGCCTACGCGAATCTGCTGACGGCGCATCCGCAGGACCGGGAGCTGTCCACGGCGATTGACCGGATCGCGGCGAAAATCGAAACCGATCATCCGAAGGGCCTGAACGGCGGAGATTTCGACCGGTTGCGGCCCGCGCTCGAGGCGGCCGCCGCGCACGACAATCCGCATGCCGAGGTGCTGCTCGGGAATGCCCTCTTCGACTCCGATCCCGCGACGGGCCTGCAATGGCTGCAGGCGGCGGCGAAGCAGGGGCGCACCGATGCGATGGTGAAGGCGGGACTGATGCTTTCCAACGGGCGCGGCGTGGCGGCGCCGGATTTCAAGGCGGCGGCGGCGTGGTTCGCCGAGGCGGCCGGGCGAAACGACGCCAATGGAATGACCTACCTTGCGGATTGCTATCTGCGCGGCATCGGAGTGGATGCCGATCCGAAGCGCGCAGCGGAACTGCTGACCACCGCGGTGGCGCTCGGCGACGACCGGGCGATGAATATGCTCGGGCGGATTTACGAGAAGGGCATCGGGCTGGACAAAAGCGACCCGCAAAAGGCTTTCGATCTTTACCAACGAGCGGCCGGGGCCGGGAATTTCGACGCGCAGGCGAATCTCGGCGTGTTGTATATCAAGGGGGATGGCGTGGCGCGAGACCCGGCGGAGGCGGTGCGCCTGTGGAAGGAGGGCGCGGAGAAGGGAAACACCACCTGCATGTCGCTCTATGCCACTTCGCTCGAGGATGAAAATGTCGGCAGGAATCCCGAGCAGGCCCGTGTCTGGTATATCAAGGCCGCCCGCGCCGGGGACCAGGGGGCGATCGAATGGTGCTCGCGCAACAACGTGTCATTGAACGACGCCACCGTTCCCTAGGCGGCCCTTGACAGCCCCGGTCGGCTTTGGCAAACCAGACGCCGCTTCACCCATGAAGGAAAATATTTTGAAAAGCGCAGGGGTCGCAGCCGTTTTGGCGATCGGGTTTTCCGGGTGTTCCAATCTGACTCCGGGCGAGAATGCCGGTCTCTTCGGAACGCTGGCCGGAGTCGCGGTCGGGGTGCCCCTCGCCGCGGCGGGAGTCGATCCCAGCATTGCCATTCCCGTGACCATTGGCGCCGCAGCCCTCGTCGCCGGGGCGGCTTACGTTTACGCGAAGCACCAGGCGGACGAGCAACAGCGCAAGATCGCCGAGGCGCGCGCGCGGCTCTACATGGCGAAGGTTGCCAGGGAGCGCGAGGAGCAGCAGGAAGAGGCCGCGGCCAGCCGGAAGTCGTCGGGCCAGGTGGCGTCGAAGAAAAAGGCGCCGGTGCAGACGCCGCGGTACATCGCGGTCGAGACGTCGAAGGGCGAGGGATACAAGGGATCATCCGCCGT
>JAQTOP010000142.1 GCA_028713285.1 Terrimicrobiaceae bacterium
ACGGCTCAGATTCCAGCGGGCATGGAAAAGTTTCCAAGCGAGTTGGAAGGCGATGAACGTCTTCCCTGTCCCCGTGGCCAGCGTGAGCAGAATGCGCTGCCGCCCCGCGGCGATCGCTTCCAGCACCCGCTCGATGGCAATGTCCTGATAGTAGCGGCTGGGATGCGAGCCGCCCTTGCTTTCGAAAGGGATCTCCGCCAGCCGATCCCGCCACGCATTCTCCACCGCAAAGGTCCGCGCCCACAGCTCCTCCGGCGTCGGGTACGCCTCCACCGCGCCCTCCGTTCCCTCCTGCATATCGATCGCGTAAATACCCTGCCCATTCGTCGCGTAGGTGAAGCGCACCGCCAGCTTCCCCGCATACTTCTTCGCCTGCCCCACGCCCTCGGTCAGCGGCTTGTCCCAAGCCTTGGCCTCGATCACCGCCAGCTTGTGATTGCGACAAATGAGCACGTAATCCGCGCTGTCCGCCCGCCCGCGTTTCCCGTGCCCCTCGATCCGCCCGAGCGTGATCGGAACCTCCCGCGCGATCCGGCTCCCTTCGACGACACCCCAGCCCGCCGCCGTCAGCGCCGGGTCGATGTGTTCCGCTCTCGTTTCCGCCTCGTTCATTTGCTGTGCAATGCGTAGCGCCCTGTTTTCTTGCCGCCGATCTTTTCCACCAGGCCGGCCTCCAGCAATGGACGCAGCAAATCCATCGCGCCCTGTTTGGAGACGGTGAGCGCCGCCCACAGCTCGCTCGGGGCCATGCTCCCGTGAGCGCGCAGCAGGTGCAGCAACCGCTCCTGCTTGGGCCGCAGCACCAGCTTCTCGGGCGATTTCACGTTAAAGGTCTGCACGCGCAACCACACGCGTTCGAGAGTTTGCTGGAGGCCTTCCGCGGAATACTCCAGCCAGCTCGTGAGGTCTTCACCCTGCCGACGGACCGCGTCCAGCGCGGCGTAGTAGCGCGGGCGGTCTTCCCAATAGAATTCATCCACGGAGAAGATGTGATGCGTGTCGAAGCCACGCCGATAAAGCTCCCACAAAGCCAGCGCCCGGCCCGTCCGTCCGTTGCCATCGGCGAAAGGGTGAATCGTCTCGAAGCGGTGATGCAGGATCGCCGAACTGAGCACGGGCGAGAGACCGCCCGACTTTTGATTCCACCACTCCAGCAGCTCGAACATCAGCCCCGAGACATCGCCCGGAGCAGGCGGCACGTAACGCCCGACCCGCACGGCGATGCTGCGATACCGGCCAGCCTCGCCCTGATCCATCACCTCTCCGGCGAGGAGGCGGTGCAACTCGAAGAGATCCTCATGGCGGATCGTCTTTTTGGCTGCGTGTTTTTCCACGTGGCGAAGGCCGGCAAAGTAATTCAGCACCTCGCGCCGCGAGCGCACGTCGGAGGCGGCGGGTTCCCGGCCCTCTTCCAGCGCCCGCACCTGCTCCAGCGTCAGGGGATTGCCTTCGATCGCGGTGGAGGCGTGGACGTTGCGCGTCCGGGTATCTTTCTGTAGGGCGGGAATCCACGACAAGTCAACCGCGGCGCCCAGAATGCGCTCCCGCAACGCCGCCACGGTTTCGACCTGCGCCAGCAAGCCGGCGGTGATGGAGAATTGCGGCTCGTAACTCACGCGAATGAGTCAAGCGTGAGTCAAGTTATGAGTCAAGCGGAGGCGAAAAGGTTCACGCGGAGGCGCGGAGGGGGAAGAGGATGGCCCGTTCTTCTCTCCGCGTTCTCCGCGCCTCCGCGTGAGTTCACCGTTCATCAGAGATGGCCGGTGAAGGCCTGGTGGAGCAGCGACTTCTTGAGCGCCTCCAGCGCCGCGAGCTTCCGCGTGTAGAGGGTGGCGAGGCGTTGGGTTTCTTCCTGAAGCGATTCGACGCTCTCCACGATCTTCCTCTGCTCATCCAACAACGTCGGGATCGGAATGGAGATCGAGTTCAGCGCCTTCTGGTTCAACTTCGGCTGGGCCGCGCCGGTGATGTATTCGTCGAGCTTGATGCTCTCCAAGTAGAACTCGACGAAACGCTGAGTTGCCATGTCATCGAACTTCAGGATGTGCGCGTGATTGTTCACCCAGTATTTGCCGGACACAGAGAAGGCAATTGGCGTCGATCTCGCAAGCAGGTTCGCGCCATCTTCGGAGACGAGGAGCGCGTCGCCATCGAAGATGTATTCCGCAACGTAATCGACGATGCCGGACGCGCCGTAATAAGGATACTCGCCGCTGCTTCGGACGTTCTTGGTAATGGGGACTCGCTTGCTGTCGAGGTTGGTCGAAATCTTGTCGACCGTTGTCTCCACCCATCCCGGGCCGCGCTGGGTGAAGACGGATTGGAGGTGGCTTTCGAAGAGGGCGCGGGCGTTTTG
The DNA here is from genome assembly GCA_028713285.1 of Terrimicrobiaceae bacterium. Lineage (GTDB taxonomy): Bacteria > Verrucomicrobiota > Verrucomicrobiia > Chthoniobacterales > JAATET01 > JAATET01. The sequence continues at coordinate 2,357 of JAQTOP010000142.1, forward strand.
GAGGTTCTTGGCGGCGTGGGCTCTGGCGGTGGCGAGGCCCGCAAACGCTTCGTCGAGCAAGCCGACGATCCGCTGCTGTTCGGCGAGCGGCGGGAGTGGGAAGTCGAAGCCCAGCACCTCCTTCATGTCGGCGCGCGGCATTCGGGCGCCGGTGCAAGTCGCGTTGATGCGGTCACACGTTTCGTCGGCGAGAAGCCAATAGAGCAGATAATCCCGCGAGACTTCAGACCGCGGCTTGAGCGGAAAGATTTCCGTTGAGCAATGGCCGACGAAATCGGGTGCGAGTGCCTTGTTGAGATACGGACGAAGACGCCCGTAAAGAACGTGTTCATCGGTAAACTTAAACGTCGAGCTCTTGACCGGTTGAGCTTCGCTTGAGCCGATGAAACGGGCGGTGTGAGACTCGATATGTTCGAGCCCGACATACGGCAAACCGCGATGGATGCCCTGCGCTTTATCAAACGCGCACACATCACCAAGCTTCCTCATTTGCCACCCGTTCCTCATAACAGCGCCCGGATATTCCCCAGCACCTCCGCGCTCTCCGTATCCAGCGCGGCGATTTCGTCCATGATCGCAGCTGGGCTGCGGTGGGCGATTTCCTCGCCGCCGTTCGGGTTCTTCACCGAGAGGTCAAAAGTCTTCGGGTCGAGCGTCGCGGAGTCCACGCTCCAGCTCTTGGGCGAGTCGGCGAAGGTCTTTTGCAGCTCCACGAACTCGGCGAGGTCGGGATCAGCGAGCGGGTTGGTTTTGCCGAGGTTGCGGCCGGGGTCGAGCTGGTAGAACCACGTCCTCCGCGTCGGCGCGCCTTTCTCAAAGAAGAGGACCACGGTCTTCACGCCCGCGCCCTGGAAGGTGCCGCCGGGGCAGTCGAGCACGGTGTGGAGCTGGCAGCTCTCGAGCAGCAGCCGGCGCAGGCTCACCGAGGCGTTGTCGGTATTGGAGAGGAAAGTGTTTTTGATCACGATGCCCGCCCGGCCGCCGGCGCGGAGGATCTTGATGAAGTGCTGGAGGAAGAGGAACGCGGTCTCGCCGGTCTTGATCGGGAAGTTTTGCTGGACCTCGGGCCGCTCCTTGCCGCCGAAGGGCGGGTTGGCGAGGACGACGTCGAAGCGGTCCTTTTCCTGAATGTCGGCGAGGTTTTCGCTGAGGGTATTGGTGTGGACGATGTTCGGCGTCTCGATGCCGTGCAGGATCATGTTCATGATCGCGATGACGTAGGCGAGGGACTTCTTTTCCTTCCCGTAGAAGGTGCGGGTCTGGAGCGTGGTGAGGTCTTTCGTCGTGAGGTTTTTTCCTGCCTTCAGATACTCGAAGGCCTCGCAGAGGAAGCCCGCCGAGCCGACCGCGCCGTCGTAGATCGTCTCGCCGATCCGCGGCTGGAGCACGCGGACGATGGCGCGGATGAGCGGGCGCGGGGTGTAATACTCGCCGCCGTTGCGCCCGGCGTTGCCCATGTTTTTGATCTTGGCCTCGTAGAGGTGGGAGAGCTCGTGCTTCTCCGTCTGCGAGCGGAAGCGCAGGGCGTCGATGTGGTCGATGATCTCGCGCAGATTGTAGCCGCTGGTGACCTTGTTCTTAATCTCCCCGAAGATTTCGCCGATCTTGTATTCGATGGTATCCGGCCCGGTGGCGCGCTGCTTGAAGCCGTGGAGATACGGGAAGAGCTTGCCGCCGACGAAGTCGCGCAGGTCGTCGCCGGTGAGAGCAGTGTGGTGATCGAGCTTGCCGTCCTGGCCCTTGGGCGCGGCCCAGCTTTCCCAGCGATAGGCGGGTTCGAGGATGAAGGTGTATTTCTTCCCGCCGAGCGCGGCTTCGTCGGCTTTGTCGCGCTCGAGGCCGTCGA
>JAQTOP010000074.1 GCA_028713285.1 Terrimicrobiaceae bacterium
GGCCAGCTTGATGATGCTCTCGGGATCGAAATAGATCGGGTTCGCCGCGAAGCTCGCGCCGGCGGAGTGCTCGATGCCCTGATCGACGGGCAGGATCGAGACGTAGCCGGTGCCGGCGAGCCGGCCGGAGTTGTGAATCCAATGCAGATTATTGAGCACGCGCTGATTCCGGTCGCTCGGCGCGAAGATGCGATCCACGAAATCGGGGCCGGGCAGGTGCAGCAGGTCCGTGGAGATGGTTCCGCATTTGTGCCGGAGCAGGGAATCGGCCTTGTCGCCGAGGAGGGTGGTGATTTGGTCGATCATGGCGGTGAGGATTTTATCAAAGAGGACACGAAGGCCGCGGACGTGTAAAGACCTTGGAGGTGACGGTCACTTGCGCCCCGGAAGCGGAGCGTGCGCCGCTTTCATGAAGAGCAATCTCCAGAATGGCCGCCGCCCGAGAATGATCTCCGCATTCACCGTCGCGCCGTTGGCGAGTTCGTAGGGTTGCCTCTCGATGGCGACCGTCACCAGATACGGACCCGCCTGCCCACCGCCGGCATCGTTATCGACGAGCGCGGTGTCGCGATCCCGGGCCACGGCGGTGACGCGGCCGACGGCGAACGGCGCGAGCCGGTCGGGGTTGTTATTCGCGCGGAAGCGGACCGCCTGACCCGGCGCAATGAGGTTCACGCGATCCTCGCCCGCGTAGAGCCGCAGCTCGGACGCGCGGCCCGAAGTGATCTTGAAAAGGGGCGCCCCCGCCTCGACCGGCTCGCCGGGCAGGCGGCGGGCGGTTGCGATCACCATGCCGCTCTCGGGCGCAACGATTTCCAACCGGGACAAATCCCCCAGCGCGATCCCGCGCTTTGCCCTGAGCGTCTCCCTCTTGATCTCGATCAGCCGCACGCGGTCCGCCGCTTCGCTTTGCGAGGCCTTTCCGTAGTCGCCGTGATACAGCTCGTTGGCGAGCTGGTTGCGCTTGAGCAGGGAATCCGTCTCGATGAGCCGCAGCCGGAGATTCATCATCTCGAGGCCCGAGGCGGCGCCGGTTTTCCGCAGCTGGTCCAGCCGCTCCAGGTAGTCCTTTTGCAACCCTTGAATCTCCTGCTGGCCCTCGACTTCCACCGCGCTGAAAAAAAACTCCGGCGGCACGGGGACGGCGTCCACCTTTCGCTTCGATGCCTGGGCCAGGGCGAGCTCGGCCTCGGTCTGCGCCAGATCGCCCTCGATCTCCGCAAGCTGCTTGCGCACCTCCCAGCCGTCGAGCCGCGCCAGCACCTGGCCCTTGCCGACCCTGGCGCCATCGAGGATTTCGATCGATTCGAGGATGCCGGCGGTCCGGCTGAAAGCCAGGTTGAAATCCGCCGGCCGCACCACGCCGCTGGCAACCACATACTCATCCATCGGGCTGAGCAGGGTGACCACGAGCACAGCCAGGGTGAGCCCGATCGCCCAGAGCATGCCGAGCTTCATCCAGCACGGAGGGATCACCGGCCGCAATTCGTGCGATTGCAGGCGGTAGGCGTCCGTGCAGAGCGGCGAAAAACGGCGCGATGGCAGGGGAGGAGCGGAGGAGATCGTGCTCATCTTGCCTGTCGATTCCAGGGCCGGCGGGTCGCGCCGCTCATCGGGATCATTCCTTCGACCTGGGCTTCGTAAAGTTCGCGATAGTGCCCGGCAGGGCGGGTCACCAGCTCCTCGTGCGTGCCGCACTCGACCAGGCGGCCCTGGTGGAGAACAAGGATTTGATCGGCCTGGTAGATCGTCGAGAGGCGGTGCGCGATGACGGCGGCCGTGCGCCCGGCCATCAAGGCATCGAAGGATCGCTGGATGGCTTTTTCCGTCTCGCTGTCGAGGGCGCTCGTGGCCTCGTCCAGGATGAGAAACGCAGGGTTCTTGAGAAACACCCGCGCGATGGCGAGCCGCTGCTTTTGTCCGCCCGAGAGCCGGGTGCCGCTGATCCCGGCCTGCTCCTCGAGCTGATTCGGCAGGGCGCGCACGAAATCGTCGATATGCGCGGCGGCGAGGGCGGCCCAGATGCGCTGTTCGGGATATTCGCGGCCCATGCAGACATTCGTGCGGATGGTGTCGTGAAAGAGCGTCGCATCCTGGAGAACGACGCCCATGTTGCCGCGCAGATCGCGCATGTCCCACTCGCGAATGTCGCGGCCATCGATCAACAACCGGCCGTGGGTGGGAAGATACATGCCCAGAAGAAGGTTCGCGAGAGTCGTCTTGCCGGATCCCGATTGTCCGACGAGCGCGACCATCGTGCCGGGTTCAATCCGGAAATTGATGTCGCGAAGAACGGGTTCGCCGTCGTTGTAGGAAAAGCCGAGATTCTCGGCCACGATTTCGCCGCGGAAGGCGCCCTCGCGCGCGCGACGGGGTCGCACGAGATAGGGCTCCTGCTCGATGCCCGCAAGTTCATGCACCTTTTCCGCGCTGGCCGTGCCGGTCTGGACAAACTGGCCCGAATTCAGCAACACGCCAATCGGCCCCCAGAGCATGGCCTGGTAGCCGTAGAATGCGAAAAATTCGCCAAAGGTGATTCGGCCATTGATCGCGAGAATGCCGCCGACGAGCAGGAAAATATCGCCGCCCAGGCTGCTCAGGAGACTGAGGAGAAGGTTGATGGAATGAAAGCGCGTCCAGTGGTGCAGTCCCTCGAACCGCAGCGCCTCGCAGCGCGTCTGCAGGCGGCCGAGAAAGAAGGGCTCCGCCGTGAAGACGCGGATGATGCGCAGCGCGCCGAAGGTCTCCGCCGCCGTCGCCGTCAAATCCGCCACGCGGTCCGACTCCTCGCGGCTGAACTCCTGCAACTTCCGGTGCGACATCACGCTCAGCACCGCGGTGAGCGGCATGGTCGCAAGCACGACCATCGAAAGAAACGGATCGAGGAAGACCATGAATCCCAGCACCACCAGGACAAGGAAGGCGCTCGTCACAAAATTTCGCAGCAGCGCGAAGATGGCGCTATCCATCGCATTCACGTCGAATCCCAGGCGGGACGCGATGCGGCTCGGCTCGATCTTCTCCAGCTTCTGCTGGGCGCCGCCCATCACCCGCAGCGCGGTGTCGAGGCGGACCTGCGTGAGCGAGTTGCGCGTGATTTGCAGGATGTAATGGCACTGCCAGCCGCCGAGCAGGCTGCCGAGGACCTTGAGCAGGATGCCGAGCAGCACGATGGCCGCGATCATCCAGACGGTGTGCGAAACTCCGAGCCACCCGCTCACCTCGTGCGCGCCGGCCGAACCGCCGCGGAAAATCAGGTCGTCGATGATGATCTTCGCAAGATACGGCGTGGGCGCGCTGACGAGGCTCGACAGGAAAGCCAGGAGAAAAATAAGAAACAGCAGACGCGGATAACTCCGCGCGAGATCCACAAGGATCCGCATTCCCGACGGCGACGCCTGGCCGGCTTCGTAGCTGGACATGATTTCGGCGATCTATTCGGCAAGCCGGAGGAATTTGCAAGCAATCCGCGCAGGCGCGCGAGATGCCCGCGAGAACCTATGCCGTCGCGCGCCCCTGCCTCGCGGCCTCGCTGTCGAGCACCTCGCTGCGGATGTTCTTCCCGCGAATGCGCGACCACCAGAGCACGGTCGGAGCGGCGATGAAGATCGACGAATAGGTGCCGACGATTACTCCCACGACGAAGGAAAACGCGAAGTCGTTCAGCACCGGGCCGCCGAAGAAATAAAGCGCCAGCACGGTGAGCAGCACGGTGCCGCCCGTGAGGATGGTGCGGGAGAGCGTGTCGTTGATCGAATCGTTCATCACCTGCGCGATCGAGCGGCTGCCGCGATCCCGCAGGCCGCTGCGGATGCGGTCGAAGACGACGATTTTGTCGTTGATGGAGTAGCCCGCGATGGTCAGGAGCGCGGCGACCATGATGAGCGAGAGCTCGCGGCCGCTGAGGGCGAAAATGCCGAGCGTGATGATCAGGTCGTGAGCCAGCGCGATGAGGGAGCCGAAGGCGAAGGACGTCTCGAACCGGAAGCTCACGTAAATGAAAATGCCGAGCAGGCCGAGCGCGAGGGCGAGACCGCTCTTATAGGCCAGTTCCTTGCCGATGAGCGGGCCAATGTGGTCGATCTGCTCGAACTTCAGCCCGGCGGCGGGCAGGGCCTCGATCAGGCGGGCCTGGATTTTCTCCGCCTGACCGAATTCGCTGCGGACGCTGATGAGGTCGTCGTCGGCGACGTGCTCTGCCTGGATGGTGCTGTTTTCGAGGCCGGTGTGCGCGAGCGCGGCGCGCACCTGGTCGGGCGTGAGGCCCGCCTTTGCGGAGAAGACGAGGAGGTCGCCGCCTTTGAAATCCGCGTCGAAATTGCGGTCGCCGCGATAGGCGAAGACCGCGATGCTCAGCAGGACAAGCACCGTGGAGCCGATGATGAAAGGCCGGGCGTGGCCAAGGAAGTTGAACCCTTTCGAGCGGATGAGATGCAGCATCGTGACCCGGTCCAGCAGCTTGAATCGGAAGCCCCACTCGAAGCAGGTGTAGGTCACGAGCAGCGAGGAGAACATCGACGCGACGATGCCGATGGTGAGCGTGAGCGCGAAGCCCTTCACCGGGCCGGTGGCAAGCCAGTAGAGGATTCCCGCGGTGAGGAACTGCGTGACGTGCGCGTCGAAAATCGCGCTGAACGCCTTGTTGTAGGAGGCCTGGACCGCGGCCTTGAGCGACTTGCCGGCGTCGAGTTCCTCGCGCAGCCGCTCGTAGATGAGGACGTTCGCATCCACCGCGATGCCGAGGCTGAGGATGAGGCCGGCGATGCCCGGAAGCGTGAGCACGCTGTGGAACATGCCCAGCGCGCCGACGATCATCACGCAATTCACGAGCAGTGCGAAGATCGCGATGACGCCGACCAGCCGGTAGTAAACCACCATGAAGACCGTGACGAGCGCGAGGCCGCTGAGGCATGCCGTCACGCCGCTGCGGATCGAGTCCGCCCCGAGCGTGGCCGAGACGCTGCGGGTCTCGAGGATTTGCACGGGCACGCGCAGGGGATTTTCCAGGGCGCTGGCGAGGTCGCGCGCTTCCTTCTCGCTGAAGTGGCCGGTGATCTGCGCGCGTCCGTTGAAATTCGCCGTGCGGAGCGAGGGGGCGGAAATGACCTCGCCGTCGAGGATGATCGCGAGGCGATTGCCGACATTGGCGGCGGCGAGGTTGTCGAAGAGCTTCGCGCCCACGGAGTCGAACTCGAGGCTCACGCCGTAGCCCTGCTGGTCGAAAAACGAGAAGGCCTTGCTCACGTGCTCGCCGCTGAAGTCGGCCTTGCGCGGGATGAGCACTTTCTCCTCGATCGTTTTGCCGTTGGCGCCGGTGTCCTTCACTGTCTTGACCACATACCCGGGCGGCATGATCGCCTGGCCGGACGCCACCTGGGCGAGGAGGGCATCCCCGCCGGGGTGGACGATGGCAAACTCGAGCTTCGCCACGCGCTGGAGCTGGTCCCTTGCCTGGAGCATCGCCTCGTTGCTGATGCCGGCGATCTGGACAAGGATGTGATCGGTGCCCTGCGGAGCGATCTCGGGCTCGCTCACGCCGAGGCTATCGACCCGTTTGCGGATCACCTCGACCGCGCGGTCCAGCAGGTCCTTTGTGATCTCGGGCGAGCCCGGTTCGCTCTTGAGCTGGAGCAGGAACGAGGTGCCGCCCTGCAAATCCAGCCCGAGCCGGATTTTTTGAGACGGCGGCACGAACTGCTGGATGCAAAAGGCGACGATCAGGACCGTCAGCACGAGGCCCAGCCAGCGTCTGCGAGCGGGGAGTTCCGTCGAGAAATACCATCCGAACAGCACGAGAATCAGCAGGCCGAAGGCAAAAACGAGAATGGGAGACATGGATCAGGCGTTCGCGCGGCAGGGCGGAATCCGTGGGGGGATGCCGCCGACCGAGCCGGAAAGCATAGGCGGATGCGCCCGCCTGTCCAAGAAAATCGCGGCTAGGCGGCTAGGCGGACTTCCCGGGCTCGCGCGTGACGGCGGTAATGCTGGCGCGGTCGAACTCGAGCTTCACGTTGTCCGCCACGCGGACGAGGACGGTTTTTTCCTTCACGTTCGTGACCACGCCGTGGATGCCGGCGCTGGTGACGACGGCGTCGCCGCTCTGAATGGATGCGACGAGCTGCGCATGCTCCTTGGTGCGCTTCTGCTGCGGACGAATGAGCAGGAAGTAAAAGATGACGAAGATGAAAATGAGGGGCACGAATTGCGTGAACGGGCTCGGCGCGGGCCCGGCCGGCGCGGGCGTGGCGGCGGCCTGGGCGATGAGAGCGAGGTCGATGAGGTGCATGGCGAAGCGTGGAGCCTAGAAACGCGGCTCGGGGGAGTCCAAGAAAATCGTCACTCTTCGAACTCGATGCCGTCCTGCCGCAACGCAGAGTCGTAGAGATTCTCGCCGAGGATGTAGTGGTTCAAGAATGCGCCGATGACCGCTGCGACCATCAGGGCGGGCAGGGCCTGGAGCTGCTGCGTCATCTCGGTGACGATGAGAATCGAGGTGATCGGCGCGCGCACGACGGAGCAGAGGCAGGCGGTCATGCCGATGAGGGACAGCATCGTCTGGTCGTCCGGATCGAGGCCGAACGCGGACTGCGCCAGCCCGAAAACGAGCGTGCCGCTCATGCCGCCGAAAAAGATGAGCGGGGCAAAGATTCCGCCGCAGCCGCCCGCCCCGTAGCAGAACGTCGTGGCGAGGATCTTGGCCGCCAGCAAACAGCCGGCGACGGACCAGGCGAGGTGATTCTGCAGCGTCGCGAGGAGATCGCCCTCGCCGAGGCCGAACACGCCGAGCCGGCCGGTGAGCGCGAACGCCGCCACCGCCGCCGCGCAGCCGACGGCCGCGCCGCATGCCGGGCGCAGCGCGGGCGGGATGGGCGAGCGTTTCATCCAGCCGCGCAGGCGCAGCGTGGACCATTGGAAAGCGATGCCCGCGAGCCCCGCGACGAGCGCGACGACGGGCGAGAGCCACAGCGCGCGCCATTCGAGCGGGATGTTCGCCCGCAGCGGGAGCGCGGCGTGGTTGCCGAGCATCAGATAGACGATGAGCACGGCGAGGGCGGCGGCGAAGAGCGACCGGCCCGCAAATTTCGCCTGGTCCCGGCCGCCGGCGATTTCCTCCAGCACGAGCGCGACACCGGCGAGCGGGCTGTTGAACGCCGCCGCCAGCCCCGCCGCCGAGCCCGCGCACACGGCATTCAGCCGGCCCCCGGGAGACTCGTGGAACCAGCGTCCGATCTTGTTAGCGAGCGCCGCGCCCATGTGGACGGTGGGACCTTCGCGTCCGAGACTCGATCCGGTGCCGATGGACAGCACGCCGCCCGCGAATTTCACCGCGATCAGTCGCCAGGAAAAGTCGGTCTCGCGGCGTTGATACGCGATCTTCACCTGCGGGATGCCGCTGCCGGCGGCGTCGGGCGCGAACCGCTGCATCAGCCAGCCCGCGATGAGCGCGCCGCCGGTCATTGATCCGAATGCGGTAATCGCAAAAACGCCAAGCGAACGCGACGCGCCGGAGAAAAGAAACGTGCGCTGGAGCCACTCGGCGCTTGCGGCAAAGGCCACGGCCATGAGGCCCGCGGTGAGCCCGATCAGCGCGGTCGCCACCAGCGGGCGCACGCCCGCACCCGTCCATCGTTCGTTCGCCATGCCCGCTTATATGGGCTCCGCGGGCCGGCGGGAAGATCAGTCGTCGATGCCGACGAGGAGGACATTCGTCGGGATGACCTGCAGGAGCCAGTCGAGGCGCGTGGGCAGGCGGCGCTGGCCGTCCTTGCGCCGCAATCCCGCGATGAAAAGCCCGGCTCCGGCATCCTGCAAAAAATCGCAGACCGAAAAACCCGTCGTCGAACGCAGGAGGCGGCAGTCCACCTCGCCCTCGAAGCCCGAGGCTTGATCCACGATGCTCGCGAGGCGGGCCTCATCGAGCTGTTCGCCGCCGGCGGCGATCCGCGCTTCATCGAACGGGGTGACGATGCCGATGAAGATCATTTCCTTGGCTTCGAGGCGCGTCGCGATTTCGCAGGCGCGATTCAACAGCGCGACGGACGGCTTTTTCAAATCCACCTCGACCGCCACGCAAGCGCAGGGAGCCGCCTGTTCCTCGGGTTTCGGAAGGAGCAGGAGGTCGCACGGCGCGCGCTGGAGCAGCTCGCGAGCGACGCCGCCGACGAAGTTGCGGTAGTCGCCCTCGCGCTCGAGCGCACCGGCCAGCAGCAGATCGATGCCTCCGCGGACGCAGGCGGCGAGGATCGCGTCGGTGGGAGTGTCCGCGACGGACCATAGCACGGTGGACTTTTCCTCCCGCCGCAGCCGGGAGAGCGCTTCGGCAAATTTCGCCGCGCCCTCCGGATGCTCAGCCGCTGCATGGATGACGCTGAGCGGGCCGTCGAACCGACGCGCGAAACGGTCGGCCTCGGCCAGCACCGCCTGAAACCGCGGCGAGAAGGTCGAGGCAACGCCGATGTGTCGATACGCGCCAGCCATTCTGCCGATGTAATGCCGAATGCGTGCGGCGTCATTCGATTTTCCAAGGCGGCCGCGTCATCCCGCAAGCACCGTGCCGCTTGCGGCTAACGGGATGGCCCGCCGACAATGCGGTAGATTTTTCCAGCGAGGCTGACGGCATACAGGCGGCCGAATCCATCTTCGGCGAAGGACGACAGGAATGGAATTCCCCCCTGGCGCGTAATTTGGGCCGTGCGTTCCTGCAAATGAGTGGCCCTGCCGTTGACCGGTCGAAAGGTCCAGACGCGACCGCTCACCTCGTCACCAAAGATATACAGCCCTTTGAGCCCGCGAACGGGGAACCGGCAAACGTAGCCGCCGATGACCGCTTCGCCGATGGGATGCGGGTAATCGAGAACGGGGCGGATCGCATTTGGCGGCGCGGGATCGGAGATGCCGGACGTGGGAATGCGACCCTCGAACACGCGCCAGCCGTAGTTCCTGCCGCCCGCTTGACCCGCGCGATGGACGTCCACTTCCTCACGCGCGTCCTGGCCGACGTCGCCGATCCACAGATCGCCCGTCTCCCGGTCGAAGCTGCAGCGCCAGGGATTCCGCAGGCCGTAGTCCCAGACCTCCGGCGCGCCGCCGGCGGCAAATGGGTTGTCCGTCGGGATGCCGTAGGCGCGGCCTCCCGAGGGATGCGCCACGTCGATGCGCAGAATCTTCCCGAGCAGCGCATTCGTGTTTTGCGCGTTGTTATTCGGGTCGTTTCCGCTGCCGCCATCGCCGGACGAGATGTAGAGAAACCCGTCCGGTCCGAAGCCCAGCCAGCCGCCGTTGTGATTCGGAAACGGCTGCGCATAGCGCAGAATCAAGGTCTCGGAGGCGGGATCGGCGCGATTCGGATTCGCCGCCGAGACGCGGTAGCGGCGGATCTCCGTCGCTCCGTCGGGGGACCGGGTGACATTGACGTAGAAATAGCCGTTCGTCGCGAAGGCGGGATCGAAGGCGAGCCCGAGCAGACCGCGCTCGCCGCCGGAAAGAATGTTTTCCACCACGAGAAACGGCGCGCGGTTTACGCGGTGGGTGGCTGGATTCAGAATCCGGATTTTCCCGCCCTGCTCGGCCACGAAAAGCCGCGAATCACCGGCGGGAGCCGTCGCGAAAATCGGCGAATCGAATTCCGCCGACACGACCCGCGCGCGCACCGAGGCGGTGCCGTCGGACGCCAAAACCAGAAAACCCAGCGCCGCGACGAAGGCCGTCCATTTTCCACCGCGAGAGGATCGAGCATGCATCGCATGAACTGTCCGTGCCGATGCGCGAGGCGTCAAGCGGCTACACGCCAGCCGATTCGAAACGCCGGGCGGCGCTCTGTTTGAGGGCGATCGAGCGGTTGATGGCGTTCAGATAAGCGCGGGCGCTGGCCTCGATCACGTCGGTCGCCGCGCCTTTGCCGGTCACGAGTTCCCCGTCGCCAAAATCGATTTTCAGCGTCACCTCGCCGAGCGAATCGCGGCCGCGGGTGACCGCCTCGACGTGATACGAAGCGAGCGCGCCCTTGCGCTCGACGATGCGGTCGATGGCCTGCATCGCGGCATCGACGGCGCCATTGCCGGAGCTGGAATCCTGCTGGAATTCGTCCCCCTTTTTCAGCCGGACCGTCGCCGTCGGCACCGTTGTCGTGCCGCTCGTCACATGGATGTAATCCAGCGCGAACGTTTCGCCGGCATTGCCGATGGAGTCGTCCACCAGCGCGCTCAGGTCGTCGTCATAGACGAACTTCTTTTTGTCGCCGACTTCCTTGAAGCGCGCGAACAGCGCACCGATCTCGGCGTCGGTCAACTGGAAGCCCAAATGCTTGAGCCGCGCGACCATCGCATGGCGGCCCGAATGCTTGGTGAGGGGCAGCTCCGTGCCGCCCCAGCCGATTTCCTCGGGATCCATGATTTCGTAGGTCTCGCGCTTTTTCAGAATGCCATCCTGGTGAATGCCCGAGCTGTGCGCGAAGGCGTTCTCGCCGACGATGGCCTTGCTGCGGGCGACCTGCAGCCCGCTCATGCGCTCGATCAGGCGGGATGTCTTCAATATCTCGCGGGTGGCGACGCCGGTATGAACCCCGCCGAAAAAATCGGGCCGCGTGCGGATGGCCATCACGACCTCCTCGAGCGCGCAATTCCCGGCGCGCTCGCCGATGCCGTTGAACGTCCCCTCGACCTGCCGCGCGCCCGCCTTGACCGCAGCCAGCGAGTTGGCGACGGCGAGGCCCAGATCGTCGTGGCAATGCACGCTGATCACCGCGCCGCCGATGTCGCGGACATGGGCGCGCAGATACGCAATGAGCGCCGCATACTGCTCGGGCACTGCATAGCCGACCGTGTCGGGAATGTTCACCGTGGTGGCGCCGGCCTCGATGGCGGCCTGCACGACCCGCGCCAGAAACTCCGGCTCGGTGCGCGAGGCATCCTCCGGCGAAAATTCGACGTCGCGCACGAGCGCCTTCGCGCGCTTCACGCCCTCGACCGCCATGCGGAGAATCTCCTCCTCCGCTTTTTTCAACTTGAACTCGCGATGGATCGCGGAGGTCGCCAGGAAGACATGGATGCGCCCGCGCTCGCCGGCGGCTTGCACCGCGGCGCCCGCGGCGTCGATGTCCTTCGCGACGCACCGCGCGAGGCCGCAAATGATCGGGCCGCGGATTTCCCGGGCGATGGTCTGTACCGCCTCGAAATCGCCGTCGCTGATCACCGGGAATCCGGCCTCGATGACATCGACATTCACGCGGGCGAGCTGGCGGGCGACCTCCATCTTCTCGCGCAGATTCATCGACGCGCCGGGGCATTGCTCGCCATCGCGCAGCGTCGTATCAAAAATAATTACCTTCTCGGACATAACGTGGATTGGATTTCCGGCGGTGGTGAAAGGGATTCTGGCACCCACCACGCCACCGGAAAGAAAACGCAGTTATGCCAGGGAATTAAGACAAGAGGAGGAGTCGGCTCGAGAGCGACCCGAGTCGAAGCGCGAGGAGCGAAAAGCGCGCGGTGTGTGCCATGGCAATGCCCAACCCAAGCACGGCTTGCGAATCAATGCAAGCGCCGGTCGCTCAGGCGGGACTTGTTCAATTCCCGGATGCGGTGTGTATTGACGCAACGATCCAGTCGCGCAAACCGGAGATGCCATCCACCCCCAATGCCTCTGCCATTCAGGTTCGCCGGGTTGACGGCGACCTTGCAAACTCCGCCCTGGACAGCGTTGCGGTCGAGGAACCGCTTGAGATCCAGATCGGACAGGAGCGCCACGGCATGCGCACCAGCAGGCCCGTATCGGTGACGATGCGCACGCCAGGCCACGATGGCGAACTCGCGGTGGGATTTCTTTTTGGCGAGGCAATCCTCAGTGAGCGATCCGATGTCGCGGACATCAGCTTTCCGAGCGGCGAGGACGGAGAGTCGGCGAACCGCGTGCGGGTTCAACTCCGGGCCGGATTCAAGCTGGATGGCCGAATGCTCGACCGGAACTTCTACGCGACATCGAGCTGCGGGGTGTGCGGGAAGGCGTCCATCAAGGCGGTGCGAAGGATGGCCCGCGGGCCTGCGTTGCACGAAGGAGACGGATTTCGCCTCACGCCGGAAATCATCCATCAAATGCCTGCCAGGCTCCGCGACGCACAGGAACTCTTCGAACACACCGGCGGGCTGCACGCGGCGGCGTTGTTTGACGCAGGGGGAAATCTCCTGTCTCTCCGGGAGGACGTGGGACGGCACAATGCGGTGGATAAAGTCATCGGTGCCGAATGGCTCGCGTCCCGCGTCCCGATCCATAATCGCATTCTTTTTGTGAGCGGACGCGCGAGCTTCGAGCTGGTGCAGAAGGCCGTGCGAGCGGGCATTCCGGCCCTCGCGGCGGTCGGCGCCCCGTCGAGCCTGGCGGTCGAGCTGGCGCGCGCCTCGGGGATGACGCTGCTTGGATTCGTGCGAGGCGGGCGGTTCAATATCTACGCCGCGAGCCATCGGATTCTCGATGCGGCCGTGCGTCTCGAGGCCGTCGCCGATTGATCTTCGCATGAGCAAGGAACCTTCGAACCCGTCCGCGCCGCCCAGCGGCGCCCAACCCCCGATCGAGAGCGAACCCGCAACGCTCGGCGCCGCGAGCAAAAAGGCCGCGGGCATCAAGGGCGTGGTCACATCCATGCGGATCGCGTTCCGCGAGATGGGCCCCATCGGCGCCACGCGCGCGCTGCTAAAGGTTAATCAAAAAGACGGCTTCGACTGCCAGAGCTGCGCGTGGCCGACTCCCGATGGTCATCGCAGTTTCGCGGAATTTTGTGAGAATGGCGCCAAGGCCGTCGCGGACGAGGGGATGACGAAGCGGATCACGCCGGAGTTCTTCGCGCGCCATTCGGTCGCGGAGCTGCGGGAGCAATCCGACTACTGGCTCGGCCACCAGGGCCGGCTGACCTCGCCGATGATCCTGCGCGAAGGAGCCTCGCACTACGAACCGATCGGCTGGGACGCGGCATTCAACCTGGTCGGAACAGCGCTGAACGATCTGGCCTCGCCGAATGAAGCCGCCTTTTACACGTCGGGAAGGACCAGCAACGAAGCGGCGTTTCTTTATCAACTTTTCGTCCGGCAATTTGGCACGAACAACCTGCCCGACTGCTCGAACATGTGCCACGAAGCCAGCGGATATGCGCTTCGCAACGCGATCGGGGTCGGCAAGGGCACCGTCACGCTCGAGGATTTCGAGAAGGCGGAGGCCATTTTTGTGATCGGCCAGAATCCCGGCACGAATCACCCGCGGATGTTGAGCAGCCTGCAGAAGGCCAAGGAGCGCGGCTGCAAAATCGTGAGCATCAATGTGCTGCCGGAAGTCGGCGTGATGCGGTTCACCAACCCGCAGGATTTTGCAAAGCCGCTCCGGGCGCTGCCGGCGCTGCTCGGAAAAGCCACGCGCATGTCCGATCTCTGGCTGCCCGTGCGCGTGAACGGCGACATGGCCACGCTGAAAGGCATCATGCTCGAAATGCTCGCCGCGGAGGAGCGCGCTCCGGGCCGCGTCTTTGACCGGGAGTTTATCGAACACTACTGCGCGGGATTCGACGCCTTTGTTGAAGAACTTCGCCGCACGGACTGGCGGCAGATCGAGGAGAGCAGCGGACTCACCCGCGGCCAGATTCGGGAGGCTGCCGACATCGCCGTGCACTGCGACCGCATCATCTGCTGCTGGGCGATGGGGCTCACGCAGCATCGCAATTCGGTCGCCACGATCGAGGAGGTGATGAACTTCCTCTTCCTCAAGGGAAACATCGGACGTCCCGGCGCCGGAGCCTGCCCCGTGCGAGGCCACAGCAATGTGCAGGGCGACCGGACAATGGGAATCTGGGAGCGCATGGGGCGGCCGTTTCTCGACAGGCTCGGGAGCGAATTTGGATTCGATCCGCCGCGCGAGGACGGGCTCGACACGGTCGAGACGATCCATGCGATGCACGCCGGACGCGTGCGCGCTTTCCTCGCGATGGGCGGCAATTTTCTTTCCGCGACACCCGACACGGAATTCACCGCGGCGGCGTTGCGGAAGTGCAACCTGACGGTTCAGGTCTCGACGAAGCTCAACCGGTCGCACCTCATCACCGGCCGCGACGCGCTCATTCTTCCGTGCCTGGGCCGCTCGGAAATCGACCTGCAGGCGGGCGGGCCGCAATTCGTGACGGTCGAGGACAGTATGAGCATCGTGAACCGATCCGAGGGCCATGCCAAACCCGCGTCCGAGCATTTGCGCAGCGAGCCCGCGATCATCGCCGGGATCGCCCGGGCGGCGCTCGGCGGGCGATCCGCCGTCGATTGGGAGCGCCTGGCAGGCGACTACAATCAAATCCGCGACACCATCGCGCGCGTCATTCCCGATTTCGCCAATTTTAACGAACGCATTCGCGCGGGCTTTTTCCATCTGCCAAACGGTCCGCGCGACCGGCGGGAGTTCTCCAACGCGGAACGGAAGGCCAAATTCACGGTCCATCAAATCGTCACGCAGCCGTTGGAACCCGGCCAATACTGGATGATGACGATCCGCAGCCACGACCAGTTCAACACGACGATCTACGGCCTCGATGACCGCTACCGCGGCATTTACAATGGCCGGCGCGTGATTTTCATGAACGCGGACGACCTGCGCGAGGCGGGCTTGCATCAGGGGCAGTTCGTCGATCTCACCAGCCATTTTGAAGGCGAAACCCGGACGGCGATTCATTTCCAGGCCGTCCCCTACGAAATTCCGCGCCGCTGCACCGCGACGTATTATCCCGAGACGAACGCGCTGGTCCACGTCGGAAGCGTGGGCGAAATCAGCAACACCCCCGCCTCGAAGTCGGTGATCATCACCGTCGAACCTTCCCCCAATGCGGCGGAAGCCCTGCAGCGCTGGCGCGAGGAGGGTTGCCGCGATCAGGCCGCCGGCTAAACTTCCGGGCATGGACTACGATTTCCTGGTGATCGGCGGAGGCAGCGCCGGGTATGCCGCGGCGCGCACGGCAGCCGATCTCGGCTTGAAGACTGCGGTCATCGAAGGCGGCGAACGGATCGGCGGGTTGTGCATCCTGCGCGGGTGCATGCCGAGCAAGACGCTCATCGAGTCGGCGAACCGCATGCTCACGCTCCGGCGCGCCGCGGAGTTCGGCCTGCGCGCAAGCGGCCTCGAGGCGCATGCCGGCGAGATCGTCGCCCGCAAGCGGCGGCTCATCGACGGCTTCGCGGATTACCGGCGCGAACAGATCGAATCCGGGAAGTTCGATTTCATTCGCGGCCACGCGCGATTCACCGATCCGCACCACGTGGCGATCCACTGGCCCGGAGAACCCGAACGCACGCTGAGTGCGCGCAGTTTCCTCGTCGCGACGGGCTCGGTGATCCATTCCCCGCCTGTCCCCGGCCTGGCGGAGTCCGGCGCGCTGACGAGCGACGACGCGCTCGACCTGGAAACGCTGCCCGCGTCGCTGGCCGTCCTCGGGGCGGGCCCGGTCGCGCTCGAACTGGCGCATTATTTTTCCGCGCTCGGCGTCGAGGTCACCGTCATCCAGCGCGGGCCGCAACTGCTCACCGGCACGGATGCCGATCTCGCCGGAGCGCTCGAAGCCGCGCTGCGCAAGCGCGGGATCGCCATTTTCACCGGGACGAAAATTGCGGAGATCGAGCGGAGCGGCGAAGTCGCGCGCATCGTCTTCGAGCACGACGACGCGAGTCGCACGGTGGAATGCGCGCAGATTCTCAATGCGCTCGGCCGGCGACCAAACCTCGATGGGCTCGACCTCGACGCGGCGCAAGTGATCCGCGCGCGCGGCCGCGTCGAAGCGAGCGCGAGCCAGCAAACCAGCCAGCCGCACATCTTCGCCGCGGGCGATTGCTGCAGCCCGATCGAGGTCGTTCACATCGCCGTGCAGCAGGGCGAGATCGCTGCGCGGAATGCGGCGCGATTGCTGCGAGGGGAGCCGACCTCATCGCTGGAAACGATCGACTACCGGCTGAAGCTCTACGTCGTCTTCACCGAGCCGCAGGTCGCGACCGTCGGGCTCAGCGAAACGGAGGCACGGGAGCGCGGCATCGCGGTGCGCGTCGCGACATATCCCTTCGACGATCATGGCAAATCGCTCGTGATGGGCGAGACCGAGGGCTTTGTGAAATTGATCGCCGACCCCGCGACCGGCGAAATCCTCGGCGGCGCCGTCGTCGGCCCCCATGCGAGCGACCTCATCCACGAAATCGTCGTGGGAATGCACTTTCGCGCGACCGCCGCGCAGCTCGCAGCCATCCCCCATTACCATCCCACACTGAGTGAAATCTGGACCTATCCGGCGGAAGAGTTGATCCCGGCAAAGGGAACTTGTTGACACCCCGGAACCGAAGGCTAATTTCCGCAAAAGAATCGCATGAACCTCAACAATTTGACCACAAAACCTATGGCAGAACCCATCCCCGGCGCCGGCACGAAGAATGTGCTTGCGAACGATGTCGAGATCAAGGGAACGATCAAGTTTGAAAGCGAGCTCATCTTCGACGGCAAGGTCGAAGGCGAGATCCTTTCGGAAGGAACGCTCGTCATCGGCAAGAATGCCGAAGTGCGCGGCGAGGTAAAAACGAAGTCCGTGACCGTGCATGGCACCGTCTTCGGCAACATCACGGTGACCGAGAAGGCCGAGTTGAAGGCCAGTTCCCAGCTCACCGGCGACCTCAAGGCGACACGGATTATCATCGAGGAGGGCGCCACCTTCATCGGGAAATCGGAAGTCACGCCAAACAAAGCCGCAATCAAACAGCCGAGCGGCCCCGCACCGGCTTCGATGGATCAGCGCAAGCAGCCGCAGCCGATGGCGGCCTGAGCGCCCATCGGTTTTACGCGGCCGACCTCGCATGTTCGGGAGCGCCAAAAAAGTTGCCACGACCTGCCCGCATTGCAGCTTCGTGCAACTCGAGCCGCGCGAGTTGATCTCCACATATTGCCGCGGCTGCGGCGACCATTACTCGGTTGCGCCTCAGCCTCCGGCTCCCTCTTCCGCAAAGCCGCCGCTCGTCGGTAGGCTGCGAGAGAGACTGCGCGCTCACCGGCGGCGCCTCATCGGGTGCCACGAATGCGGCCACGAACATCCGATGGCGGCAGCCGCACAGGCCGTCCATTGCCCGGCCTGCGGCGCGGTCATCAATCTGCACGATGTCGAAATCACCGGTCACAGCACCGCCGTCGTGCAAACACACGGCACCGTCCATGTCGGCCGTGATGGATTTCTGAACTCGACCCGCGTCACCTGTGGGAACGCATTCGTCGAGGGCCGCATCGCCGGAAAAATCACCTGTTCCGGAACACTGCGCTTGAAAGGCGATGGCCCGTGCCGCGCGCAGATCCGCGCGCGCCGCCTGTTGATAGACCGCGGAACGAATCTGCGATTCCCCTACACCATCAGCGCGGACGAGATCGTCATTCGCGGGCGCATCGCGGCCGACATCCACTGCGCCGGCGCGCTGCACGTCGGGCGGCATGGCGGCCTGGAGGGCGATGTGCAGTCGCGCGCGATGGTAGTGGACAAGGGCGGATCCTACGCCGGCGCGGTGGAAATCTCCCCCGGCATCGCGCGGCCCGCCCCCGCCGCACCGGAGCGGCCCGATGTAAAGGTGATTCCCGGCTGGCAGGCGCGCCTTGCCTTTGGCTGATTACCGTGCCTGCGCCGGCGGGGCGGAATGCTCAACCATCGAGCCAAGTTCCTCGGCCGTGGGCGCGGAGACCTGCGCGGAAACACTGGTGGGAAAGGCGCTCTGTAGCTCGCGATAGGAGCGCAGTGCCGACTCCCGCTGACCCTGCGCGGTTTTCAACTCCGCCGCCAGCAACAGCGCGTAGGGCGCGACGAAGGACTTCGCATCGGTTTGCGCGATGGTCTCCAGCGACTTCACCGCCTCTTCGCCGCGGCCGCTCAAGGCGAGATTCTCGGCCGTCGCAACCTTCGCCAGAGGCGCAAAGGGATGCTGCGGCTGCGCCTTCACGAATGCGGCGAGCACTTCGTTCGCCTCGGCGTATTTCTTCCCGCCGCGCAGCGATTTCGCGAGCAGGAGCGAGGCGTCGCCTGCGACGGGCGACGAGCCGTAATGATCGATCACGGCACGATAGTCGGCCGCCGATTTCGCGC
>JAQTOP010000075.1 GCA_028713285.1 Terrimicrobiaceae bacterium
GTGCATGGCGCGGACAATCCCGAGGTCGCGCTCATCGCGAACAATCTCGGGGTCGCCTACACCGACCACGGCGACCTGGTGCGCGCCGAAGATCTCCACCTGCGCGCGCTGCAAATCCGCGAACGGGCATTTGGGGCGAACCATCCCGACGTGGGCCAGTCGCTGGCGAATCTCGCCGCTGTCTATCACGCGAAAAGGCTGTATGCCAAGGCGGAGCGGTTTTATCGCAGCGCGCTGGAGACGCTCTCGCAGTTCCACGGGCCGGAGGACGCGCAGCTCCGGCGCATCCAGGAGAACTACGAGCGCCTGCCGCAAATGCACGCGCGGCGGCTGTCGAAAACAATGCGGCTGTAAGGTCGGCGGCCTGCTTCACCTCGGGCCGGCTTACCGGCACAGGCCCGTGTGTATCGCGTGGGAGCCTCCTTTTATGGAATGACCCGTCCCCAGAGCCTGGCCATATCCTCATTGGGCAGCAGCACGCACTGCCCGCTCGGCACCGCGTCCATTTTGCTGACTGGGAACACGAGGCCGTTGTTCAAATCCGCCGCATATCGGGGTGCCTTCGATTGCGCCGCGATACGGAGCGCGAGGTTTCCCTCCGCGGCGCCCGCGGATAGAGCGTAATCGAAAAAGGCCTTCGCGAAACTGAGCGACTCCGGGCTTTCGTGATGTCCCAGACCGGGGAAAAATCGAAGAAACATCGGAAATCCCAGCGCCCGGCATTGTTCGTAGTAGCGCTTTGCGTTCGGCGCGCCGGGATCGAATTCGCCATTGCTGATCACCCACAGCACATTGGCCGCTGCGGGCGTTGGACGCTCGAAGGAATTCGCCACGTGCGCCACGATCGCGGAAAAGCGCTCCGGCTCCCGCATTGCCAGCCGAAGGGCGAAATTTGCGCCTCGCGAGCATCCGTATAGGAGCATCCGGGAATCCTGGAGCTGGTATTGTTTCGCCAGCTTCACCACGGCGGCGTCCCAGGCGCGCGCCACAGCGTCGAAGATTCGTCCCTTGGCTGATCGTATCGCGAGAAGCGGTCTGGTCGTAGCTCCGCAGATTCTGCCACAGGGTCTTTACGTTCCATGTCAGCACCGCGAGCCCCCGCGCTTCCGCGAATTGATTCCAGCCCGAGCGATCGTCGCGCGCCATCTGCAGCACGTTGCCGACATCGGTAAAATAATAGCAATAGGCAAGGATTCGCGGGTGGTCGCGCCGTCGTGACGGCAGCCGAAGGGCGAAGGAGATTTCCGGGAATTCTGCAATCCCCGTGGCGACCGTCGTCGTGATGATGCCGCTCGGTTGATGAAGGGCGGACCAGCCCGGGAGCACGGCCCTGGAAGGCAGCACCGAGGTCGAGCCCGCTTCGGAACCGCCTTGCGCGGGCATCGCTATCTTGCGCTCGTTATCGACGGTGATGGGTTTGTCACCCCGCAGCATCGCCGCGAAGCAAGCCTGTATGAATGCCTCCACCTTTGGGTTCTGCTGGGCCGCCCCGCGGGTGGAAATCCACGCCACCGCCGCGCCGCGCCGCCGCAATTGCCCGGCATAGTTCCTGGCGTCATCATAGTGGACGCCGTCGAGATCGGCCGAGACCACCATTCCATAGGGAGTCTCCCGCACCGGTGGAGGGAAGCTCGTCGCCGCATCGCACGCCCATCCCGCGATTCGCCGTCCGCCGCTGTTTGCCAGCCCGAGAACAAAGTCGCCGCCGCCGCGATAGCCGAAAAGGTAAAGCGGCTTGTCGTCGAGATGATGCTGCCGCAAGGCGTTGGAAAATAGCATTCCCGCTCCCCGGGGAGGGATGGCGGGGGCAGGCGGCGCGACTTTCGGCAGCGGCGGTTTCGGAGACTCGAGTTCCGCGACGCACAGCGCCAGATGATTGTCGCGGGCAAATTTTTCCCAGTCTGTATTTGCGGCGGATTTTTCGCCTGAGGGATGCTCCCTGCTCACGACGACCACTCCCTTCGGCTGCGCGTCGAAGCTCTCGAAGGAGAATTACATCCTGGAGATATTCGCAGCCGGCGAGGGCTTCACGGCGCGCGTCTCTCCGCTCGCGGCTCCGGCAGCCAGGATGGCGGCCAGAGCAAATGGCAGCCGGCGCTTCATCGGGCGTCCAGGCCGGCCTCCGCTAGCAGCCGATCCCAGGGGTCGGACAGGAAGTCTCCCTGCCGGGGGATCACCTTCAACCCGCCCGCCCCGCCTTCCGTAAAATACTTGTGCCAGGGAGCCACCGTGAGCGTCGCCAGCGCACCGCTCAGCGCGATGATCTGCGCCCGGCGCAGCGGGGCGGGCAGTTTCCATGGCAGCACTCGCTCCGGAGAGGCCCACACCACCTTCCGCAGGGTTGCGCCCGAGGCCAGGCGGATCTCGCTCTCGGCCCCCATGAGCGGAAGGGTATCCCCGTGCAGAGTCCCCCCCGGCTCCCACGCGTATTCCACCGTCGCATGCGGCGGCGGATGAAATCGAATCTGCTGGCCGATGCAGCCTGTGATTGCGCCCTGGGCGGCCACGCTCACCGTGCGCTGCGGAGAGCCGCCGGGATTTCCACCTCGACCACTCCGGCCCGGAGGCGTGGCCCGTTTCGCCAGGGCTGCCCGAGCAGGAACAGCCCGCCCAGGAGCAAAAGGGTTGCCGCCCCCATCGCGCCGAATGCTCTCCGCGAGGGATAATGCCCGTCCCGCACCCGGCTCGCCGTCGTCGCCAGCAGCCAGGCAAATGGCAGCGCCCATACCCACAGCCGCTCTCCCACGTGGCTGAAACAGGCGGCCACGGCGAAGACCGTCCAGCATGCCGGGCCCCCGGGCCATCCATTTGCGCCCCGTTCCCGCGCACCAGCCGAGCGCGAAAGCCCACGCCCCCACATACAGGAGCCGCACCGGCCAGGGCCGCCCGACCAGCCAGATCGCATGCGTGCTGAGCATGTGTTTGAACTGCGTGACGCCGCCGATGGGCTCGAACCAGTTTTGATAGGCTGCGGCGGATCGCCCCGCGCCCCAGCCGCCCGGGGCCGCCGCGATCATGGCCGGCACGCGCGAGAATACCACCCACCGGGTCGCCAGCGAGACATCCTGCCCGGGCGCGTGGATGCGTTTCCCGGCGGGGCTCGCCGCGAACAGGCCCGCCACTCCCGCAGCCACGAGCGCCAGCATCCACCGATCTGCGGACGAGCGCGCGCCGGCGGCGGCGAGCACGGCCAGTCCCGCCGCCAATGCCACGACGGCGCCGCGCGAGGCCGTCATCGCCATCGCGCACCCCAGCCCGAGGGTCAATACCGCGCCGATTGCCCGCCGCCGCCCGCCACCGAGGCAAAACGCGAGCGCGCTCACGAGCAGCATAGCGAACAACGCGCCGGCGCTATTCGGGTTGCCCAGCCCGAGGTGCAGGCGCGGCGTGAACCATGCATCGGGCAGCATCATTCAAATCCTCCGCGGGTTTCGCGCGGGCTTCCGCAGGCCGTTCACGGCTCGTTCAGCGCGCGCCACGAGGCCAGCAACCGCCTGGCAGGAAGCTCGCAACTGAGCTGATACTGCCACGGCTCCCTGGGATCGACCTCGTTTTCCTTGATGTAATCGACCGC
This sequence comes from Terrimicrobiaceae bacterium, assembly GCA_028713285.1. GTDB lineage: Bacteria > Verrucomicrobiota > Verrucomicrobiia > Chthoniobacterales > JAATET01 > JAATET01. The sequence goes on from JAQTOP010000075.1 coordinate 3,575, forward strand.
CAGCGCTTTCTCGCCCGCCGCCGGCCGCAGCACGGCATCGAAATACTCCCGCGCGAAATCCTCCAGCTCCAGATACCGCCGGTGCCCGATCTGATGCAGCGACACCCATGCCACCGGCTGGTGCAGCTTGCGCGCCCGCTGCACGAAGTCCAGGCACGCCCAATACCGGCTGTCATCATACTGGCCGCAGGCCACGATCCCCGGCGGCAACGGCCGCCCGGCGACCGGAGGCGCCCAGGCATTCACGGTGTAGGCCGCCCATGTCTTCACCAGCCGGGGTTTCCAGACGACGAAGCTGTTGACGAACCGCGCCCCGCCGCTGATGCCATACATCACCAGCGGCTTGCCCTTGAGCCCCGCCTGGTCGAGGGCGCCGAGCAATAGGTTGCCCGCTCCGGCAGGCACGTCGTAATAGCCCTTCTCCAGCCGCAGCAGGGAATTCTCCGAGGCGAATTCCGGCCCGCAGATCGCCAGATCGTGCGCCGCCGCGAAGCGCCGCCAATCCTCGTCGCCGGTAAGGACGGTCGCCGGCAGGTTCTCCCCATCGACGAGCACGAGCACCCCGGCCACCCGCTTGGGAATCCAGAACTCGAAGCGCGCCTTCCGGATGTCGCCGACAGGCGGCAGCTCGATGGTCGTTTTTCGGAAGCCATCCCTTTCCGCGGCCATTCCGGCCGGGCAGGCCAGCGCGAGCCCGCACAGCGCAAGGAGAGCGATGGACCTCATGGCAAAATCCGGAAAATCCAGGCACCGCAGATGGCGCAAATCCCGCAGAGGAATTCGCGCCCCTCCGCGAGCAAGCCTTCCTGCGATCCCTATCCGTGCCATTCGTGCCATCCGTGGTTCAAGATGCAGAAGAGATTCAGAATCTGCGTAAATCTGCGCGATCTGCGGTTTTACCATTAGCTCTGCGGCTTAGAGGCCACGGATAAGACGGATGGAGGAAAATTCAGGCACCGCAGATGGCGCAAATCCCGCAGAGGAATTCGCCTCCCTCCGCGAGCAAGCCTTCCTGCGATTCCTATCCGTGTCATCCGTGCCATTCGTGGTTCAAGATGCAGAAGAGATTCAGAATCTGCGTAAATCTGCGTGATCTGCGGTTTTACCATTAGCTCTGCGGCTTAGAGGCCACGGATAAGACGGATGGAGGAAAATCCAGGCACCGCAGATGGCGCAAATCCCGCAGAGGAATTCGCGCCCCTCCGCGAGCAAGCCTTCCTGCAATTCCTATCCGTGCCATTCGTGCCATCCGTGGTTCAAGATGCAGAAGAGATTTAGAGTCTGCGTAAATCTGCGTGATCTGCGGTTTTACGTGGAAATTAGAAGAACGAGTAGAGCGACTGCGGTTTTCATATCCTGGGATTCAGTGGTTTGTTGGGTTTGCTTTTCGATCTGCATCGCCCGGGAAGGCATTCTCCCGCCGGTCTCCGCGATACATCACATGGCAGGCCGCGCCTTCAAACTCGATCCTTACCTGCCTCGGCATTCCTGTTTCCCCTAATACATTGCTCTCAATGATAAAATATCGTCCTGACCTCAGGCCTCTCTGCCTTGCCTAAGTTCGATTGTCAAAGATAACATCGCCCTTACTTTCATCGACAATTCTAATAATATCGTCTTCATAAAAATCCAAGCCGTTGCCAGGTCGATGAAACTTGTTTGTCGGATCGCTAATCATAGAGACAACGTCTGAATTCCATCCTCCGGGTTCTCCGTAGATTGAAGTATCTAAAGGGTATTTTACTTTGAGCAAAAAGACTGGTCCATGGCAAAATTCGACCCGCAATACACGGCCCTCTCGCTCCGCGAACAAGCTGAGTAATCTATGTGTTTTATCGTCTATCATGGGAAATGTTGAGCTTGAGAGGCCTTGCCGCTTGCTGGCGTGACTGTGTAATTACCATCTAACTTGGGGCGATAGCTAGTATTGCCTCCTTTAACTCCAACACCTTTAATTCTATTCGTTCCACCGGTACGCGTGTCGCGTAGCACCCGTTTTATCATATCGCCGGCCTCTTTCCTGAAAGCATCTTTTGCTGCTGCCTTGGCCGCTGCTCTTTCTAACGACGTAAGAATGCCTCCAATTCCAATAAAATTAGAGAGAAACTCGGCTGCTTCAAGTTGTGATTGTAATATCTTCCTTCCAAGCTCTTCCATCGAGCGGTCGACATAGTCTTCATCTCCAGGTTCCGGTGGTCCATCGCCATCATGACCGTCCCTGTCTTGATCTACACCATCATTATCATCATCTTTATTCTTGTCTCCGTCACCATCGCGATCTTCATCGTCGCCCTCGCCTTTATCCATGGTCGGCAAACGACAAGAAGAATTCATTCCCAATGGATCGACGAAATTGATAGGATTGTTGGAGACGTATCGATAGAGATTTAAATCCGCACCAGAAAAATCAATCTTATCTGGCTGCAAAAATCTCCCGATTTTCGGCGAATACGCCCTGGTGCGATAATGGTAGAGCCCAGTTTCCGCATCATAGTCCCGCCCGGTAAAGAGGAACCGGCTTTGCGGCGCTGAACCCTGCACAGTCCACGAAGCATCGTAAACCGTCGGCTTGCCCCATGCATCGTAAGTGTAGCGCTCCGTGACTGCCCCCGCGGCGCTAATCAACGCAACCACGTTCGCATTGGCGTCCTGTAGGAGATATTTGGTCGTCGCGGCATTCCCTGTTATCTCGCAAATGGGATGATCGATCCCCGGGCCATATACATAGGATTTGGTGATCGCAGAGCCGCCACCCGATGGAGTCTCGTAACAGTCAAGGAGCTGGCTTCCAACGTGGAGCAACTTCCTGCTATATACGCCGTTGCTCTTCTCGTAGGCCCGGTTGCCGAATGCATCATAGGCATAGGAAATCTGGAAGTCGGGACTTTCCGCACCGATAAGTTGACCGAACGGACTGTAGGTGAGATCCCAGTCATCGTTGCCGTCTGGGTTGTAGAGATTCATGTTTCCACATCCATCGTAGGTCGGATTGCATCCGCCGGCTTGCGTATATTGGTTCAGATCGTTGACTGTATAGGAAGTCGTCGTGGAGCCGATTGTTTGCGAAGACCGATTGCCCGCCGCATCGTAAGCCGTCGTCTCCGTCGAGGCAGGGCTGGTGGCGCTGGCATACCCGCTCGATGCCGTCGCGGTATTATACTTCACGCCCGTCAACTGCCCCAGGTTGTCGTATTGATACGCGTCCCCGCCCGTGCCGCCGTAGAGCCCGGTCGCATACGTGCGGTTGCCAATGGCGTCGTAGCCGTAGCCAGACGCCCAAAGAACGGTCGCGCCGGATGCCGCGCTGATCGCGGTGACGCGGTTCAACTCGTCGTGGGTATAGGTGGTCACCACGCCATTGCCGGTGGTCACGGTGGCGAGCTGGCCCTTCGTATTGTAGCCGTAGGTGGCGAGCACCGTGGCGCCGAGGGTGGCCGTATAAAGGCGGCCATCGCTATCGTAGGCGTAGTTCACCGAGAACCCGGCTGGGTAATCCATCTGGCTCAGCCGGTTATTCGTATCGTAGTGGAGGGTAGCGGTGCGGCCTTCCAGAGTGACTGTGCTGACGCGGCCTTCGCTGTCGTAATCGTAGCTCTTGTGAAGGGTGATCCAGGGGTAGGTCGAGTCGGCCTGCGTGATGCGGCCGGCATCGTCGTAAGTATAGCTGACCCCATAGCCGCCAGTCCATGACCTGTTGATCATGCGTCCGGCATCGTCGCGAGAGATCGTCACCACGGTCCCGGTCCGGTTCGTCCAGGTGCTCAGCCGTTGATTGAGATCGTAGGCGGAGGCATTCTGGCTGCCGCCTGGAAACTTGAGCTTATTGCGCAGAAAGCGATCCTGATATTCGAACTGGTAAGTCTTCGAGCGGTTATCGGTGAGCTGCTTGGTCGCGCCATCTCCATTGTTCTGGTAATTCGAATCGTGGGTGAGCGCATCGGTGATCTTGTTGGGGAGGTCGAGGTCGTCATATTCGATGCCTGTATCGTGGCTCAGGGCGTTGGTCACCGTGCTCAAATTCGCCCGGCTGTCATACGAGAAGTTCGTCTCGTGGGAGAGCGGGTCGGTGATCTTGCTCAGAAGATTCTGCGTGTTCGGCGTGAGCGTCCAGGTCTCGTTATTTGGCCCCTTTGCGCTCGTGCAATTACCCTTGCTGTCGTAGGTGAACTCGGCGGTGAGGCCGCTCGGCGAAGTGACCTTCGTCAGCCAGCTTCGGCCGTAGCGGTTCAGATACTCGAAGGTGGTCTCGTTAATGGGGATAAGGACGATACTTGTGCCACTCATTTCAACGATTCAGCGTTCAGTCGTGACACATCACATGGCAGGCCGCAGCTTCAAATGCAATCCTTACTGGCCTCAATATTCCTGTCTCCTAATACATTGCTCTCCATGATAAAATATCGTCCTGACCCCGAGCCTTGTTCCCTGACCCCGAGCCGGTTCCTGAAAGGTTATCCTCCTATATTTGTAGGTTCCTTCTGAAGTCGGCTCTTGGGTCCAATTGTATACCAAGCTCGTGGAGTCCTGAGTGAGTAATTGTCTAACTCGTCCTCGTCGGAGGTCCTGTCGCAAAAAAGATCTAAAATATATCGATTTGCAAACTGCACTCGCAGATCTAAAGCGTCATTTATACATTCAACGTTTGTCAGAGTGCATCCGACAAATATATCTGTCAATTTTTGTATAGTTTGTTTCGGCTCAGCCCAGCCGCCAATAACCCGCTCCTGGTCTCGAATGCGCCAAGCACACCCTTTGACAAAGAGACAATACTCCCCCTGATATAATTGTATCTCACTAAGTGTAGAGATCGGAGGCAGCGGTTTCCTTCTAGAAATCCGCTCGCCGAGATGGAGTGTCACCATTGATCCATTTCCAGAGCCCGAAGCAACTCCCCAGCATGGCTTTTCCCTTAATAATTCAATCTGATTCAAGAATTCTGTTTTCAATATATTTCTGCCTTTACATCTAATGCTGTATTATATAACTCGTCAAAGCTCATATCCTCTTTTCCAGGAATATCGTGAAACGTTTCCATTTGATCTTTATTTAGCCCTGCTTTCTTGCACGCGTCATTGGCCTTCTTGTTCTGCGCAGTATTATCTCCCTTTTTGCCGGGCTGATAATTGCCACTTCCTTGGCCGTTGCCGCTCATTTGGTTAACTAAATTATCAAAAAGAGATCCTGCTGCAGCCCCAGCGCTCGCAAATGCCGCGGTTGTGGCAGGATTTGCGATGGCTCCCACGCCTCCTGAAAAGAAATCCTCAAGCGCATCTACAGGAAGACTCAGAATAAATCCCGTTGCAGCCCCAGCGGCCATGGCATTTGCTTGCGATTGCGGACTTAGTCCCAGAGGATCTATCCAATGGACGGGATTATTAGCGACATAGCTATAAATATTCAGATCCCCTCCATTAAAATCGATGGTATCAGGTTGCAAAAACCTTCCGATTTTCGGCGAATACGCTCGGGAGCGATAATGATACAGACCAGTTTCCACATCATAGTCCCGCCCGGTAAACAGGAACCGGCTCTGCGGCGCGGAGCTCTGCACAGTCCACGAAGCATCGTGAACCGTCGGCTTGCCCCATGCATCGTAAGTGTAGCGCTCCGTGACTGCCCCCGCGGCGCTAATCAACGCAACCACGTTCGCATTGGCGTCCTGTAGGAGATATTTGGTCGTCGCGGCATTCCCTGTTATCTCGCAAATGGGATGATCGATCCCCGGGCCATATACATAGGATTTGGTGATCGCAGAGCCGCCACCCGATGGAGTCTCGTAACAGTCAAGGAGCTGGCTTCCAACGTGGAGCAACTTCCTGCTATATACGCCGTTGCTCTTCTCGTAGGCCCGGTTGCCGAATGCATCATAGGCATAGGAAATCTGGAAGTCGGGACTTTCCGCACCGATAAGTTGACCGAACGGACTGTAGGTGAGATCCCAGTCATCGTTGCCGTCTGGGTTGTAGAGATTCATGTTTCCACATCCATCGTAGGTCGGATTGCATCCGCCGGCTTGCGTATATTGGTTCAGATCGTTGACTGTATAGGAGGTCGTCGTGGCGCCGATTGTCTGCGAAGACCGATTGCCCGCCGCATCGTAAGCCGTCGCTTCCGTCGAGGCAGGGCTGGTGGCGCTGGCATACCCGCTGGAGGCCGTCGCGGTATGGTATTTCACCCCGGTCAACTGCCCCAGGTTGTCGTATTGATAGGCATCTCCGCCTCTTAATAAATTGCCCCCTATACGACAAGAATATTCTCCCGCACCCTTACTTCCCTTCAGTTGTTATTGTTGCCATTTTGTTTACTCACCCTTACTGCTGAGTTATTCGCTCCAGGCAGGCCCTTGGGAGCTTTCCCATTAATAAAGATTCGCCATATATCGACATTGAGCTGTTCTCGACCCGGAGAAATACACCAACCGCCCGCATATCCCTCATTATTATAGACCAAATCTATCCACGACCCTTTCTGCCACTTAAGAAACTCATTAACCGAGTCGAAGTGTAAGGCAGATTCTTGCGCTACGATTCGCGTAACTTTACCCACCTTAGGAAAGGCTGAAAACCAAACGCCGGCGCTATAAATTCCGAGAGCACCATACCAGCGGATATCACGAGCTTCTAGAGAAATTAGACGCGAAGTATTATCCCAATCGTATCGTCTCTTCAATGGCGCTACATAGCTGCACACAATTGTGCCATTTCCATTTGTTACCGATATAGACTCCCCGGGGTTGAGAACCGTCTCTTTAGGACTACTAACAAAAAAACAGCAGCCCGCCAACGAACATATCGCAACAAAAATCGCCAGCACTTTCATTTTAGCAAGTTAACGGTTAGTAAAGTTAAAAACAAAGTCAGCTCCAACATTTCCAAGAAATTCATTTGGGCCCATTCCAGGTCGTCTCGCTTTATCCAAACCTTTCTGAAGCGCATCGTCGCAGTTCCGTTCGCATTTTTTCAGATCTCCACCCGTCTTTGGACAGCCTGTATCAGGATTTTTGCACTGGGCGTAACAGGTATCATGATCTTTAAAGGCGGAATCAGTTGGATCAATTGGTTTAACTTCTTTCCCATTCTTATCTCGACCTATTTGGCTCGGCTTTGGATTCCGATCGGGAAATTGTTGATTTTCATACCCGCCATTCGTCCAGCCGGGGCCTTCATAGTTTCCATACCACTGAACGTCCAGTAATCCTTGCGGGTCAACAGCGTTGATAGGATTATTGAAGACATATCGATAAATATTTAAATCTTCTTCAGAAAAATCAATCGTATCGGGTTGCAAAAACCTCCCGATTTTCGGCGAATACGCTCTGGTGCGATAATGATAGAGCCCCGTTTCCGCATCATAGTCCCGCCCGGTAAAGAGGAACCGGCTTTGCGGCGCGGAGCTCTGCACAGCCCACGAAGCATCGTAAACCGTTAACTTGCCCCAGGCATCGTAAGTGTAGCGCTCCGTTACTGCCCCAGCGGCGCTAATTAACGCAACCACATTGCCGTTGGCGTCCTGCAATTGATATTTAATTACACCCGCATTTCCCGTTACTTCGCAAATCGGATGGTCAATGCCGGGGCCATACACATAGGATTTCGTGGTCGCTGTCCCGCCACCCGACGGAGTTTCGTAAGAATCGAAGGGCTGACGTCCGACGTAAAGCAGCTTCCTGCTGTAATTCCCATTGCTCTCCTCGTAAGCGCGATTGCCAAACGCATCGAACCCATAGGTTTGAGTCGGCGCTCCGGTCTTGCTGGCGGAGACGAGTTGCCCGAGCGGACTGTAACCGAGCGTCCATCCGTCTGCGCTCGTAAGATTGCCCATGCCATCGTAAGCCGTCGTTTCCGTCGAGGCAGGGCTGGTGGGGCTGGCATACCCGCTGGAGGCCGTCGCGGTATGGTATTTCACGCCGGTCAACTGCCCCAGGTTGTCGTATTGATATGCGTCTCCTCCCGTGCCGCCGTAGAGCCCGGTGGCATAGGTGCGATTGCCAATGGCGTCGTAGCCGTAGCCTGCCGCCTAGAGAACGGTCGCGCCGGATGCCGCGCTGATCGCGGTGACGTGCTTCAACTCGTCGTAGGTGTAGGTGGTCACCACGCCGTTGCCGGTGGTCACGGTGGCGAGCTGGCCCTTCGTATTGTAGCCGTAGGTGGCGAGCACCGTGGCGCCGAGGGTGGCTGTATAAAGGCGGCCCGCGTCGCGGGAGGATGGCCTTCGCCTTATCCGGCTATTTGAAAACGGCGCAATCGCCCGGTCGCTGCCGAGGCCGCAACACAGGGCCGGGGCGCGCCGGCTCCCCCTTCCTCTATGTGGCGTCGGGGAGGATTTGGCGCGAGAGGCGCTCGATGCCCTGCTTTGCGAAGTCGCTGTTTGGGTATTCCTGCTGGGCCTTGAGGAACCAGGCGAGGCTCGACCCCGGCTGGCCGCGCTGCTCGAGCTCCTGGGCGCGGCGTAGGGCGCGGACGAAATCCGCAGCTTTCGTGGTGAGGTCGCTGCGCACCTGGCTGAGCTTCCGGTCGTCGGGGAATTGCTGGTAGGCCTGCTCGGCGCTTTCCCAAGCGCCCGCCGCGTCGCCGCGCTTCTCGATCTCCTGCGCACGGGTGATGGCCGTCTCGATAACCTTCATTTCGTCGAGGACCTGGGAGAGCTGTTTTTGCCGCGCCGGGTCCGTGGCGACCGCCGCCGCGAACCGCCCGGCGTTCTCGTAAATCTGGCGGTAGTTTTTCTGGCCCAGGAGCTGATCGAGGTCGATGAGGGCTTTGTTCTGCACGTCGGATTGGGCAAAGATCATCGACGAGACGTCCTGGAGCGCGGGGTTGCGCGGCCAGATTTCCGTGGCGGCCTGGAGCTCGGTTTCGAGCGTGGCGCGGTCGCCGGAGACGGCGGAGTTCTTGGCCTTCGCGAGGTGCATGGCGGCGATGGTCTTCGCGGTCTGGATGGCGGCCATCGGCTTCGAGCTGTCGAAATCCTTCGCCATCGACTCCATCTCGGTGACGAGTTTCCCGGCGAGGGTGTAATCCTTCACCTCGATGGCCGAGACGAGTTGATTCGCCTTTTGCGCGTAGGCGAGCGAGCGGCGCTTCGTCTCGCGCGGGAGCGTGCGAATGGACGGCAGGTATTCTCCCACGAGAAAGCTCTCCGAGAGCCGCTTCGTGGCGCTGTCGAGTTCTCCGCGCTCGATAAGGTAATCGTAGGCATCGACGCCCTCGGCGACGTCGCGCATGATTTCGTTGGCCATCGAGTCGAGGGTGCCGACGGTGGGGGGCATGCCGGTTGTCTTGTCGAAAAGGTCCTTCGCGTTGCCCTTCACTCGCACCTGGTCGTCGCCGTCGTTGAATACGTTGCGATAGAAGCGCGTGGCGATGAGCACGTGCTCGAATCGGCGCTGGAGGAAGAGCTGCACGATGAGGGACTGGAACTCGATCTTGGCCTGGATCTCCTTGAGTTCGCGCTTGGCCTGGTTCGCCTTCATGAGCGCGTTCACCTCGACGATGCGCATGTCGAAGGGCTCGATTTCCGCGTCGAGGCGCTCGCTTTCCGCCCGGTCCGCGACGCTGCCGGCGGGGGCGCCCTTGCCGCCCTTTTTTGGCTGGCTGGCGGCGCGGGTGGAGAAGGAGTTGCTTTCGAGCGTGACCGCCTTGTTGCGCTCGAGGCGGTTCCGCTCGGTCTCGAGCGCGTTCGTCGCGGCAAGCATGCGGTCGCGATCCTGCTGGGACTGCCAGGCGGAATAGACCTGGTTCGAGATCGTGTCGCACAGGCCGGAGTCGCGCGTGTAGGCCGAGGCCTTCGGCAGCAGGCCGAATGCCTGATCGAGCGTCTGCGGGTTCACATTGCGCGGGCGGAGCAGGTCCAGGATTTTCGCGATGACGGCCTCGTATTCGCCGGCCTGTTTGTCGGTCTCCTCGGGTGCGTTGAGATATTTCTCGAACCGCGCCTGAAACACGCGGCTGTTGCTGACATTCCACGTCCTGCCATCCCAGGTGATGGTCTCGCTGTCGGGGTCGAAGAACGGGACGTCCTTGCCGAGAAACGACGATTGCCCTCCGCCCGCGGGGGAGGGATTCGCCTGACGGGGAGCGGCCGGATTCGCCTGCGTCGGCGCGGGCGGAGGCGGGGTGTCCGCCACCTGGGCGACCGCCGGAGCGGCGAGCGGCGCCAGGAGCAGAGCGGCGGAGAGGAACTTCGCGTTCATGCCTTCGTGAGATTCTTCGCGCGGAGGATGCCCTTGTCGGTGACCTCGACGAGGAAGAAAAATTTCTGGCCTTTCTGGATGTTCACGTAGCCGAGGGATGCGGGAATGAGCATGGGGATGATGTCATCCTTCGCATCGATCCCGACGGAGATCAACCGGCCTTCCGTGGCGGAATAGCCTAGGACGTTCAGCACCTCGCCTTTCACGCGGTAGGTGTTTCCGCGCAGGCTGTTCGAGTTTTCCAAATACGCGGTCACCTCGAGCGGCGGGACGGTGTGGTAGGGATCGCCCGACTGATTGAGAAGGTAGCTGCCGCCGGCGAAGATGACGGCCAGCGCGATGATGCCGCCGAGCAGCCATGCGGGATGGAAGGAGGAGCGGGAGCGTCGGGCCACGGGTAGCGATGTAACGGTGCCGGCCCGGGCAGGCAAATCGTTTATCTAGCTCATTCGGTTGGTGCGGGAGCCGAGCCACGCGAGAACGAGACCGATGATCACGTGCGCGAGCAGCACCCAGGCGCACAGCGCGGCGGGCGACAGCGCGGTCTGGACGACCATCTGCACGATGTCGTAGTAGCGCTCGCCGCGCAGCGTCTGCAGCACGCCCGACCAGCTCCAGTATGCCGAGATGAAGGGCCGCACCGCCTGGCCGATCCACTCGGGAAGGGCTAGCACGGCCCCCGAGAGCGGAAGCTGGAATCCGACGAGGTAGATCGAGACGAGCGAGGCCTGCTCGGCGGTCGCCATCCAGGCGGAGATGCCGAGGCAAATCGACGTCATCGCCGCATTCACGAGCAGCAGGAAGAACAACTGCGCGCCGAGTTCGCCCGGGAAGTCGCAGACGAAATGGACGAACAATCCCATCCAGACCGACTGCGCGGCGACGAGCAGAAAAAGGAAGGCGGCCTTGCTCGCGATGTAGCTGGAGCAGCGCAGGCCGCTGAGTTTTTCCTTCTCGAAGATCAGCCGCTCGGCGGCGATCTCGCGGCCCGAGTTGTTCGCGCCCATGAGCGTGAGCAGGATCACCTGGAACATCACGATGCCCGATACGAGGCTGCCGACCTTGCTCGCCTGCTTGAGGAAATCCAGGGCCTCCGCGAGCTGCCGCGCGACATTCAGGTCGAGGCCGACGCTCAGATTTCGCACCTCCGGCAGGCCGTTCCATGCAAAGATCGCGACGAGCACGGGAAATCCGAGGATCAATCCAAGCTGCAAAAAGAGCTGGCCCCGGCTGCGAAAGAAGATGCGGAATCGCCGCGCGAGCAGGGTGGCGAACTGGCTGAGCGGCCCCGGCAATTCCCCGGCGGGCGGGCGGTGCGTCCCGGCAGTCTCGACAATGGTTTCGTCAAGGTCGGGCGGCGGCGAGGCGGTCGCGGAGGCAAATGCCTCGATCTCGTCGGCGACTGCGGATTCATAAATCGCGGCCGTGTAGGCCGCAGAGTGCTTGCGCCACGAGGCGGCCCAATCCGCAGCCTCGCGCTCCTCGAGCCGCGCGTAAAGAGCCTCGAGATTCTCGACGCGAAAATAGTGCGCGAGTTCATCCGGCGGCCCGTGGTAGGCGAGCGCGCCCCGGGTGAGCACGGCGACCGAGTCGTAGAGATCGAGGTGGCGCAGGCTGTGCGTGACGGAGACGACCAGCCGGTCGTGGTTCGCGAGTTCGCGCAGCAGGAAGACGACCTCGTCCTCCGACTGCGCGTCGAGGCCGCTGGTGACCTCATCGCACAGCAAAATGGCCGGCGCGCTGGCGATCTCCATCGCGAGGGCGAGGCGCCGCTTCTGCCCGCCGGAGAGCACGCTCACGAACCGGTCGGCAGACTCGGTGAGCCCGACCTCTGCGAGCGTGTTTTCCACGAGGTTGTCGAGCGCTTCGCCCCGCGCGCCGCGCAGTCGCAGCTTCACCGCGGCCTCGACGCATTCGCGGGCGGTGAGTTCCTCGTGCGCGATGCTGAATTGCGGCACGTAGCCGATTTCCGACGGGGCGAAGTCGTGTTCGACGAGATTCCGCGTGTCCCAAAGAATGTCGCCCTCCTCCCGCCCGTGGGCGATGCCGGCGATGGTCTTGAGCAGCGTGCTTTTTCCGCAGCCGGAGGGGCCGATCACCGCGGCGAAATGCCGGCGGGGAAACTTGAGCGTGATATCGGCAAGGATGGCCTGCACGGCCTCGCCCCGGCCCACGAAGAGGGAAACGTCCTGCAGCTCAAGCACGGCGCACGTTGCGCAAACGCCTGCGCGGTGACAACGCAAATTGTCGCCTGCGCGCACCATGCCGCCGGGCGCGGCGAAAATGCGCTCCGGCTACAGCAGCGCGCCCTGCGCGTCGGGCCCGGGCACGACCGCGGCGAATTTCGCGTGCAGCTCGTTGAGCTTTGCGACGTAATATTCGACGTTCTCGTCCCGCGCATCGGGCCGCCAGGCATCGACCATCCGCGCCGCCTCGTAGGCGACGACCTTTTTGCCCGCGCCGGTGATGTAATACGTGACCGGGTCTCCGGCCTGGTAATCGCGGCCGCTGGCCAGCGCGAGTTCGAATGCGGCCGAGCGATTGCGCGACGAGGCGGCAATCTTCCGCCGGTAGGAGGCGAGGCTGTCCTGAAGCGCTTCGGTTTTCGCGAGGCGCCCGACCGGCCAGGCGTGCCCGCGAATGGCGGCCTCGCATTCCGCGCGCAGGGCGGGCAGCGCCGCCGATTCCCCGCGCAGGATGTGGCCGATCACCCGCTCCAGATACTCGCGCAGATAGGGCTCCATGCCGCGCGACTTGAGCGCCGCGCCCTTGAGCGTGATGCGCCCGTCGAGCCCCAGGAGCGCGTAGTTCTTGGCCTTGTAGCTGAACATCGCGGCGTATTGCCGGTCGAATTCCACCTCGATGCCATCAGGCAGGATCGCGCGGATTCCCGCGTCGAGCGTGGCGACGGTCGCGCCCGGAGGCGGCTGGAAATAAATGCCGTCGGTATCGATCTCGATCACGTTCGCTCCCGCGCCCCGAAGCCACTCGACCATCGCGCGCAGCAGCTCGCGCCCCCTGGCGGTCACGGCCGCCGCTGCGGCGTAGTCGGCGAAGTGTCCCTGGGCGAATCCGAGGTAGCCGTAGAAGCTGTTGATGAGAATCTTGAAGGTGTTTTGCAGGGCGGAGAGGTGGCGCAGTTCCGCGTCATTGCGCGCCCGGGACGGGCCGGATTCCGCCTCGCGCAGGCGCCGCTTCGCCTCGAGGCGGAAGGTCCGCAATGCCTGGAGCAGGCCGCCGAAGACGCCCAGCGTGTCGTTCGCGGGCAGCAGGCCGAAGCGCAGCATCACCGACGGGTAGAGCGACGCCACGTCGCAGTGCCAGACATTCTGCGCGACGCCCGTGAAAAACACGTCGGTGTAGCCGCCCTCGAAGGCGCGCGAATCCGGCGTGGCGGGCAGCGAATGGCCGCGGCGCAGGTATTCGCGCAGGAACAGCGCATCGATCTTCGTCGCGTTCCCGCGCACGATCACATCCTGATAATTATAGGGGAAAATCTGCGCCTGGACGAAATAGCTCGCGCCCAATGCCGCCGCGAGGGAGCGGGTCTCGCGCGCGCGGCCGGAGGCATCGTCCGACGGATCGGTGAGCCCGAAATGCGCCGCGACGTCGCGCAGCGAGAACCCCTCGAGCTCCCGCGTGCCGATGTCGTAGTATTGGGCGAGCACGAACGTATCGACGAGGTGCCGGCCGCGCGCGCCGTAGCGCGGATATTGAATCGTCTTCTCGGCGATTTGCAGTCGCGACGGCCGCACGGTGAGCGGGCCGCCGCCCCGGCCCCAGCGCAGGCGCAGCTTGCAATGGCGGGCGCGAGCCGCAAGGCAGGGCAGCGCGACCTTGAAGAGGTGATGCCCCTCGATCACATCCGGATCGCGTTCCTCGATGATCGCGCCGAGCCGCTCGATCGCCGCGCGTTCGCTCTCCGCGCTCCCGGTCTCGATGCGGAGGCATTCCTCCCAGCCGCCGCCGTCCGCGAGCGCGATCACGGCGAGCGGGTCGCGTTCCGCGTCGGCGTGCGGGGAATCGCCGTGGCGGAGCGTTTCGACGTGAATCTGCAACCGGCGGAGGGACTCGAAGGTCATGCCCTTGAAAAGCGTGCGGCCCGTGCGCGTGAGGAATTGCTGGACGGGATCGCTCAATGCGAACGCCGCTCCGCCGCGCTCCGCCTGCAGGGATTTCCAATCCTCGAATTCGCGCAGCGCGCCAAAAAAATGACCGCCGGCGAGCGGGGCGGCGTCGGGGGTGCCGGCCGGGACCCATGCGCAGGGGCGGAAGCCGTGGTCCTCGACGCGGGTGGCGCCATTTTCCTCGCGGACGAA
>JAQTOP010000076.1 GCA_028713285.1 Terrimicrobiaceae bacterium
TTGATCTCGCGCTTGTCGCCCTCCTCGATGGTCTTGCACGAACGCTTGAGGTCGTCGATGTAGCCGCAGTCGGCGAGCAATTCCCCGATGACGTGCGCGGAGTCCGCGCCGGGCGTCGCGATGCGAATGCGCGCGGCTCCGAGCGAGTCGGCGAAGCTGCGGATCGAGTCGGCGGCGCGTTTCGTGACGTAGCCGAGGAACTCGGGCGAGGTGAGCTCGGCATGGAGGCTGCGATGCGCCTGGATGCTGCGCTCGAGCGCAAGTTCGACGGTCGTCGCGCCGATGCCGCGCGGCGGGGTGTTGATGATGCGCAGCAGCGCGGCGTCGTCCTGGGGATTCAGCAGCGCGGTCATGTAGGCCATGATGTCCTTGATCTCGCGGCGGTCGTAGAAGCTCTTGCCGCCGATCACGCGGTAGGGGATGCGCAGGCGGCGCAGGTTTTCCTCGAAGAGGCGCGACTGCGCATTCATGCGATAGAGGACCGCGAAATCGTCCCACGAGCCGGTCTCGCCATCGCGCCGGGCGGCAAGTTCGTTGACGATGAACTCGGCCTCCTCGCGGTCGTCGGGCACGGCGACGATCTGCACCGACTCGCCGCCCTCCCTCGGGCTCCAGAGATTCTTGCCGCGGCGGCGCGTGTTGTTGCGAATCGCGCGGTTCGCGGCCTGGAGGATTTCGTTCGTGCTGCGGTAGTTTTGCTCGAGCTTGACGATGGTGGGATTCGGAAAATGCCGCTCGAACTCGAGGATGTTCGACGCCTCGGCGCCGCGCCACCCGTAGATGCTCTGGTCGTCGTCGCCCACCACGCACACGTCCGGCGGATCGCCCGTGGCGAGGGCGGAGACCAGATCGAGCTGGAGGCGGTTGGTATCCTGAAACTCATCGACGAGCAGGTGCCGGTAGCGTTGCCGCCAGCGGGCGCGCACGTCGGGAAAGTCGTTGAGCAGGCGCACGGCATTGACGAGCAGGTCGTCGAAATCCATCGCGTTCAGCGCGCGCAGGTCGTCCACGTAGCGGCGATAGACCGCGCCGACGAGCGTCTCTTCGTCCTCGGGTTGGAAGGGGGTGGGGCCCCGTCCCCCACCCAGCCAGCCATTGTTCTTCGCCTTGCTGATGAGATTTTTCGCGAGCGCGGCGTCGAGTTTTTCATCCTGAGCGGCGGTGCGATTGATGACCTTTTTAATGAGGCTGCTCGAATCGCTCTCGTCGTAGATGCTGAAGTTCGCCTTGTAGCCGAGGTGCGCGGCGTCCGCGCGCAGGATGCGCACGCACAGCGCGTGAAACGTCGAGGTCGTCACGAGACTGGCCGGCTCGGAATCGACCATGCCGGCGACGCGCTCCTTCATTTCCTTCGCGGCCTTGTTGGTGAAGGTGACCGCGAGGATCGACGCGGGGTCCGCGCCCTGCGCGATGAGCCATGCGATGCGCGCGGTGATCACGCGCGTCTTGCCCGTGCCGGCGCCGGCGAGGATGAGCAACGGCCCGCCGCCATGCTTCGCGGCGGCCTGCTGCTCGGGATTGAGGTCGAAAATGCGAAAGCGGCTCATGGGCGCGTTTCCATTGCCAGGCGGCGGATGACCTCGGGATAAAGCCGATGTTCCTCGGCCTGGATGCGTGCATGCAGGGACTCCGCGGTGTCGCCGGGGAGGACGGGCACCTCGGCCTGCGCGAGAATTTCGCCCGTGTCGATCTCCGCATCGACGTAGTGGACCGTGCAGCCGGCGGTGGCGACGCCCGCCGCGAGCGCCTGCTCCCAGGCGGAGATGCCGCGAAACGAGGGCAGGAGCGACGGATGGATGTTGATGATGCGGCGCGGGAAGGCGTCGAGGAGAGGGGACTTCACGATGCGCATGTAGCCGGCGAGGACGACCAGATCGACCCCGGCGGCCCGCAGCGCATCGACGAGTTGTTCCTCGACTCGAGGTGAAAGGCGCGTGCGATAGCGTGGCTCGTGAAGGATCAGCGTGGGCACGCCGGCTTCCTCAGCGAGACGCAGGATGCCCGAACCCGGCACGTCGGAGACCGCGAGAGCGACGGCGGCATGCAATTCGCCATTCCGGATCGCCTCGAGGATGGCCGCGAAATTGGAGCCTTTGCCGGAGCCGAGGATGCCGAGTTTCATCAAGGCGTCGATGATGCACGAGCCTGATTCCGGCGCAAGCGGCGCTTCCCAATGCGCGCGCGGTTTGCATACTGGCGCGTCGATGGATTTGCCCGCGCGTCTCAAGGAATGCTCCCAACGGGTGGACCGCGCGCTCGACGCCTTTCTGCCAAATGCGGCGGCGAAGCCGGCGACGATTCATCGGGCGATGCGCTACAGCCTCTTCGCCGGCGGGAAGCGCATGCGCCCTGCGCTGTGCCTGGCGGCGGCGGAGGCCTGCGGCGGCGCCGCCGATGCGGCTTTGCACGCGGCCTGCGCGGTGGAATGCGTCCACACCTATTCGCTCATTCATGACGATCTGCCGTGCATGGACGACGACGATTTGCGGCGCGGCCGGCCCACGTCGCACAAGGTCTTCGGCGAGGGTGTCGCGGTGCTCGCGGGCGATGCGCTGCTCACGCAGGCGTTCGAAATCCTGGCGCAGGCGCGACCGGCGAGGAGGTATCCCGTTTCCACGATGATCCGCGAGCTGGCCGTCGCCGCGGGCAGTCTGCAGCTCATTGCGGGCCAGGTGGCCGACCTCGAAGGGGAAGGCCGGCCGGCGACCCGCGCTCAATTGCGATTCATTCACGAACGCAAGACCGCCGCGATGATCGAGGTGAGCCTGCGACTTGGCGCGATGAGCGCGAATGCCGGCAGGGCGAAGCTCGACGCGCTCACCGTTTTCGGGCGCAGTCTCGGCCTCGCCTTCCAGATCGTGGACGACATTCTGGATGTCACCCAGACCAGCGAGAGGCTGGGCAAGAGCGCGGGCAAGGACGCCTCGGCCGGGAAGGCCACGTATCCCTCGGTGATCGGACTCGATGCCTCGAAGAAGCAGGCGAGGTCGCTCACCGCCGGCGCGCTGCGGGCGCTCGAGCCGCTCGGCAGACGCGCCCTCCCGCTGCGCGACATCGCGGATTTTCTTCTGGACCGCGACTATTGAGCGCGGCCGGGCATCGACCCGGCGGCGGGTCGGCTTCGGCCTTCAACTGATCCAGAGCACGAGCAGGAGCGATACGGACGAGAGGACGGTGCTGAGGGCGATCGAGCCCGAGGCCAGCGATTCGTCGCCGTTGAGCTTTTCCGCCATCACGAACGAGGCGACGGCGGTCGGGCAGGCGGCGAGGACGAGCGCGATGCGGAGTTCGTTCCCGGCGATCCCGGCGAACTTGCAGAGACCAAGGACGATGAGGGGATCTGCGAAGACCTTCACGACGGCCGCGGTAACGATGGCGGTGCGCCGGCCGCGCAGCGTGAGGGTCGCGAGTGATCCGCCGATGCAGAGCAGCGCGACCGGCACGGCGGCGGCCCCGAGCGTTCCCAGCGTGCGCGCCGCGACGAGCGGCAGATGCCAGCCGAAGAGCGGAAACGCGAGGCCCGCGACGCACGCAATGATCAGGGGATTCGTCGCAATGTTGCGCGCGATGAACGGGATGCTGCCCGCTCCGAGCTTGTGTTGACTGCCCTGCAGGGCGACGACGGCGAGGACGTTGTAGAGCGCGGTCATCGGGGCCATCACGAGCAGGGCGGTGGCCATTTCCTCGTCGCGCTGGACCTTGGGAAGCGCGGCGAACGCGTAGGCGAGCACGGGGATGCCGATGTAGGCGAGGTTTCCGCGAAACGCCGCCTGGACCAGCGTGCCGGTGGACGCCGGCGGCAGCCGCAGCGCGCGGCTCGCCAGCCACCCCAGCGCCAGGACGAGAAACGTCGCCACGGTCATCACGCCGAGCAAAGAGGCGGTGCGAGGCGTCGCGCGGCCGATCCCCGCGATGCCGGTGAAGATCAATGCGGGCAGGGCAATCCAGAAAACGAGCTTGTTCAGATCCGCCATGAACTCCCGCCCGAGGAAGCGCAGATGGGCCAGCGCCGCGCCGAGCGCGATGAGGAGCAGAATGGGCGCGAGGGTCTCGAAGATCGGCGTCATGGCGATCCCGCGGGCGTCGGCGGCGAATCCGGGGATTTTGGTGTGTCCATCGGCGGCCCGACGATACATTGGGAGAACTTCGATTCAATGTCTGCGCTTCGCCTCAGCAATGTTCAGGTCATCGGCAACGAGCTCGCCCTCGCTTGGAGCGATGGCGCGGAGTCGTATTTTGCCCTCGATGGTCTGCGGCGGGCCTGTCCGTGCGCGGCGTGCGGCGGGGAGCCGGATGTGATGGGCGCCGTGATTCGTCCGCAGAATACCTACACCGCGCGCAGCTTCGAGCTGGCGGGTTACGAGTTTGTCGGCGGCTACGGCCTCCAGCCGCGCTGGGGCGACGGGCACTCGACCGGGATTTATTCGTTCGACTATTTGCGGCGGCTGGCTGCGGGAGATTGATCGCGCCGTCGCAGGAGACGGACGAGTTCGCGGCCTTCGCGGCCCGGGAAGGCGCGGGTCGGAACATATTCCTCGAGCATCTCGAAGGATTTGGCAAACAGGGCGTCCAGCTCGTCACGAGCGACTCCGTATGGCGGCCCCTTCTCGTCGTTGCCGGGATCGAGGTAGAAGATGGCGAGCAGGCGGCCGCCGGGTTTCAAAGCGGCCAGGGCTGCCGTGACGTAATCGACACGGCGATCCGGCTCGATGGCGCAGAAGCAGGTGTGCTCGAAGACCCAGTCGAACGCTTCGGCCAGCTCCGGCGGCAGCTCAAAGAAATCCGCGAGCCGGTAGCGCTCGGGACCGACGCGCGGCTGAGAGTCGGCGAAGTTGATCGCCGAGGGCGCGACGTCGAGGCCGATCGGCTCGGCGCCGGCGCGGGCCAGCTCGCGCACTTCATGTCCGCTGCCACAACCGGGCACGAGGACGTGGCCGCGAATTTCGTTGCGCGAGAGCCACTCGACGAGCGGTGGAGCGGGCGCGCCCTTTTCCCAGGGCGTGTCGCCGGTCAGGTAGCGGGACTCCCAGTCCACCGGGGAATCAGCGCCGCCTCCAGCGCGAGCCGCAGGCGATCCCGTATTGAAATTTTCGCGAGTGCTCACGGATCAAGAATGGCAGGTCCGCCACGTGCTCCAACCCGAAATGCGGGTCGAGCAGGGCGCGCAGGGCATCGAAGCTGCGGCCCGTCGCGGGCGTGCCGCCGATCCAGTGCGCCCTGGGCGTAAAGTCCTCAAGCCAGGTGAACGGGGTCGTGAGCAGCAACTGCCCGCCGCGTCGCACGAGCGAGGGCAGGCGGTCGATGAGCCGCTTCGGGTCGGGCAGGCGGCAGAGGAGGTTCGCCGCGAGGACGACGGAAAAAGCTTCGGGATCGTGAAAATCCATCGCATCGCCCTGCTCGAAGCGGACGCGGCTGCAGTCGATCTCCGCCGGCACGCGGGCGAAGCCGGGCGCGGTGAGTTCGCCCTCGACGGCTTTTTCATAGGCGTGCCCGCCGGTGTCGCGCAGGCGGCTGGCCGCGGTGATGAAGGCGTGGGAATAGTCGATGCCGATGACTTCGCTGCACGAGCGGGCCAGCTCGAAGGAGGACCGGCCCACGGCGCAGCCGAGATCGAGCGCGCGGCTCCCCGGCTCGACCGGCGCGAGCAATTCGCGCACGAGACGGGCGGGGAAATCGACGGCCTCCGCCGGGCCTGGCTTGCCGCCGAGCACCTCCTCGACGTTCCCGTAGTGGAGCAGCAGGTATTCGGAGACGAGCTTCGGCGATTCGTAAATGTTCCCGCTCAAGCGATGAGCCCCGTGAGGTAGGCGGAGGGTTCGTAGCTCTCGATGAGCACCTCGATCCTGCCGTCGCGGAGCATGCGGGCCTGGGTGACATTGATCTCGGGTGTCTTGTGCGGCGCGAAGAGGATGTCGTCGTGCGTCGCGTTTTTCGCGTTCGTAAATTTATCCGGCGTAAGCGAGCCGCCGAGATGATCGCTGCGTCCGGTGGCCACATGGATCGTGCCGAGGATCTTCTCGTCCTGGATGTCGCGGCCAGAGACCGGGAGGACCTGCGTGCCGAAGCCGAGTTCGCCGAGCTCGCCCGTGACCGGATCGCTTGCGAGTTTCGCATTGTGCGCGGCGATGGTGGCGGCATTGCCGGCGAGCAGCTCGGCGCTTTGCACGCGCCCGTCGGAGACTTTCATCAGGCCGATGGTGCCGTCCTCATATTTCATCGGGAACTCGCCGTCCGCGCCGACCGGGACGTAATAAATCTCTCCGGCGGGCAGGTTGGCGACATCGGGTTCGTCACCGCGGCACAGGCCGTGGCTCTTTTGTGCCTCCTGGCGGCCGAGGTCGAGGTGGAGCGTGTGTTTCGCGCCGAAGCACTCGAAGTCGATCTCGACCCAGTCGGCGTGCGTCATTCCCAGTCGCAGCCGCTCCCCGAGGCGGCTCACCTCGTCGTAATCGACCGCGAGGCCGGTGGTGAGAATGATTTGATTCAGCCCGTGCAGCGTTGCGCCGCGGAAGCCGTATCGCTTTGCGAAGGCCGTGAGCGGCGCGGTCGCGGAGTAGGTCGAAATGCAGAGGATAATGTCGTAGTGCGGATAGATGTCGCGCTCGAGGCTCAGCTCGCGGCCATCCGACGCGACGGCGAGGTCGGGCAGATCGAGGTTGCTGCCGCCGGTGACCTCGTAGGCGAAGAGGTCGCCGCCTTCGAGGCCGAGTTCGGCGAGCACGCCGCCCTTCAGCCCGAGGTAAAAATGCTGATGGGCATTGCGCTGGATGGAAAGGTCGGGGTTCTCGAGGAACTTGAAGCCGCGGATGTCCCGCGGGTCGTCAAGGTCGATCAAGATGCAGATTCTTTGCCCGCGCTTCGGCTCGAAAGTGCCTTTCAAAAGCCCGGCGAGACTGAATGGCGGATAGGTGCGGACGGCGACTTGTTCGGCGATGGTCATGGGATTCATGGGAGTTCGAGGTGATCCGGCCGTTGGATGCAGCGCGGCTATGGTGACGTTTGCACCGGCTTGGCGCGTAGGCAAGGCGGCGATTTCATTTGAACCGCGCGGGCGGGAGCGGGTTAGCTCGTTCGATTGATGTCGAAATCCACTGAATCCTCCGCGCCCGGCGGCGGGCCGCGTGCCGGCCTCGCGCAAGAGCCTGGATTCCGCCAGCGAACCGACGCCTGGCTGCGCGCATGGGGGCCGCTCGTTCTGCTCGTTTTTGCGATCGTTTACTACGGCCAGTATTATCGCTCCGGCCTCAATCCCGGCGGCGAGGGCGGCACGGTCGCCGTGATTGCGATGCGGCTGAACGAAGGCTGGCTGCCGATCAAGGACACGTTTCTCGGCTACAACGTGATGTGGTTCTATCCGGTCGCGTGGCTGTTCCGGCTCACAGGCCCGGATTACATCGCGTTGCGGATATATTTCTTCGTGTTGTGCGCACTGTCGGGACTGCTCGGATTTTTGATCGTCCGCCGCGTCACCGGTCACGGCTGGTATGCGTTGGGCGTCGGGCTGTTGATCCTGACGATTCCGGGCATGCTCTTTCGCAACTACATGGGGCTGCTTCCGCTGCTGAATGCCTGGGCGCTGCTGCATGCGTTCGTGTTCGCGGCGCCGAGCGCGCGGTGGCAATGGGTGCGGTTTGCCGTCGCGGGACTCGCGCTTGGCGTCACTTATCTCGTGCGCGTGGACGTCGGCATTTTTTTCACCGCGATTTATATCGGGCTCGCCGCCCTGTATCCGCTGGGTGTGCGCGGGCGGTTTCTTCGACGGTTGCCGGTCGCCGTCGGCGGTGCCGCGGTCTGCGCGCTCGCGGCAATCGCGATTCAGGCGCCGTTCTTCATCGACGCGCAGCGGCGGGGATTTGGCCCGGAATTCGCCGGCCAATACCTCGGGATGTGGGGCAAGATCAAATATGAGGCCGCCGGAAAATTTTCCCGACCGCAGGCATCGCGGACGACCGCGAATGGAAGCTGGACGCCCGTTCGCTTCAAAAAATTCGAGAAGAATTCGACGCACACCGGTCAGGCAAAGCGCGACGAGGGAACGCGGCCGCGACCGGCTTTGCGCGACGTTTTCAAGCAGGCGTCGTTCTCCGACGCGGCGTTCATCCTGATTCTGCATCTGCCGATTCTGGTCAGCGTTCTGCTGATGGTGGTCGCGGGCGGGGCGCTCGCGTGGGCGCTGGCTGCGCGGAATCCCACGCTTAAGGAATCCGCGCTGGTCAGCCTCGTGACGCTCGGTTCCGCGCTCACGCTCTTTCCGCAGTATTTTTTCTTCCGTCCCGACACGCCGCACCTCAGCGAGTTCATGATACCGTTTCTTGTCGCGATGGCGTGCGCGTCATTTTTCGCCCTGCGCCGCATGGCGGCGACGCGCTCGTGGTTCGTGCGCGTCGCCTGCCTCGGGTTCGTCGTCCTGTGCGCAACGGACGCAGCGCTCTATTTCCTGCAGTCCTTTCCAAAGGAGTCGGCGGGCACCATCGCCGCAAGCCGCAAGCGCAGCTACGAGCTCGTCGCCGACAATGGCGTGCGCGTCCTCGTGAAACACGGCGAACGGCCATGGATGCAGGCGTTGCACGACACGGTCGTCCGCTTTTCCGCTCCCGACGAGTGGGTGGTCGCGCTTCCCTATTCGCCGACGATCAATTTCATGACGAATCGGCGCTCGTATCTTGAGAATCTCTACGTGGACAACGCGACGGCCCCGCGGGACTTCCTGCGGCGGACGGTATCCGGCATCGAGCGCTTTAGACCGGCCGTCATCGTGATCGACCAGCGCGCCATCAACAACACCGAGTTCTCGCGATTCAGGAACTGGGCCGCGCCAGCCTACGATTACATTCGCAGCCATTACACGCGCATTCCCGGGGACTTCGATTCGAACGAGATTTACGTGCGCCCGGACAAGATCGCGCCGCAGGCTTGAGCCCGTATCGTATGACGCGGAGTTGCCATGACGCACCGCTCGCGGCTATGGTAAATGACTCACTCGATGAGCGAAGAACGCATTCTCTATTTCGACTACAACGCGACGACGCAGATCGATCCCGCCGTGGTCGAGGAGATGCTGCCGTGGCTGCGCGACTGCTACGGAAACCCGTCGAGCGCCTATCGCTTTGGGAAGCGCGCATTGCAGGCCGTCGAGGTCGCTCGCGAGCGCGTCGCTGCATTGCTGGGTTGCGAGCCTTCGGAAATCGTTTTCACGAGCTGCGGCTCGGAGTCGATTAATACGGCAATCCAATCCGCGCTGGCGGCCGACCCCGACCGCACGCACGTCATCACGAGCGGAGTCGAGCACAGCGCAACGATGAAGCTCTGCGAGCATCTGGCCCGCCGCGGCTGCGAGGTCACGTGGCTGCCCGTCGATTCCGAGGGAAGGCTCGACCCCGCCCGGCTTGAAAAGGCGATCCGCCCCGACACGGCCCTGGTGAGCCTGCTGTGGGCGAACAACGAAACCGGCGTCCTTTTTCCCGTCGAACGGATCGCGGAAATCTGCCGCGCGAAGAAGGTCCTTTTCCACTGCGACGCCGTGCAGGCCGTCGGCAAAATCCCGCTCCACCTTGCGGACGCCGGCATCCATTTTCTCTCGGTCTCCGGGCACAAGCTGCATTGTCCGAAAGGGGTCGGCGTCCTCTACGTCAACAAACGCGTGCGCTTCACCCCGTGGCTGCGCGGCAGCCAGGAGGGCGGGCGGCGCGGCGGCACGCAGAACGTCGCCTCCATCGTCGCCCTCGGCAGGGCCGCAGAAATCGCCGCGCAAAATCTGGCCGAGGAGCAGACCCGCGTGCGAGAGCTGCGCGACCGGTTTGAGTCCGAAATCCTAGCCTGCGTCACGGGCGTCGAAGTGAATGGCGATCGCGAGCACCGCCTGCCGAATACGACCAGCCTTGCCTTCGAGGGCCTCGAGGCGGAGGGCGCGCTGATCCTGCTCGACGAGCGCGGCGTGTGTTGCTCCGCCGGCTCGGCCTGCACGAGCGGCTCGGTGCATCCCTCGCATGTCCTCAAGGCGATGGGCTTCTCGAACGAGCGCGCCCGCGCCAGCCTGCGATTCTCGTTTGGCCGTTTCAACACCGAGGCGGAGATCGATGCAGGCATCGAGATCGTTCCCGCCGTGGTGGAAAAGCTCCGCGCGCTTTCGCCGGTGACCGGTCCCGTGCTCGTTTCGTAGCAATTTTTTTTCGCGTGACCGCACGGCCGCGAACCCGGCGAAGCGCGAACTCCTGATGGAGAGTTTCCCATGTCCACCATCCTGCTCATCATTCTTGTTCTCCTGCTCATCGGCGCGCTTCCCACGTGGCCGCACAGTTCCGCATGGGGCTATTACCCGAGCGGCGGACTTGGCCTCGTGCTGGTCATCGTGCTCGTCCTGCTTTTGCTCGGCGTCATCTAGCCGCCGCGCGGATTTCCATTTGCCCGAGCGGGAAGTCCTTTTAGCGTGGGAGGCATGGACTCCCTTTGGCCGATCATTGCGCACCCGTTCACCTGGGGGCTGGCGCTCGGGTTGCTCGTGGCCGGATTCGTTGCCAAAAGCGCGTGGACGGCGCGCGGCCACTTCAAACGCGAAACCGCGCGGTTGCAGACCGAACTGGACCAGATGCAAAAGCACATCCACACGCATCTCAAGATCACTGCCTCGGGAAGCGACCGCCTCGAGAAGGAACTGGCTGATCTAAAATCGCAAAACGAAAACCTCCGGGTGAATCTCTCCGCGCTCCAGCAGCGGCCCGGCCGCGCGGAGGCGCGGCAATTGCAGGCTTACGAGGCCGCCGTCGCCCGCATGCGCGAGCAGGCTCCCGGCTTCGCGCAGGCCTGGGAGCAGGCTCTGCGGCAGGCGACCACTGAACAGGAGGCGGCGGAGAGCGGCCTCGCGCGGCTCATGCGCAAGGTCATTCCGGGCGCGTCGGCTGCGTCCGCCGACCCGCCGCCCCGCATCTCCTCGGGTGAGACGCCGACGTCCGGCGTGTCGTAGTGATTCACCTGGCACGGGAGTCCGATCCATCGTCCCGTGTCGTGATCGCGGGCGGAGGCGCGGCGGGTTTTTTTGCCGCGATCACCTGCGGGCAAGCCGCTCCGGCGCGCGAGGTGATCGTGCTCGAGGGCGGAAGCCGTTTCCTTGCGAAAGTGCGCATATCCGGTGGCGGGAGGTGCAACGTCACCCACGCCTGCTTCGACCCGCGCGAGCTTTCGCAGCGCTATCCGCGCGGCGGGCGGGCGCTGATCGGGCCATTCCATCGCTTCCAACCCCGTGACACGGACGAGTGGTTTTCCGCGCGCGGCGTGCAGCTCAAGACTGAGTCGGACGGGCGCATGTTCCCGGTGACGAATTCCTCGGCCACCGTCGTCGATTGCCTTATCCGCGAGGCGGAGTCCGCGGGCGTCGCATTGCGCGCCGGATGCGGCGTGAAATCCGCGCGCCCGGCGCCGGGCGGCTTCGCGCTGGAGCTGACCGACGGCGGCGAACTCGCCTGCGAGAAACTCTGCATCGCGACGGGCGGCTGCCGCACGCCGGCGGCGGCGCGATGGATCGAGGCGCTCGGACATTCCATCGAGCCGCCCGTGCCGTCGCTTTTTACATTCCACATCGAGACGCCATGGCTGCGCGCGCTGCCCGGCCTGGCGGTTGGCGGGGTCGAGGCGAGCGTGCCTGGGACGAAGCTGTGCGAGCGCGGGCCGCTGCTCGTGACGCATTGGGGCGTGAGCGGGCCGGTGATTTTACGGCTCAGCGCCTGGGGCGCCCGCGAGCTGCACGCGCGCGATTACCAATTTCCCCTGCAGGTAAACTGGCTGCCCGGACGGAGCGCGGAGGATGTGCTCGCCGAGCTGCGCGCACGGCGGGAGTCGCAGCCGGGTCGGGCGGTGGCCAGCAGTCCGCTCGGCGCACTGCCGTCGCGATTGTGGGAAAGTCTTGTGAGCGAGTCGGGCATCGGTCGGGATGTCCGATGGACGACGCTGTCCCGACCGGGCGCGCCGGCGCTGGCGGACCGGCTCACGCGAACGGAATTTCCGGTGACGGGCAAGAGCCTGAACAAGGAGGAGTTCGTGACGTGCGGCGGCGTGCGTTTGCGCGAGGTCGATTTCCAGACGATGGAAAGTCGCGTGCAGCCGGGGCTTTATTTTGCGGGCGAGGTGCTCGATATCGATGGGGTGACC
Organism: Terrimicrobiaceae bacterium; assembly: GCA_028713285.1. GTDB lineage: Bacteria > Verrucomicrobiota > Verrucomicrobiia > Chthoniobacterales > JAATET01 > JAATET01. The sequence continues at coordinate 12,142 of JAQTOP010000076.1, forward strand.
GGCGGATTTAATTTTCAAGCGGCGTGGACGACCGGCTGGATCGCCGGCCACGCGATGGCAGTCGAATGAAACGCCCGCGCGACGAGGCGTCCGCCGCCCTCGGCGAGGTGCGCGCCGTCTATGCGGCGCTGGCGGAGCGGCCCGCCGAGCGGAACTGCACGCTGCGCACCGAGTGCTGTCACTTCAAGCTCACGGGACTCACCCCCTACCTCACGAAGGGCGAGGCGGCCCTCGCCGCGAAGGCGCTTCGCGCGACCGGGCGCAAGCGCCTCCCCGAGCGCACGGACGGCGCCTGTCCGTTGCTGCATTCGCAAACGCAGCGGTGCCTGATCTACGCGGATCGCCCGTTCGGCTGCCGCACGCATTTCTGCGCGGCCGCGGGCGGGCCCTACGCCCGGAGCGAGGTGATCGATCTCATCCGGCGGCTCGAGGCCGTGGATGCGGCGCTGGGAGGCGACGGACCGCGGGCGCTGCCCGGTGCGGTGGCCGACGCGCTGCGCGATTAAGGATGTGCCGGGGCGGCGATTCGCCCATAGTCGGGGCATGTCATTTCGCACCCTCGGTCTCGACGACCGAATCTTTCGAGCCGTCCAGGAGGCGGGCTACACCGAGCCGACGCCGATCCAGGCGGCCGCCATTCCCGAGATCCTCGCCGGGCACGACCTCATCGGCATCGCGCAAACCGGCACCGGCAAGACGGCGGCGTTCACCCTGCCGATGCTGGATCTGCTCGCGCGGGCTGGCACAGATGGCGGACGCTCGCGCACCCGCACGCTGGTCCTGGCGCCGACCCGGGAGCTGGTGGCGCAGATCGATGAGAACGTGCGCGCCTATGCGAAACATCTCCCGCTGCGCGTGGCCACGGTCTTCGGCGGAGTGAGCGAGCGCCCGCAAATCCAGGCGCTGCGCACGGGAGTCGATCTCGTGATCGCGACGCCGGGGCGGCTGATGGACCTGATGGGCCAGCGATGCGCGGATTTTTCCGGCCTGGAATTTCTGGTGCTCGACGAGGCCGACCGCATGCTCGACATGGGCTTTCTGCCCTCGATTCGGAAGATCGTGAAGGCGCTGCCCGCGAAGCGGCAGACGCTGCTTTTCTCCGCCACGCTTTCGAGGGAGATCGAGGCGCTTACCCACGATTTTCAACGCAGCCCGAAGACCGTGCAAATCGGCCGCCGCGCGAATCCCGCGGAGAGCGTGACGCAGCTCGTCTATGAAGTGCCGAAGCACCTCAAGCCCTCGCTTCTTGCGCACCTGCTCCAGGATCCGCGCATGAACATGGTGCTCGTTTTCAGCCGCACGAAACACGGGGCCGACCGCATCGCGCGCAAGCTCGACCAATGCGGCGTGACCTCCGCGACGCTGCACTCGAACCGCTCGCAGAACCAGCGGCTGCGGGCGTTGAAAGCGTTCAAGGACGGCGAGGTGCGCGTGCTCGTCGCCACCGACATCGCCGCGCGCGGCATCGACGTGGACGGCATCTCGCACGTGGTGAATTTTGATTTCCCCATGCACTCGGAGGATTACGTCCATCGCATCGGACGCACGGGCCGCGCGCATGCCATCGGCGACGCGATCAGTTTCGTCACCAACGAGGACTACTCCGCGCTCAAGTCGCTCGAGAAATTCATCGGACGCGGCATCCCGCGCAAAAGGGCCGACGGCTTCGACTACCACGCGGCGGCTCCGCGCGAAGAGGGCGGCCGGCCCGAACGCACCGGCTCGCGCAAACCGACCGTGCGCATGGACGGCAGTCCGTCCGGCCCGCGTCCTTCCCAGCGCCGGCGGTTCGGATTTCGCCGTTCCGGCGGCGCGTCATAGCCCCGAAATCGCTTGATCGGACGGCCAAGCCGCCCAACCTTTGTCGTCTAAACAAACCCCGAAAATAGAATGAGTTCCTACGCCCACCCCGAAGCACTGGTGACGACCGACTGGCTGGCCGGGCACCTGAACGACTCCGACATCCGCATCGTCGAGAGCAACGAGGACGTCCTGCTCTACAGCACGGGCCACATTCCCGGCGCGGTGCATATCGATTGGCGATCCGATCTGCAGGATCAAACGGTGCGCGACTACATCTCGCCGGCGGCCTTCGCCGAACTCGCGGCGAAGAATGGCATCGGCCGGGATACGACGGTCGTTTTCTACGGCGACAAGTCGAACTGGTGGGCGTGCTACGCCTTGTGGGCCTTCCGGCTTTTTGGCCATCCGAATGTGAAGATCCTCGATGGCGGGCGCGACAAATGGATCGCCGAGGGCCGCCCGACGACGCGCGAGGTGCCGGGCCCGGCGCCCGCGGAATATCCCGTGCCGCCAAAGCGCTACGACGACGAGATCCGCGCATTCTTCGACGATGCGCTCGCGCAGAGTCGGGGGCGCAAACCGCTCATCGACGTGCGCTCTCCCGGAGAGTTCGTTGGCGATGTCACGCACATGCCGGAGTATCCGCAGGAGGGCGTGCTGCGCGGCGGCCACGTGCCCGGGGCAAAGAGCGTGCCGTGGAAACGGGCGGTGAAGGACGACGCGACGTTCAAATCTGCGGATGACCTGCGCGCGATCTACGAGGGCGAAGCGGGATTGAAGCCCGGCGACGATGTGATCGCGTATTGCCGCATCGGCGAGCGGTCGAGCCATACGTGGTTCGTCCTCACCTATCTGCTCGGCTACGAAAAGGTGCGGAACTACGACGGATCCTGGACCGAGTGGGGGAACAAGGTGCTCGCGCCCATCGCAAAGGGCGCGTAGCGATTTTTGGCTTTAGTTTTTTGATGGGCGCGCCGGTCGCGCTTCCCAAGCCAAAATCCAAAATCGAATGTATCCGCCGAAGTTGCAACAGATCGTCGAGTTGTTCGAGGTGCTCCCCGACATCGAGAAGCGCGAGACGCTCATCACCTACGCCGATCAGGCGAAGAGCAAGGAGCCGCGCGAGGGCGAGACGTTCGACCTCGAGGACGTGCGCAAGGACGAGGAATGCACCGACACCGTTGGGATTTTTCTCAAAGTGAATCCCGACCGCACCACGCGTTATCGCGTCGCGCTCGGGCCGCAGGTGCAGACGCTCACGAAGGCGATGACCGCCATCCTGTGCAAGGGGCTGGAAGGCATCACCATCGAGCAGGTGCTCGACGTGCCGGCGGACTTCGTGCCGAAGATCGTCGGCGCCGATCTCGTGCGGCAGCGCAGCCAGACCGTTTACTACATTCTCACGCGGATGAAGAGCGCGGCGACCGTGTGGCGGAACCGCGATCGCGCCGCGAATCTCGCCTGAGAGCGGGTGAAATGGGCTTTCCGTAGCCCATGCCAGCCGATAGACATCGGCGCATGAAACGTGCGCTCTGCTCCCTCGCGGCTCTAATTCTGATCTCCGGCTGCGCGACTTTTTCCCGCCCACACATCGGCATCGCCTACGACAAGGGCGATCTCGAGCGCGTCGAGAAGGCGAGAACCTACCGCTGGTCGCTGCCTGCGCCCAAGGAGATCAACCCCTACAACAACCAGTCGCTCTACCTCGGCCTCGTCCAGTCCGAAGTGGACACCCAGCTTGCGAAGAAGGGCTATAAGCCTGCACCCGGAAAAGGCGGCACAGCCGATTTGCTGATCAGCTATCTCGTGATGTATCAGAACGACGGCACGACCACGACGGTGGACAAATTCTTTGGCACGAATCGCATCCCCGAGGCGCTCATCGTCGCAACGGGACGCGGGCCGAGCCTGAAATACGAGACGGGCACGCTCGTTATCGACGCCTCGGATGCACGCGATCACGAGTCGCTCTGGCGCGGCGCGATCAGCTCGGTGGTGGATCGCAGCAAGCCCTTCGAGGCCCAGAAAAAGCGCATCGACAAGGCCGTCGCGCTTGTGATGAAGGACTTCCCGGCGGCGAAGTAGCGCCGGTCATCGGCGTTTGAGCCTGCCGATGCGGTCGGCGAGTTCGGAGTCCGCGTCGCGGAGGTTGAGCGCAAGCTGCATGGACGACATCCACGCCGCGCCGAACGACTCGACGGTCGTGCGTTCCATGTGGTCGTCGGTTGCGACCACGATGTCGTATTTCGAGGCGTAGGTCGCAACGACGCGTTCGATCACGGAGTCGGCCGTCTGGCCGGATTTCGAATAGAAGACCTGGATGCCGATCTCCTCGGTATTCTGGGAAGTGCGGACGCCTTTCCCGTCGAAGACGACGACGACGTGCGTGCCGGTGTTGTCCTGATAGCGCGTGAGCGCACCGACGAGCTGGCCGCGAGCGGCGGCGCCATTTTTCGCGTGCAGGGCCCGCAGCTCCGGCCACTGGAAGATCATGCTGTGGCCGTCCACGATGAGGACACGGGGCTTGGGTTGATCGCTCACGTGGGAATGGCGGGTGGATTCCCGCTAGATATCGTTCGACGCCCCGGCTCGAGTGAAGCTGGCTGATCAGCCTTCGATGGTCTGAATCTCGACCGGCTCGACCTTGATGCCGAGTTCCTCGAGCCACGCGATGGCGCGCTTGATTTCCTCGCGCTCGCCGTCGAGCTCGAGGGAGACGAGGCCGATCTCGTCGGTGACGCTGGCCTGCCGGACATTCGTTACAAGGGCGAAATGTTTGCCGAGTTCGTAGATGACGGGCCTGGTGATCAGGCGCGCCGGATACATCAGCCAGAGGCGGGTTGCTTGTTCCATTTTGATTTAGCCGCCTGCGATGGCGGGAACGATGCTGATTTCGTCGGTGTCCTTGACGACGGTCGCCTTCTCTTCGAGGAAGCGGATGTCCTCGTCGTTGACGAAAATGTTTACGAAGCGGCGCACGTTGCCCTGCTCGTCGCAGAGCCGCTCGCCGAGGCCCGGATAGGTCGCGTCGAGGTTCGTGAGGATGTCGCCGATGGTCGCGCCGTCGGTGGTGACGAGTTCCTGTTCGCCGGTGAGTTTGCGGAGGGGGGTGGGGATGCGGACTTGGGCCATTGGATGGATTGTGGGTTGGGAGTTGAGGTGTGTCTAGGCGACGGCGGTTTCGAGGATGGCGGGTTCGTCGGCGATGAGGGCTTCGAATTCCCGAAGGCTGGGCTTGATCACCCGCGGAGCTCCGCATCGGTCGTGAATCGCCTCTTGCGTTTTCAAGCCGTGGCCGGTGATGCAGAGCACGATGGATTCATCGGCGGGAATCCTGCCGGACTCGATGAGCTTCCTGGCGCAGGCGACGGTCACGCCACCCGCGGTCTCGGTGAAAATTCCCTCTGTCTCGGCGAGCAGTTTGATTCCCTCGATCACCTCCTCGTCGGTACAATCCTCGGCGGTTCCCCCGGTTTCTTTCATGGAGCGGATGGCGTAGTAGCCGTCCGCGGGCGTGCCGATGGCGAGCGATTTCACGATGGTTTTGGGGTTCGGCACGGGCTTGACGATATCGACGCCCCGCTTGAGCGCGGCGCTGATCGGCGAGCAGCCGGTGGCTTGCGCGCCATGCACGGAGAACGCCTCGGCGTCGATGATGCCGACCTTTGCGAATTCGGTGTAGGCCTTGTGAACCTTCGTCAGCAGCGAGCCGCTGGCCATCGGGATGACCGTGTGACGCGGCGTCCGCCACCCGAGCTGCTCGACGATCTCGAAGCCCAGCGACTTCGAGCCCTCGGCGTAATACGGGCGGAGGTTCACGTTCACGAAGCCCCAGCCATATTTGCCGGCGATCTCGGAGCAAAGGCGGTTCACCTGATCGTAGGGTCCGTCGATGGCGATGACGTTCGTGCCATAGACGAGCGAGTTCACGACCTTGCTGCGCTCGAGGTCCGACGGGATGAGCACGTAGCTCGTGAGGCCGGCGGAGGCGGCATTCGCCGCGACGGAGTTCGCGAGATTGCCGGTCGATGCGCAGGC
>JAQTOP010000077.1 GCA_028713285.1 Terrimicrobiaceae bacterium
TTTTGGGCGATGCCGAACCCGGTGGCGTCCGCCTTGCCCGGTTTCGAGGGGGCGGGAGTGGTGTCGCGCTGCTGTCCGAGCGCCGGGAATGCCGCGACGCAAAGAATGATCAGCGTGCCAAAAAAACTTCGTTTACTCATTTCGTGCTGCCTGTGTTGAAGATGATCATTTTCACGTTGCCGAATACCCTGCCGAATTTTTCCTTGGTGTGAAATTCGGCCTTGTCGCCGTTGATGATAAAGTCGTCCCGGCGAATGGTCGTAGGCGTGTCGCTCGCGAGGATGCGCGTGTCAAGATTGAACACCGAGTGCCGCATCTCGACATGGAAAGTGCTGCCGTCCTTGTTGTGAATCTCCATTTTGAGATCCTGCATCTCGATGTTGCGCTCGTTGATGCGCTTTGCCGACTGCGCATCGAAAAGCATGAGCAGCTTTCCCTGCGGGCTGAAGCTGGGGATGTGAACACCGTGATAAATCTGATCGGCGGGGATGCTCGCGAGGATGGCATTTTCCTTGTCCGCATCGGCGGCGGACTTCGACTCGCCCGATGCATCCGCCTTCTTTGCCTTTGGATCGGCGGGCTTCTGCGCGGGCGGCGATTTGTCCGGCGCGGCGAAGAGCGCGACCGGCGCGAGCAGTGCGGCCAGAAGGCTAAGCCACGATTTCACGGATGGCACGGAGCTGGCGCAGGAGCGCGGGAAGTTTGCGTAGCGGAATCTGATTCGGACCATCGGAGAGGGCGCGGGCGGGATTTTCGTGAGTTTCAATAAAGACGGCGTCGCAGCCGGATGCAACCGCCGCGCGTGCGAGCACCGGGGCCAGCGCGCCGTCGCCGCTCGTGGTGTCGCCCGCACCGCCGGGACGCTGGACGGAGTGTGTCGCATCGAAGACGACCGCGCAACCCAAGTCCTGCATCCACGGGATGGCCCGCATGTCGGCGACGAGATTATTGTAACCGAAGGTCGTGCCCCGCTCGGTGAAGCAATAGTTCGCGCATCCGGCGGACTCGAGCTTCGCCGCGATATTCTTTACGTCCCATGGGGCGAGGAACTGGCCTTTCTTGACGTTCACGGCGCGGCCCGTCGCGGCGGCGGCGAGAATGAGATCGGTCTGGCGGCAGAGAAAGGCCGGAATCTGTAACAGGTCGATGGAGGCCCCGGCGACTTCGGCCTGCCCGGGCGAATGGATGTCGGTGGTGACGGGAACGCCGAACTCCCCGCCGATTTCCGCGAGCAGCGCGCAGCCGTCCTTGATTCCCGGGCCGCGAAATGATTTCCCCGAGGTGCGGTTCGCCTTGTCGAACGAGGCCTTGAAAACAAAGGTCGCGCCGAGGTCCGCGCAGATGCGGTGGATTTTTTTCGCCATGCGCCGGGTGAAGGCCGGGCTCTCCATGACGCAGGGCCCGAGGATGAACGGCATGTCCCTGCCTCCGAGGAAGATGTTTCCGATCCCGACATGCTTACGACCCATTCGGCGGGAAGATAGACATTCAATGCGCAGGCGCCACTTTTTTTGCCCCGTGATGCGCGAAAGTGTGCGGCCTTGTCGCGGCGTGGCGATCGAGTCTAGGATCGCCGGCAGATGATGCGAAAGTGTTTGCTGGTAGGGCTGTGGGCGTTCGGTGCATTGGCCGCCGAGGCGCAGCTTTATCGAACTCCCAAGAACACCGATCACTACACGACCCCGCAGGATACGCTCGGCAAGAAGCTCGGCCACAGCCTCACCGAGGATGAGGTCAGCAGCCACATGTGGACCTTCTCCTATGAGAACACATCGAGCGAAGCGAAGATCCGCAAAAATGTCGTGCGATCCGAGACGTCGCCCTTCTGGTCGAGGCGCTCCGTGTGGGCCGATGCGACCATGCCCGCGCGGGCAGCGGAGTTTGGCGCGGGGAAAATCACCCGCGAGGCCCTTGTGCTGCCGGCGCCCAGCGATCGCTGGGCCGCCTCACAATCGCCCGAGACCGGCTACGCCACCAAGCCGCAGGATGACGCGATCCTCGCCGCGGTCTATCGGCATTTCTTCGACTACCGCGCGCAGGGATTTGGGAACGACGCGCATATCGAGAATACCCGGCTGCATTTGGACGACGTGTATTTTCTCGGATTCGGCCCCCACAAAAGCGACGCGCCGTCGAGCCTCCTGGCCGCGCTGCAAAACGATCCGGCGCTCAAGCGCGATGGGGTCACATTGAGGCCAATTTCGAAGTCACTGGAGGTCACCGACGAGGCGATTCGCGACCGCGACACCGGCGCCTACGGACCGGCCTTCCGCGTCGATGCGATCGGCCCCGTGAAGGACGGCGAGGTGCGCGTGATGGCGACGTTCACCGAGCGAAATGGCTTTTGGTTCACGCGCGAGCTCACGTTGCGGCAGGGAAAAACCGGCTGGGAAGTCGAGAAGGATGCCGACTGGACGCTGCGGTAGCCGGGGAGTTTCCCGCCTGTGCATTCGGTGGTAGCCTGACGGTGATGCACTCGATCAAATCGCTCACGCTCGACGAACTCGCCGGCCGCTTCGCGGACCTCGGCGAGCCGGCCTACCGGGCGCGGCAGGTGATCGAGTGGCTCTACCGCAAGCGGGTCGGTCGTTTCGGCGAGATGACGAACCTCCCTGCCGCGCTGCGCGAGAAATTGAGCGCCGAGTTCGACGAGCAGCCGCTCGAAGTCGCGTGCAGAACCGGCTCGGACGACACGACCCGGAAATTCCTCTTCCGCCTTCGCGACGGCCAGATGGTCGAGACGGTGCTCATTCCGGCATCCCCCGCCCTTTACGGCGAGGCCTCCGACCGCAGGACGATCTGCATCTCCTCGCAAGTGGGATGCGCCTACGGATGCAAATTCTGCGCGAGCGGGCTCGACGGCTGGAAGCGCAACCTCGACGCCGGCGAGATCGTGGATCAATTCCTGCGCGTCGAAGGCGAGTCCGGCGAGCGGATCAACAACATCGTGTTCATGGGAATGGGAGAGCCGCTGGCGAATTACGATCATCTCCTTCGCGCCATCGGCATCCTCAACGCCCCGTGGGGAGCGGGGGTCGGCGCGCGCCACATCACGGTCTCCACCAGCGGTCTCGTGCCGCGCATTCGCGACCTGGCCGATCAGCCGTTGTCGATCCGCCTCGCGATCTCGCTGCACGGCGCGACCGACGAGGTGCGCGACCGCATCATGCCGGTGAACAAACGATACCCGCTGGCCGAGCTGCTCGAGGCTTGCAGGTATTTCCGCGGTCGCAAAAAGCAGAAGCTCACATTCGAGTTCATCCTCATCAAAGGGGTGAACGACAGCCTCGCACAGGCGGGGGAGCTCGGTCGCATCACGACGCGCCTCGACGCCAAGGTGAATGTGATTCCCTATAACACCGTCGAAGGGCTCTCGTGGGAACGGCCAAGCGAGCGGGTGCAGGACGCGTTCATGGAGGAATTGCGGCGCGGCGGCGCGGTGGCGACCATCCGGCGCGAGAAGGGCCACGACATCGCGGCGGCGTGCGGCCAGTTGCGCCTGCGGACGCTGGCGGACGAAACGGCAGAGACTGGCGGCTCGACCCGCGGGAGCGAAAAACCCGTTGCAGCCGATGCGGGCGTGAACTAAGGAGGAGCTGATGGCCGAAGAGGATTCCGGGTGTCCCGAACTGTGGGACGAGTATCAGTGGGAGCGATTTCTCCAGCAGCAGGACCGCAAGACGGAGCAGTATTTCCAGCTTTTCGAGAAATATCAGGAGCATCCCAACCGCGACGAGATCATCGCCCGCGAGATGGGCTGGAATCAATCGGACGACGAGGACGAGGAGGAAACCTCCGACTGGCTCGACATCACGGACGAGAGCGAAGACGAGGAGGAGGCCGCCGACGAGGACGTGGACGATGAGGCCGATGCGGAACTCGACGAACTCCAGCACTCGGAGGTCTATATGCGGAGCATGGAACTCAACCGCCGGGTCTTCGTGATGGTGGAGGAACGCGACGCGCTGAAGGACCATCCGGTCGCCGTCGAGCTGGCCACGCGCGTGGCGATCTGCGGCGCGAAGCTGGCGGCCGCGCTGTGCGGCGACGATTTTTCCGAGGTGGGCATGACGATCGCCTACCTCAAACGCAGCCTGAAGGCCGCGAACGACGCCCTCGGCGCCGCGAGCCGGCTGTGCAAGGCGGACCTCATCGATGGCACCGATCTCGCCAGCGTCAACGAACTGCTTTTCCCCATCCGCGAGTGCATCGTGGACATGATGGGCGAGTTTCGCCAGGAGCTGCGGCGGCGCCGGGGCGAGTTGTGAGTTTTCTTTGAATAAACCGGCGCCGCAGGCGTCAGCACACATGGTTAGTGGCGAACTGGCGAACGAAGCGGACCTGCTGGCGCAAAGCCGGCTCGGAAATACGCGGGCATTTGACCGGCTGATCACTCTCCACCGGGATCGAGTTTACATGGTCGCTTATCACATTCTGAGGAACAACGAGGAGGCGCTCGACGTGGTGCAGGAAAGCTTCCTGCGCGCATGGAAGGGACTGGCCCGGTTCGATGGTACGGCCAGCCTCGGAAGCTGGCTCTCCCGCATCGCTTCCAATGCGTCCATCGACGTCATCCGCCGCCGCCAGGCGCATCCCCAGACGGAATTCGAAGCCGTGCCGATGGCCATCGACGCCGCCTCGCGCACGACGCCGGCCCAGCCCGCAAAGCCAGGCGAGAGCGTGGACCAGGCGGAAATACGGGAGCGGTTCGAGCGCGCGCTGGGCACGCTCAGCCCCGAGCACCGGGCCGTCATCCTGCTCAAGGAGATCGAGGATTTGTCCTACCAGGAGATCGCCGACACCGTCGGATGCTCGATCGGCACCGTGATGTCGCGCCTGTTTTACGCCCGCAAGAAACTGCAAACCGAACTGCGAGATCTGTATGAAGAACTTTGAAGAGCAATACACGGCGTGGCTCGACGGAGTCCTCGATGGAGCCGAGCGGACGGATTTCGAAGCGGCGCTGCCCAACCGCGAGGCCGCGTTGCGCGATGCCGCGGAGTGGAAGACCATGCGCGGCCTGTTGCGCGAGACGCTCGTCCCGACCGCGATGCCGCATCCCGATTTCGTGAACAATCAGGTACTCGAGGCAATCCGCCGCGACGCCCCGTCGCGCCGCGAGCCCGCGAAAATTCGCGGCTGGCAGCCGGTCGGTTTTTTGGCGTGGACCGGGGCAGCCCTCCTCGTTCTCGCGGGCGCATTGTCATTCCTGTCCCTGTCGCCCAACGAGGGAGCGCCGGACCCGGATCGATTCATCTCGCAGGTCATCGCGGCGCACGCCACGGATCCGAAGCTGGGTGCGTATGCCTTCGCAGCGCCGGGAGGCAGGGGCGCGGTGCTTTGGGTCAACGACGCCGGTTACATCCCGGCGAACGAAAAAATCAAATAGGCATGACGAAACGGCGGCGCGCGACGGGATGGTGGATGGCATTGGCGCTGCTGGCGATCACGGGATGCGCCCGCGCGGAGGATTCCATCTGGGCGGCGCTGGTTCTCGGCACCAACGAGCATCCGCCCAAGCCCCCGCCCAAGGAACTCGCGCACTACGCCGCAGGCCTGCAGACCGTCTTCGGCTACAACACGTTCTATCTCCTCGGCGACCGGTCAAAGAAAATCCGCAAGGGAAGCGAGGCGTGGATCGTGCCGACGAAGCAGGTCTTCCTCAAGGTGCGCTGCCTGGATCGCAGTGTCTCCTCCTACACGGTGCATCTGGAACTCTACGTGAAAAAGCAGCTCGTCGTGACCTCGGAGGTGAAATTCGCGCGCAACGTCCCGCTCTACATTCGCGGCCCGGCCTGGGGCCGGGGGCGGCTGGTTTTCATTCTGGAAGTGCGATGAATCTCGACGACGCCCAGCTCGCTTCGCAGGCGCAGTTCGACCGGCAAAGCGACCGTTACGGCCGCTCGCACGTGCTGGCCGATACGTCCGACCTCGATGCGACGGTTGCCGGAATCGAGCTGCCCGAGCGCGGCGCCGCGCTCGACATCGCGACCGGCGGCGGCCACACCGCGCTCTGGCTCGCCCGGCGCGGCTACCACGTCACGCTGGCCGACATCTCGCTGCAAATGCTCGAAAACGCCGCGCGTCTGCTCGACGAGGAAGGCTATCTTTCCGAGACGCGGCAGCACCCGGCCGAGGCGCTCCCATATTCGGGCCGGAGTTTTCAAATGGTCACGTGCCGGGTCGCGGCGCATCATTTCAGCGATCCGGCGGCGTTTGTGGCGGAAGCGGCTCGCGTTCTGGCGCCGGGCGGATGCCTCATCGTCGTGGACGGCACCGCGCCGGACGACCAGCCCGAAGCCGAGGCGTGGCTGCACACTCTCGAGAAATGGCGCGACCCGAGCCACGGGCGATTTTTGCGGCCGTCGGTGTGGCGCGGGCTGTGCGGGAATGCGGGGCTCACCGTCCGGCGATGCGAGGTGCATCGGCGCAAGCAACCGGATCTCGAGTGGTATTTCGAGACTGCCGCGACGACGTCCGCCAACCGGGAGCGCGTGCGCAATCTCATCGCGAATGCCTCACGGCCCGTGCGCGAATACTACGCGCTCGGCGAGGAGGATGGGCGCATCGTCTGGCAGTGGCCGATGGTCCACCTCGTCGCAAGCCGAAGCTGACCGCGCCGAATAAACTTCACGCGCTCTTCCGGCACAGGTGGCTGTGCCGGCGGCTGTAGCCGAAATAGATCGCGAAGCCGATGGCGAGCCAGACCAGCAGGCGCAGCCAGGTTTCGCCGGGCAACGCGAGCATCATCACGAGACAGCTCAACGCCCCGGCGATCGGCACGAGAGGAACCAGCGGTGTGACAAATTGCCGGGGGGCGTCGGGCATCGTGCGGCGCAGCACGACGACGGCGACGCAGACGATCACGAACGCGAGCAGCGTGCCGATGCTGGTCATTTCGCCGACGACGTGGCCGGGCACGAGACCCGCGAACAGGCTTACAAAGACCGCGAACAGGGCGTTTGATTTCCACGGCGTGCGGAACTTCGGATGCACCTCGCAGAACATCGCGGGCAGCAGCCCGTCGCGCGACATCGCATAAAACACGCGCGACTGGCCGAGGAGCAAAATCATGATGACCGATGAAAATCCCGCCAGGATCGCGACTTCCACGAGCAGGGTGAAGATGCGATACGGTGTGTGCGCGATGGCGACGGACACCGGCGCGAGGCCGTCGAGCCCGGCGAACTCCCTGTAGCTCGCCAGCCCGGTGAGCACGTAGGAAAACAGGCAGTAGAGGCCGGTGCAGATGAGCAGCGAGCCGAGGATGCCGATCGGCATGTCGCGGCGCGGATTGCGCGATTCCTGGGCCGCCGTCGAGACGGCATCGAAACCGATGTAGGCGAAGAAAACGACCGCCGCGCCGCGCAGAATGCCGCTCCAGCCAAAGTGCCCGAAGGTCCCCTCGTTTGGCGGAATGAACGGGTGGTGGTTCGCGGGATCGAGATATTTCCAGCCGAGCGCGATGAATGCGAGGACGACTGCGAGCTTCACCGCGACCATCACCGCGTTGAACGCAGCCGAGGCGCGGATGCCCTTGATGAGGACGAGAGACATCGCCACGATGATGAGGATCGCCGGCAGATTCACGATGCCATGCAGCGACGTGCCGTCGGGCAATTTTCCGATCACAGTGAACGGGGAGGCTGCCCACTGCACGGGAAAGGGCAGGCCGATCTGGCCGAGAAATTTCACGAGGTAGGCCGACCAACTGCTCGCCACCGTCGCCGCGCCGATCGCGTATTCCAAAACCAGATCCCAGCCGATGATCCATGCGACTAATTCCCCCAGCGTCGCGTAGGCATACGTGTAGGCGCTTCCTGCGGCGGGCACCATCGACGCGAATTCCGCGTAGCACAGCCCGGCGAGGGCACAGGCGAAGCCCGCGATGACGAATGACAGCACGATGCCGGGCCCGGCGTATTGCCCGGCCGCCGCGCCGGTGATCGAAAAAATTCCCGCCCCGATCACCACGCCGATGCCGAGGAGCACCAGGCTGGCCGGTCCCAAATGGCGCTTCAGCGCCGACGGATCGCGAGCGTCATCCGTGAGATCCTCCTGCAGCTCCAGGATCGATTTCGTGCGACGCCAAAAGGACGAATCGGCGCTCATTGCGTCGCCGGCACGCTCGCCGCGAAACCGACCGAGATGATGCCGGCGGCATTGCAGGCGTCGAGCACGCGAAGCACCAGATCGTATTGGGACCGGCGGTCTCCGCGGATCACGACGGTCTGGTCTGGATTCAACTGCGCAAGCTTGCCAACGAGTGTGGTGAATTCCTCGAAGGTGACATTGCGGCCATTCACGTTCAGGTCACCGGACGTGCGCACGTTCACGATCATCGGCGCGGGCGGGGCCTGCGGAGCGTGCTTCTGCGCGGATTTCGGCAGCGAAATGGTGAGGTCGGTTTCCTTCGAGCGGTTCGACCAGGTGAGGAGGAAGAAAAAGCACAGAACCAGCAGCACGTCGATGAACGCCGTAATATTGAAAAGAATCGGCGTCGGCGCGATGACGGTGCGGCGAAAGTTCATGCGGTGATGGACGGGCGCGAAATCTTTCGCACGGTGCTGGCGCGAAAACAAGCCGGTTACGCGGTGTCCAATGGGTTTGCCGCCAGCCAGGCGCGAAAGCCCGCCAGCGCCCGCGCGCGGTGGCTGATCGCGTTTTTCGCCTCCGCCGAAAGTTCGGCAAACGTGCGGTCGTACCCGTCGGCAATGAACAGCGGATCGTAACCGAATCCGCCCGCGCCGCGCGGGGCCTCGATCAGGCGGCCCTCCACCGTGCCGTCGAAGGTCGCGACGAGCGCGCCGTCCCGCGCGAGAGCCAGCGCGCAGCGGAAGCGCGCGGTGCGGGGCGCGCCCGGCAGCGCGGACAGGCGCGAAAGCAGCAGACGGTTGTTCTCCGCATCGGTCGCGCGCCCGCCGGCAAACCGGGCCGAGCGCACGCCGGGCTCGCCGCCGAGCGCGTCCACCTCGAGGCCGGAATCATCCGCCAGCGCCCACCCGCCGGTGAAGCGCGAGATTCCGTTCGCCTTGAGGGCGGCGTTTTCGGCGAAGGTCGCGCCGACCTCCTCGATTTCCGGCGCGCCGGGCGCGTCACGAAGGTCGGCGACGTCGAAAACGCCGGCGAGCATCGCGGCGATCTCCGCGGTCTTGTGGGCGTTGCGCGTGGCGAGGACGAGCCGGGGCATCTTGCGGACGAAGCGTAGCCGCGTCCCGGAATGGGCGCCAATTCATTTGCATAACGCCACGGGACGCGAAGATGCTTTGCCATGAAAAAGCGCAGACTGGACAGCAGCGAGGTCGAGGTTTCGGTGGTCGTCTTCGGCGCATGGGCGGCGGGCGGCTGGATGTGGGGCGGCAATGAGCGGGCGAAATCCATCGAGGCAATCCGCGCATCGATCGAGCTGGGCGTCACCTCCATCGACACCGCGCCGATTTACGGTCAGGGACTCAGCGAGGAAATCGTCGGCGAGGCAATTCTCGACATACCGCGGGCCGACCTGCAAATTCTCACGAAATGCGGCCTGCGCTGGGACGTGGAGGCGGGCGAATTTTTCTTCGAGAGCGAGGGCAACGACGGGCATCCCGTGCGCACCTATCGCTACGCGGCGCGCGACAGCGTGATCGCGGAATGCGAGGCGAGCCTGCTGCGGCTCGGCACGGACTACCTCGATCTGCTGCAACTGCACTGGCCCGACCCCACGACTCCCATCGACGAAACGATGGAGGCGCTGGCGAAACTGGCCGACCAGGGCAAGATCCGCGCGGCGGGCGTGTCGAATTATTCCGTCGAACAAATGCGCGTGGCGGAGCAGACCGTATCGCTCGCGTCGAACCAGATGCCCTACAGCATGGTGAATCGCGGCATCGAGGCGGACCTCGTGCCGTATTGCGTCGAGCGCGGAAGGGCGATCCTCGCCTACAGTCCGCTCCAGCGCGGGCTGCTCACCGGGAAATACCGTCCGGGCCACGCCTTTGCCGCCGGCGACCACCGCGCGCGGTATGAGTTTTTCACCGATGAAAATGTGCGGCGCGTGGATGCCTTCCTCGACTCGATCCGTCCCCTCGCCGACGCGCGCGGCATCACGCTCGCGCAGCTTGTGATCGCATGGACCATCGCGCAGCCCGGCATCACGGCCGCGCTGGTAGGGGCGCGCGACGCCGAACAGGCCCGCGCCAACGCGCAGGGCGGCGAAATCGAACTCACGCCCGCGGAACTCGACGAAATCGCCCGAAGACTCGCAGGATTACGTCTGGACGTCGAATAGCCCGGCCGCCTCGCGTGACAGCCGATCCGTCGCGTAACGGTGGATCTCGTAGTCAATGCTGTTGGCCTCCACGAACTCCCGGACTGCATCCTCGCTGAGTTCGTAATCGCTGCGCGGCGAGATGTTCAGGTGCGGCACTTCCAGCCGCGGATTGCCGGTTTTCAAGGCGAGGATGTCGGCGGTGAGCTGGAGGGATTCCATCGTGCCGACGACGAAGTAGGAGTCGAGGCGTGCCCGGATGTTCTCCGCATCGACCTGAAGGTATTTCGCGAGCTGGTTGCGTCCGCTTTTCAGCCAGCCCTCGAGTGGCTCATGCCATGGACGTCCGACTTTCTGACGATGAAAATATCCCGAGATGCAGCGCTCAAGGGGATCGCGAACGATTGTGATGAGGCGCATCTTCCCGGCGGCGATGTAATCTCCGTATCGCTCGAATGGGCGAATGCCGGGCCGAACGAGGTGGCCATGCACGAAGCAATTTGGCGGCAGCGCGTCGAAGTCGAGACGGGTGCGCGCGAACTCGGCGATGCGCGCCGCGTCGGGGTAGCTCCCGAGCACCTCGCGGCGGGGAGGGAACCATTTCTCGCAGGTCCGGATGAACGAGACTCCCCCGCATTTGGGAAGGTGATGATAGAGGTAAACGACTTTCTCCGTGGGTGGTTCCATTCCGGCGGGCACGTCCTGTTGGGACTTTGAGGAAACGCGCGGAGGTGCGCGCACGCGAGGGAAATCGCATTGACTGCCCGACCGACCGGCGGACAATGCCGCCCTCCATGTCGCAGCGAAAGCCGTTTCCATTTCCCGAGTTCGAGTCCCGCTGGCAGAAGGAGTGGCTGGCGAGCGGCGCCTTCCGAGCGCCGAATCCCGGCGAGCCCGCATTCGATGCGGCAAAGCCGAAATATTACGTCCTGGACATGTTCCCGTATCCCAGCGGGGACGGACTTCACGTCGGGCACGTCGAGGGCTACACGGCGACGGACATTCTCGCGCGAGCCCGGCGGATGCAGGGCTTCAACGTGCTGCACCCGATGGGGTGGGATGCGTTCGGCCTGCCGGCGGAGCAGTTTGCAATCAAGACCGGCCAGCATCCGCGCGTGACGACCGCGCGCAACGTCGCGAGATTCCGCGCGCAGCTCCAGGGCATCGGCTTCAGCTACGATTGGTCGCGCGAAATCAGCACCACCGATCCCGGCTACTTCAAGTGGACGCAATGGATTTTCCTTCAGCTCTACGGGTCATGGTTCAACCCGGCGACAAATCGCGCCGAGCCCATCGCGACCTACGCCGGCAACGATCCGAACAGCGTGCGCCTCGCCTACGTCGCGGAGATGCCGGTGAACTGGTGCCAGGCGCTCGGCACCGTGCTCGCGAACGAGGAAATCGTCGAGGGCCGGAGCGAGGTCGGCGGCTTCCCGGTCGAGCGGCGGCCGATGCGCCAGTGGATGCTGCGCATCACCGACTATGCGCAGCGGCTCATCGACGAGCTCGACGGGCTGGACTGGCCGGAGTCAATCAAGCTCCTCCAGCGGAACTGGATCGGCCGCAGCGAAGGCGCGCTGGTGACCTTTGCGATGGCCGATGGAGACTGTGTCATCGAGGTTTTCACGACGCGGCCCGACACCCTTTTCGGCGCGACCTACATGGTGCTCGCGCCGGAGCACCCGCTGGTGCCGCAGATCACGACGGCGGAGAAGTCCGCGTCCGTCGCCGCGTATCAGGCGAAGGTTTCGTCGAAGTCCGATCTCGAACGCACCGACCTCGCGAAGGAAAAATCCGGCGTCTTCACCGGCGCATTCGCGGTGAATCCCGTCAATGGCGCGCGCATCCCGGTGTGGATCGCCGACTACGTGCTCATGGGCTACGGAACGGGCGCGATCATGGCCGTGCCGGCCCATGACGAGCGGGATTTCGAGTTTGCGCAGACATTCGCGCTGCCTGTCGTGCAGGTTGTGCAACCGCCCGGCGAGGCGCACTGGCAGGGCTTCACCGGCGACGGCATCGCGGTGAATTCCGATTTCCTCGACGGCCTTCCGACGCCCGAGGCGAAGCGCCGCATCATCGCGTGGCTCGAGGAGCGCGGCGTCGGCGCGGGACGCGTAAACTATAAACTGCGCGACTGGCTCTTCTCGCGGCAGCGGTATTGGGGCGAGCCGTTTCCGATCCTGTGGGAGAACGGATTTCACCGCGCGCTCGACGAGGCGGAGCTGCCGCTCGCGCAGCCGGAGATGGACGATTTCAAACCGACCGGCACCGGCGAACCGCCCCTCGCGAAGGCGGTGGATTGGGTGCGCTACTCGGATGGCGCGCGACGCGAAACGAACACGATGCCGCAATGGGCGGGCTCGTGCTGGTATTACCTGCGCTTCTGCGATCCGGAAAATCCGGGCCGCTTTGCGGGACAGGATGCGGAGCGGTATTGGATGAGCGGGAATCCAAAATCGACCGGCGGCGTCGATCTCTACGTCGGCGGCACCGAGCATGCCGTGCTGCACCTGCTCTACGCGCGATTCTGGCACAAGGTGCTCTTCGATCTCGGCTATCTTTCGACGCCAGAGCCGTTTCAGCGGCTGGTGAATCAGGGGATCATCCTCGGCGACGACGGACACAAGATGTCAAAGAGCCGCGGAAATGTCGTAAGCCCGGACGAGGTGATCTCGGAATACGGCGCGGATTCGCTGCGGCTCTACGAGATGTTCATGGGCCCGCTCGAGCAGATGAAGCCGTGGAGCATGAAGGGCGTCGAGGGCGTCTTCCGCTTCCTCGCGCGTGTGTGGCGGCTGGCGTTCGAGGAAAATCAGGAAGGGCAATGGATACCCTCCCCGGCGCTTGCGGAGGCGGAGTTTACGGGCCAGCAGGCGCGCGTCGTTCACGCGACGATCAAAAAGGTGACGGAAGATCTCGAGGCGCTGTCTTTCAACACGGCCATCGCGCAGATGATGATTTTCGTGAACGAATTCACCGGCGCGCCGGTCCGTCCGCTGGGTGCGCTGCGCACGCTGCTCACGCTGCTGAGCCCTTTCGCTCCCCATTTGTGCGAGGAAATGTGGGTGCGCCTCGGCGCGGCATTCGCCGGCTTCGACGGGCTCGCCTCGCGGCAGCCCTGGCCGGGATACGACGAGGCGCTGCTCATCGACAACGAAGTCGAGATCGCGCTCCAGGTGAACGGCAAGCTGCGCGACCGGGTGATGGTCGCCAAAAACGCGACGCAGGCGGAGTGCGAGGCGCTCGCGCTCGCGAACCCGAAGGTGCGCGAGGCGATCGAGGGAAAAACGGTCGTGAAGGTGATCGTGGTGCCCGGAAAGCTCGTGAACGTGGTCGTGAAGTAGGCGCCGCGCCTTCGGAATTGCCACCCGTCGCCCGGGCGTGGCAGTCTGCGCGCATCCTCCATGAACATCCGCTCCCTCCCCGCGGTCGCGCTCACCCTGGTCATCCTCACCTTTACTTCCGTCCGCGCGGACACATCCAGATTTTGGGATTACTACACCCCCCACCCGACGAACTATATCGGCTCACCCGAGTGGTGGCAGGGTGACGACGCCAGCGGCGACTGGTGGGGCATGCGCAACATGCTCGAGCAGCAGAACGGCGTGGATTTTTCCTTCACCTACACGAACAACATCGCCGGCAATCCCGTGGGCGGGAAACAGCGCAGCGCGACCTACACGGACAACGTCGGCTTCGGCGTCGAACTCGATCTCGAAAAGCTCGCCGGCTGGAAGGGCGGCATTCTCACCGTGAGCGGGCTGAACCGCTCGGGCCAGAGCCTGTCGCAGATTGCCATTGGAAATCAGTTCACCGTCCAGCAGGTCTTCGGCGGGCAGACGGCGATGTATTACGCGCTCGCGTTCGAGCAGAAGCTGCTCGACGACAAGGTGGACATCAAGCTCGGCCGCTTTGCCACCGGCGACGATTTCGCCTCCTCGCCGATCTACTGGCTCTACATGAACAACGGCATCGACGGGAATCCCCAGGCGCTGCCGGTGAACACGCAATTCTCCGCCTACCCGTGGGCGGTATGGGCCGCGCGCGTGCGGGTGCAGCCCACGCCCGAAGTCAACGCCATGGTCGGCGCCTATCAAGTTTCCACCCGCGTCTTCGACCGCGCCTACCACGGCGTGGATTGGAGCATCCGGCCCGACGACGGCGTTTTGCTCATCGCGCAGGCGGGATGGACGCCGGAGTTCTTCAAAAAGTCCGTGCCCGCTCCGACGGATGATCAGGCCGCCAAAAAGGCCGACGGCAAATCCGTCGCGGATGGCAAGGGCGAGGCGAAGACCTTCAAGGAAACGGCCACCGTGATGAAGGGCCTGCCCGGCCACTATTGGTTCGGCGCGTATTATTCGCCGTGGCAGTTCGCGCAATTCGGCGCCACCGAGACGACGAGCAATTCCTACGGATTCTACTGGCACGCCGACCAGATGATCTACCAGGAGTCGCCCGGCTCCGACCAGGGCCTCACGATCTGGAGCGCCATCGTGCTCTCGCCGCAGCAGAACATCGCCAAGCTCCCGTTCGAGGTGAACGGCGGCCTCGCCTACAAGGGCCTCATTCCCTCGCGCGACTCGGACGAGACGGTCTTCGGCGTCGTGTATGGAAAATTCAGCTCGGACTACGCCCGCGCCACCCAGGCGGCGGGCGGCGGCTACCCGGACTACGAGCTTGTCTTCGAAGTCGGCCACCGCGTGCAGTTCAACAGCTGGCTCTACGTGCAGCCGAATCTCCAATACGTCATCAATCCCGGCGGCGCGCACAACATCCCGAATGCCCTCGTGCTCGGCGCGCAGTGCAGCGTGACGTTCTGAGTTTCTCCGAATCCCCGCAGCGCACACCGGTCGCCGGGAGGCAATTTTGTTAGTGCTCTTCGCGCCCGCGTGGTGAACGCTCGTCGCCATGCGGTGGGTCGTTTTATCGGCATGTTTTTTCGTGCTCCACATGGCGCGGGCCGAGTGGCAGGTCGTCCAGATCGACGGACGCGACTACGTCACGCTGGCGAGCATTGCCCCTTTCTACGGCCTCGGCGCTCCCGCGGCCACCGGGCCGAAAAAATTCACGAGCTCCGGCGGCGGCCGCTCGATCCAGGTCGAGCTCGGCAGCCGCGAGGCCATGATCGACGGCGTGCGCCACTGGCTCTCGTTCCCCGCCCGGCCCGGCGACGGCGGAGCGTGCATCTCCCGCGTCGATCTCAGCCGCACCGTGGACCCGGCGCTGCGGCCGGAGAAGGTGGCCGGCCTGCGCGCGTTCCGCACCGTCGTGCTCGACGCCGGCCACGGCGGCCACGACAACGGCGCCGCCTCCCGTTTCGGCTACGAGAAGGCATTCACGCTCGACACCGTGCGCCGCCTGCGCAAACGGCTCGAGTCCGCCGGCCTGCGCGTCGTGCAGACGCGCAACAGCGACACCTTCATCGATCTCGAGGCGCGCCCCCGCGTCGCGAATAAAACCCCCGCCTCGATCTTCGTGAGCATCCACTACAATTGCGCGGACTGGAAACCCTCCGCCAATGGCATCGAGACCTACAGCATCCCGCCGCTCGGCGCGCCGCCCACCGGGCAGGATAACGTGATGGCCCGGGACCGCCTGCCCGAGCTGGGGCACGCACTCGAGCCCGTGAATTTCACGCTCGCGAATACGATGCAGCACGCCCTTGTGGGCAAGCTCGGCGTCGAGGACCGCGGCGTGAAGCGCGCCCGCTACGTCGTGTTGAAGGACGCCGCCACCCCCGCCATTCTCATCGAAGGCGGCTTCCTCACGAACCCCGGCGACGCCGCGCGCATCGCGAATCCCGCCTGGCGCGAATCCTATGCCGCCGCCATCGCCGCGGGCATTTTGGAATACAAAAAACTCGCCGAGCAGGGCACGAAACCGCGCGAGAAGAAGGAGTGGTGAACCGCGCGCCCGCGTCCGGGCCGAATGCTCAGCGCACCGGACTGAATCCGCCTTCGATCCCGCCCTTGGAAAGCAGGAATTGATAAAGCTGGATGCTGCGCGCGCGGAAGGCGCCGGCGCAGCTCAGCAAATAGAACCGCCACATGCGGCGGAACCGCTCTCCGTAGCGCCCGGCAAATCGGTCCCATGAGTCCTCGAAATTCCGCTCCCACGCCAGGAGGGTGCGGTCGTAATCCGCGCCGAAGTTGTGGACGTCTTCGAGGACCAACAGGCCCTCGATTGCCCGCGCCACCTGTGCCGCAGAGGGAAGCATCGAGTTGGGAAAAATATAGCGGGTGATCCAGGGGTCGGTGTGCGTCGTGGAGCGGTTGCTCCCGATCGTCTGGCAGAGGAACAAGCCGCCTTTCCGCAGGCAGCGATGCGCGGTCGTGAAATACGTTCGGTAGTTCTTGCAGCCGACGTGCTCGAGCATGCCCACGCTCACGACCCGGTCGAAGGCTTCCCTCACATCGCGATAGTCCTGGAGGCGAATCTCGACCGGCAGCCCGCGGCAGGCCGCCCGGGCATACGCGCATTGTTCCCGGGAAATGGTGATGCCAACGACCTCGCAGCCATGGCGCCGGGCCGCATGCTTCGCCAGCCCGCCCCAGCCGCACCCGATATCGAGCAGGCGCATCCCGGCGCGGAGGTCGAGTTTCCGGCAGATCAAGTCCAGCTTTTGCCTCTGGGCCTCGGCGAGGTCCGCCGTTTCCCGAAAATACGCGCAGGAATACTGCATCGCCGGATCGAGCATGGCCTCGAAGAAGTCGTTCCCGATGTCGTAGTGCCGCTCGCCGACCCGGCGCGCACGATGTCTGGTTTGCAGGTTGAAAACCACCGCGCTCGCCACGCAGGCCAGCGTGCGCAGGTTCAGGGGAATGCGTTCCTCGAGCCCCGCCCGGATCGCCCGCCAACACATTTCGTCGAGCGCTTCGCAGTCCCACCAGCCGTCCACGTAGGACTCGCCGAAGCCCAGCGTGCGCTCCGCGACCACACGCCGATAGAAGCGGTCGTCATGAACCTGAATGTCCCACGGGCGCTGACCGCCGATGCAAATATCCGCGCAAGCCAGAAAATCCCGAAGGCTGGCCTGCGTCAGAGACACTCGCTGCGGCCTTTCGCAGGCGACTTCCGCGACCATGCCCGCGCACAGGGAATCGGACGCTTCCTTCATCTATCCCTGATCGTTTCCCGGCCTCCGTCTGCGTGTCCCTACGTCGAAATCGGGACGATTCCGCATCTCGGCGCATCGAAAAATGCGACGCGATCTCCGCCCGCGGCGCGATTCATTCGATGGAGAGGTGCTGCCGCAGCCAACGAGCGATGCAATTGAAGGAGATCATGACTGAGCAAGTCGAAGTCGTCGCCCCCGAAGCGCCCATCTGCGAAGCGGCAAGGCTGATGCGATCGCTCGATGTGGGAATCCTCCCCGTCTGCGACGGGGAACGGCTCGTGGGCATGCTCACGGATCGCGATCTGGTCATTCGGGCGATGGCCGAGGCATCCGATCCCCGGCACACTTTGGTGCAGGAGGTGATGACGCCGGGCATCGTCTATTGTTTCGAGGACGAGGAC
>JAQTOP010000078.1 GCA_028713285.1 Terrimicrobiaceae bacterium
CGCTCCGTTTGAAATGGGTGGCCCTCTTCAGCGCCGTCATCATGGGCGTGTCCCTCGCCCTCGGCGACTGGGGCGCCCGCGCCGCCATGGTCGCCTCGTTCAGCAATTACCTGCTCTTCTTCGGTCCGACATTCCTGCGCCAGATATCGACCAACCGCCAGACCGCCGCACGCCGCACGAAATTCAAAGTCGCCAGCTACCGCGCCGATACCCTCCATCGCTGCGAAGTCTGCTCGCGCACGGAAGTGTCGAATCCCGAACTCGACTTCCGCGTCTCCGCCGACGGCCACGAGTATTGCACCGCGCACCTGCCGGCCAGGAACACGCCGGCCCAGCGCCGCTAGGTTCTATTCCAAAAACGCGACCGCGCGCGTCTCCGACCAGTATTCGTTTCGCGCGTTGAAGGAAACAAAGCCGATGTGCCCGCCGCCGCGCGGCGCTTCGAGATGAAAATGCGCGCTCGCGCGGGCGGCCTCCTCGGGAAAGCACGCGGCGGGAAGAAACGGATCGTTCCGCGCGTTCACGAGCAGCGTCGGGATCGCGATTCGATCCAGCACGGGACGACTGCTCGCCCGCGCCCAGTAATCCTCCGCGCTGCGGAATCCATGCAGCGGCGCGGTGTAGGCCCCGTCGAATTCGCGGAATGTCCGCATCGCGTCGAGCCCTGCATCCGTCAGCTCGCCCGGAAACCTCCGCATCTTTTCGCGAATCTTTGCGCGCAATCCGCGCAGAAAACGCCCCATGTAAATCCGATTCGCCTGACTCTCGAGCCGCACCGAACTCGCCGCGAGGTCGCACGGCGCCGAGAAGGTCACCGCGCGATCCACGCGAAAATCCACCGTCGCGCCAAGGTCGCCAAGGTATTTGAGCGTGAGATTCCCGCCGAGGCTGAATCCCACCAGCGCGGCGCGCGCATACTGTCCGCCCGCCAGCGCATGGCCGATCACCGCCTGCAAGTCCTCCGTCGCTCCGCTGTGGTAGGAGCGCAGCAGGCGGTTCGGCTCGCCGCCGCAGCCGCGGAAATTCCACGCGAGCACATCCCACCCCGCCCGGTGCAGCGCCGCCGCCATGCCCTGCACGCAGGCGTTGCGCGATTCGCCTTCGAGACCATGCGAGACGATTGCAACGCGCGCGGCGCGATGCGTTCGATTCCAGTCCAGATCGAGGAAATCCCCGTCCGGCGTGGCGATCCGCTCGCGTTCCCGCGTGATCCACGGCACCCGCCGGAATACTCCGGCAAAGATCGTCTGCGCATGACCGCTCCGCAGCCAGAGCGGCGCCACGTAGGAGGAATGCTCGATCAACGGCATGCGCGGCGAACTCCGATCTCCATGCCGAGGTGATGCCATCGCCCGCCGCGAAACGCAACGCCCTGCCGCATTGTGCTCGCGGGCGGGATGCCTAGACTCGCCCGCGTGAGCACACTGCTTGATGATTACGAAGCCCTGGTCCGCCAACGCCGGGCGACGCGGCATTTCGCGCCGGAGCCCGTGGACCCCGCGCTCGTGGACCGCCTGCTCGGCATCACGCAATGGGCCCCGAGCGGCTACAATCTCCAGCCCACCCGCTTCGTCGTCGTCACGGATCGGGCAATCCGTCCCGCGCTGCGCCGCGCCTGCATGGACCAGCCGCAGGTCGAGGAGGCGCCCGTCGTCATCGTCTTTGCCGGGGACCACCTGGCCTACGAGCATCACTTCGAGGAAACGCTCGGGCTCGACCTCGCCGCCGGGGCGGTAACCGACGAATACGCCGGAATCCTGCGCAAAATTCTCCCGCTCGCGATTCAGCGAGGCCCCGCCCGCCTGAACTGGCTCTGGAAGGCCACGCTGCTCCCGCTTGTCCGATGCGTCCGGCCCGTGCCGGACCTCCCCGCCGTCAACAAGCGCTTCTGGCTCGCCAAGCAGGCCATGCTCTGCGCGATGAACTTCATGCTCGCCGCCGAGGCCGCCGGATTGAACACGCTGCCCATGGAAGGCTTCGACACGGCCCGGCTGCGCCGCGCATTGGATCTCCCGCGATGCTGGGAGCCCATGCTGGTCGTCCCGCTCGGCACCATCCGACCAGGGCCGCCCGCAAAGAAAACCCGCATGCCCCTCCAACGCATCGTCCTTCGCCGATAACGGGCGAACGCCGGCATTCTGCAAGACAGGGGTGCGCGCTGCGTCGCTCTGCCACTCGGGTCGAACGCTAGGGCGAAGCCCCGACTGAGCCGCCATAAACATACGCGGTTCGGCAGGGACGCCTCGCCCTCCCCGACATCCAATCTGCGTAAGATTTCGTGCGCCCAGAATGATTGCCTATTTGGAAAACTTAAACGAGGGTCAACCATGCCGTCCAGCAAACGCAGCAAAGCTGCGTCGCTGACGCCAGCGTTCGGTCAAGAAATGAACCCGGGAACAAAAGAAGGCTGCAGCCCGTTGGTTGTTGGCGGGCATTCGTTCATTGCGGAATTGGGAAATGACCCTGCCACAGGTTTCGATGAGCAACTTTCGATTGTCAACGAGTGTCTCGATCAGGGTATCAACACTTTCGACACGACCTATGAGCCCGAGAGGGTCGCCTTGGGACGTATCCTCGAATCGCTCGGACGTCGAGACGAAGCCCGAGTCATTGCCTGGAACTTTTTCGTCGACGAAAATACTGGAGATTACTTTGGCGGCCCGCAGGCCTTCAGGGAAACCCATATCGAACGGCTATTGAGCCAGGTGAGAACTGACTGTATCGACATGCTGGTGGTTCATCCCGTGCTGGACGATTCGAAAAACCGGGAGCAGATCGAGATCGCCCGATCCTGGGTGTCGTCTGGACATGTCAGGGAACTGGGTACTTGGTCGCCCGGGAATGATCCTGCGACGCAATTTGGACCGCAGAACCCCTATGATTTTATCGTGACGCCGCGAAACATCAAAACCCCTCACACGGAAGTATTTCGGTCGTGCAAGGCTATCGGATGCAGGACCTTTGCGACTTCACCCTTCAATCGGGGTTGGTTGCTGGATCAGTTGATCTCAACCGGGATAAAACAGTCTTCTGGCAAGCAGGAAGACCTTCGCGCGAGAATCGCTGATGGATTGCTCCGTTTTGCCATTCACCATCCCCATGTCGACCATCTCATCGTTGGAATCAGGAGAAAGGAGTGGATCGATAGCAACCTGGAAAGCGTCCGCAAGGGGCCGTTGTCAGAAGAGGAGCGGCAATGGTTGTTTGAACTTTTGGGACAAACAGAAGCCACCGGGAAGCGCGAATAAGCGGATGCCATACGCACATACAAATGATCGAAACATCGATCAAGGCCGTCCCTGAAAATTGGATTACTCATACCGTTTCGGCGCGAAATCCTCACCCTCAAACTGGAGAACGACATTTTAAAAAAAGGCTGCCGTCATTCACGGGACCAGACCCCAGGCGAGTGCCGCGCGATGGTCGCCCGGAGTGTTCGTAAAACAGGCGGCAGTATCCGCAAGGTCTGCGCCGTGCTCGGTGAGGCTCGCAGGCTTTTATCACGCTGTCACACCCACTGCGACCCAGGTTGCCGACGTGGAATTTGGCGGCCTCATCGAAGCCGCCTACCGGCGCCACCGGCTGGCGGGGAAGCACCGCCGACTGGAATCAGTCCCGCTGTTTTGCACTTCGCCTGCTCTTATTTGCCGGCTCAAGCTATTTGGGAATAGCTTCAAAACTCCGAACCAAGCCGAAGCCCGGATCCGCTAAGCAAACGAAAACACAAGACGGTCCAGAAATCAGTTGCACCTCAAGTTGCCAAACAACGAGCCGACGACCTCCGTCCTCACTATGGATCTTCCATGAAAACGACGCAGGCCGGCTTGGCGATATCCTGCACATCGCCGGCGGGTCCGAGGCGGCCGGTTTGTGGATCGATTGGCAACACGGCGAGGCGGTTGTCATCCTGCCCGGCGGCGATGAGCCAGCGCCCGCCGCCGTCGATTGCGAAGTTGCGGGGGATTTTGACTCCCGCCGGGGCGGTCTGAACGAGCGACAATTTGCCGTCGGACGCGACCGCAAACGCGGCAATCACATTGTCGCTCCTGCTGGCGACATAAAGCCATTTGCCGGAGGGATGCATCGCAATCTCGGAAACCGTCGCCGTCGGCGGCACGCCCTCAGTGCCCAACGAAACGGTCCCTTTGTTCTCCAAAGCGCCCGTGGCCGCGTCGCGCCGGAACGCCGTGACGCTGCGGCCGAGTTCATTTGCGACATAGACGAAGGCCGCATCCTTTCCGAAGGCCAGATGGCGCGGGCCGGCGCCGCCCGGAACGGTGGCTAAAGGCGGATCGGACGGCGCAAGCGCGCCGGTGGCCGGATCGAAATGGAAAATCCAAATCCTGTCCGTCCCGAGATCGCAGGCATAGACGAAGCGGCCGTCCGGGCTGGGATAGACGGCGTGGGCGTGGGGCGCCGTCTGCCGCGCGGGGTTCGGACCCGAGCCTTCGAAACGCGCGAATCCGGTGCGCTTGCCGAGCGTGCCGTCCGGGTTCACCGCGAAGCACGCGATGTCGCCGCTGCCGTAGTTCGCGACGAACACGAACTTCCCCGAGCGATCCACGGACACGTGGCAGGTCCCGCTTCCGCCGGTGGCCTGCTGGTTGAGCAGGGTGAGCCTGCCGTCCGTCTCCACGCGATACGCGGCGACCGCTCCGCTCGCGCTCTCGATGGCCGCGTAGAGAAATTTCCGCTTGGGCGTCAGCGCGACGAAGCTGGGATTCTGCGCCTCGGCGGCCAGCGCGACTTCGCCCAGCCTGCCCGTCTGCGTGTCGAGGCTCGCGTGGTAAATGCCCTTGCTCGTCGAGTTGGCGGTGTAGGTCCCGACGTAGAAATCGGTCGCAAGAAGGGGTTGCATCGCGGCCACGATAAAGAATGCGCTCAGGATTCGACTCTGCATGGAATTTCGTCCACCATGCCCTCGGTTCCCGGAAATGTCTTTCGCGGAATCGATCCCCCTCCGCCGCATGAAAATCGTCCGCTACATCACCTCCGGCCAGGAAGTCGTCCATGGCTCGCAGCAGCCCGACGGCTCGATCCTCCGCATCGAGGGCGACATTTTTAACGACTTCACCGTCACGGAAGAAGCCTGCTTCGCTTCGCGCTTGCTCGCGCCGATCCAGCCGTCCGCCATTCTCGCCATCGGGTTGAACTACCGCAAACACGCCGAGGAAAGCGGCGCGAAGATTCCTGAGTTTCCCGTCCTCTTCACCAAGGGCCTCGGCGCGCTCCAGCATCCCGGGGAGCCGATCCTGCTCCCCACGCATCTGCGCAGCACGGAGGTCGATTACGAATGCGAACTCGCCGTCGTCATCGGCAGGCAGGGCAAAAATATCCCGCGCGAAAATGCCGGAAAGCACATCCTCGGCTACACCTGCGCAAACGATGTGAGCGCGCGCGACTGGCAGAAGCAATGGGGCGGCGGCCAGTTCTGCCGCGGCAAATCGTTCGACACCTTTTGTCCGCTCGGCCCGGCCCTGGTGACGCCCGACGAAATCCCGGACCCGGGCGCTCTCGGCATCCGCACGTTTCTGAACGGCCGGATCATGCAGGATTCGACGACGGCGGACATGATCTTCGACGTTCCGGCGATCATCGAATTCCTGAGCGGCAGCACCACGCTGTATCCCGGCACCGTCATCCTCACGGGCACCCCTGCCGGCGTCGGCATGGCGCGCCAGCCGCCGATCTTCCTCCAGCCCGGCGATGAGGTCGCCATCGAGATCGACCGCATCGGACGCCTCACGAATCCGGTCCGCGCCGAGCCGTAGCCGCTTTTCCGGCATCGGTTGTTTACAAAGCGGCTTTCCTCGCGGATGAAGGAGGAACGCCGCCGGAGAAACGAATCCCCCGGAGGCAAATCAACCCTCATCCAAAAATCATCATGGGCGACCGATCACCGAAATCCGTGCAGAAGCAAGCCGCGCAGAAGCAATCGAAGACGAACAGCGCGAACAGCAAAAAGCAGCAGGTGGCCAACACCCAGGCCGCCGCGAGAACGAAGGCCGCGTCCTCGAAGAAAAAGTAGGCGGTTCATTGCGGCGTCAGCATCCGGGATTGACTTGCCGCATCCCTCCAGGTCGGAATGCGGCATGTTGAAACTGCCGTTTTTCGCGTTCATTGCCTGCGCCCTCGCCGGCCCGTCGTTTGCCGCAGCGCTCGTGGACATCCCGTTCAAAACCACCCAGGGCGCCGACACGTCCTTGAAGGCCAGCGCGGGCAAGCCCGTGCTCATCGTCAACGTCGCCTCCCGCTGCGGGAACACCCCGCAATACGCCGGCCTCGAGCAGCTCTACAAAAAATACGGTCCGCGGGGCCTCGTCATTCTCGGCTTTCCGTGCAACGATTTCGGCGGACAGGAACCGGGAACCGCCGCGGAGATTCAGCAATTCTGCACGCAGAACTACGGCGTCACCTTCCCGATCCTCGCCAAGCTGCACGTGAAGGGGCCCGAGCAGCATCCGCTGTATGCCGCGCTCACCGGCCCGGGCGCGAAATTCCCCGGCGACGTGAAATGGAACTTCGGCAAATTTCTCATCGGCAAAGACGGCGCCGTGCTCGTTCGTTTCGAGCCTGGAACGAAGCCCGATGACCCCGCGGTGATCGCCGCGATCGAGTCCGCGCTCGAGTAACGACCCGCCTCCGCGCGCAAAGACCTTGGCGGAATCGGCCACGCCGACTATTCTCCGAAACGCCTGCACCAATGCCCGACGAAGCCGCACCCTCGCCCGCCCATCCCGCCGAAAGCGTGCTTTGGAAAGGACACACCTCGCAGTGGGTCCATTTCTGGTATTACTTTTTTTGCGTGCTCCTCGCCGCCGCAGCCCTTGGCGGCATCCCCTTCACGGGCGGACTTTCCGCCATCGGCCTCGTCATCCCCGCCGGCATGTGGATCGTCCGCTGGTGGACGAATCGCGCCACCGTTTACGAACTCACCACCCAGCGCCTGCGCATCACGCGCGGAATCCTGAACCGCCGCCTCGACGAGATCGAACTCTACCGCGTGAAGGACTACGTGATGGAGCAACCCCTGCTCCTTCGCCTCCTCGGTCTGGGAAACGTCACGATCCTCACCTCCGATGTCAGCACGCCGACCGTCGCGATCCGCGCCATCGCCGGCGTGGAGGCGATGCGCGAAAAACTCCGCGCCGCCGTGCAGTCGGAGCGGGATCGCAAACGCGTGCGCGAACTCGACGTGGACGACCCCGCCGATCTGCACTGAATCGGCCCGCGGCCCGGTCGCACCGCCCGATCAGCGGATCAGCGCCGCGATCGCGAACCACGCGATCATTGCGACGCCGATGAGCAATTTGCCCGCGATGCCGGCGGTCGTGCCGAGCAGCGTGCCCCAGGTCGAGCGCCCCGCGGGCAGGATGCCCCGGCCGCCGAGCAATTCCCCCAGCAGCGCGCCGGCCATCGGGCCGACGAGGATTCCGATCACCCCGAAGAAAAGGCCGACTATCGCTCCCAAAATTCCGCCAATTGCGCCCCAGCGCGTCGCGCCGAACCATTTCGCGCCCACCGCGCCGCTCACGATATCCAGCGCCAGCGCCAGGATCGCGAGCGCCGTAAGCCCCAGCACCGTCGGCCATCCGATCGCATGCAGTGCGAGGTGATTGAGCACCGCGCCGGCGAGAATCAGCACCGGCCCCGGCACGAACGGAAGGACCGTGCCCACGAGGCCGGCAAGCATCAGCCCCACCGTCAAAATCCACCAGATCGCGTCCATCGCGTCCTTAGTGTGGCACGATTCCGCCGATTGCGCCCTTGTCCGTTTGACGGACGCCTGGTTGCACGTTCCTATTTCGTGAGCGCGTGATTTGCTGCACGGTGGTTGCGTGAGCCTGCCCGCAGACACTCTCGCAGTCATTACGGCCGCCGCGTCCGGGCGGCCGATTTTTCTCGAAGAGCTTTCGTGGCCGAAAATCGGCGCGCTTCGCGAACAAAACGGCGGCCTGCTGCTGCTGCCGCTCGGCGCGACCGAGCAGCACGGCCCGCATCTCCCAATTTGCACGGACACGCTCATCGCCACGTCCGCCTGCGCCAGCGCGTCCGCACGCACCGGCGTGCCCGTGCTCCCGCCCCTTGCCTACACGGTTTCCTCCGGGCACACGGCCAAATGGCCGGGCACCTTCTCGCTGCGGCACGAGACGCTCATCGCCTCGCTGCGCGAAGTCGCCTCGTGGTGCGCGGCGACCGGCTGGCGGCGGCTGCTTCTCGTCAATTCGCATTTTGGAAACGACGCCTCGATGCGCGCGGCGGTGGAGCAAATCCGCATCGAGCATCTCGGCCGCCTGCAGATCGGCGCGCGGAACACCTATCAACTCACGCCGGAAATCTGGCTGGCGTTCACCGCCGACGCCGCCGACCTGCACGCCAACAAGGCGGAGACCGACCTGCTGCTCCACCTCGCGCCCGGGCTCGTGCGCAGGGACCAACTCGCCACCGCCGACGATCCCGACCGCACCGCCGGATCGGTGTTCTCGCATCCCGTCGCGCAGACGAGCCTCAATGGCGTCACGGGTTTCCCCTCCCGCGCCAATGCCGCGGATGGCGCCGCCCTCTTCGCGAAAATCGCCGACGCGCTCACGGCCCTCGTCGAACGCGCAAAAACGGATGCGCCGCCGCTCGGCCCGGAGCATTGGACCGGCATTTCGCAATGACCCCGCGATTTTTCAAGACGCTCTGGGGCCATGCCGGCCCGATTCGCGAAGCGGCCCGCCAGGCCGCCGAGGCGGGATTCGACGGCCTCGAAGGCCCCTTTCCCGCCGGGCGGGAAGATCGCGCGGCATTCCTCGACGCGCTCGGAGCGTTCGATCTCGACTACATCGCGGAGATTTCAGCAACGGGTTTCGCGACGCCCCACCCGGGCGCGACGGTCGGCGATCAACTCGATGTTTTCGAGCGGCTTCTCGACGCGGCGCTCGACGCGGAGCCGCTCTTTTTTACGACGATGGCGGGCAGCGATCTTTGGCCATTCGCGGCCAGCGTCGATTTCCTCACCCGCGCCCACGCGATGGCCGGGGACCGGGGCGTTCGCATTGGATTCGAGACGCATCGCAGCCGCTCACTGTATCATCCCGTGCGCACGCAGGAATTGCTCGCGGAGCTGCCGCCCATCGAGCTGACCATCGATTTCAGTCATTGGTGCGTCGTCACCGAGCGCCTCGTCCTCGACGAACTGCCCGACGTCCTCGCGCTCTGCGCGGACCGCGCGCTCCACATCCAGCCGCGCATCGGCTACGATCAGGGCGCACAAGTGCCCGACCCGCGCGCGCCCGAATACGCCGCCGCCGTCGAGGCGCACCTGCGCTGGTGGCGGGCATTGTGGGAAGGCCAGCGGCGGAGGGGACTTGAAAGCGTGACCATGACTCCGGAATTCGGCCCCGACGGCTACCTACAATGCGAGCCCTTCACGCAACGCCCGGTCGCGGATCTGTGGGAACTCAACGTCTGGACCGCCGGCCTGCTGCGTCGCGAGTTTTCCCGATGGCTCAACGCGGAATCCGCCGTGAATCCCGGCTGATCCCATGTTTTCCCTCGTTGGAAAAATCGCCATCGTCACCGGCGCGGCATCCGGCATCGGGCTCGCCGTCGCCGAACGATTTCTTGCCGCCGGGGCCGATGTGACCGGCCTGGATCGATCACCCAAATTCGGCCGGTCCTTTCCGTGCATCCAGGGGGACGTGGCCGACGAGTCCCAGCTCGCCGCCGCCTTCGATGGGGTCGCGGCGCAACACGGCCGCCTCGACATCGTCGTGAACAACGCGGGCATCCAGCCGCTCGGCGTCGGATTCGCCGATCTCACACCGCAGCTTCTCGAACGCACGTTCGCCATCAACACCCACGGCGTCGCGCTCGGCATCAAGCACGCCGCCCGCCACCTCGGGCACGGCGGCCGCATCGTGAACACCGGTTCGTTCGTCGGCACGATCGGCGTCCCCGGCGGCAGCGCCTACGCGGCGTCGAAGGCCGCGGTGATCCACCTCACGCGCCTTGCGGCCGTCGAGCTGGCGCCGCGCGGCATCACGGTGAATTGCGTGTGTCCCGGCACCGTCGCGACACCCGCCGTGCTCGGCATTCCGAATAATCCGGAAATTCCGTTCGCCGAATCCCGCACGCCCCTGGGCCGGCTGGCGACGCCCGGGGAAGTCGCCGCGGCCTTTCATTTCCTCGCCTCCGACGAGGCGGGCTACATCACGGGCGCCATCCTGCCCGTGGACGGCGGCATCACCGCCGGCTGGGAGCGCTACGACCTCACCCCGCCCGACGAAAGCATCTGGAAAGCATGAATCCGCAGTCCGCAATCCCCATTCCGCAATCGCTCTTCTCCCCCGCGCCGCGATTCATCTGGCCCGATGGAAAACGCTGCGCGGTGATGCTCTGCTTCGACGTCGATGGCGAAACGACTGCGCTCTCCGAGGATCCCGCGCTCGCCCGCCGGCTCACCACGATGTCGCAGTGCGAATACGGCCCGCGCGTGGGCGTGCCGCGCCTCCTGGGCCTGCTCGAGCATCTCGGCGTGCCGGCCACGTTTTTCATTCCCTCTTTCATCGCGGAGCACCATTCGGCAATGACGCGCGCCGTCGCGACGGCCGGCCACGAAATCGGCGCCCACGGGCATTTGCACGAGAAGCTCGCGCACCTCTCGCCCGACCAGGAGGAAGCCGTGCTCGCGAAGAGCCTGCACATTCTCGAGGGAATCGCGGGCGCGCGGCCCGCGGGTCATCGCGCGCCGTGGTTCGAGATCAATCCCGGCACGCCCGATCTGCTCAAGGCCCACGGCCTGCTCTACAGCGCGAGCCTCATGGGCGACGACGTGCCCTTTCTCCACGCGAACGGCCTCGTGGAAATCCCCGGCCAATGGATGCTCGAGGACTGGGAGCAATTCGCCTTCAACGCCGAACCGGCCTGGGGCTTCGTGCCCGAGAACTGCGAAAAAGTTTACGACCTCTGGATGCGCGAATACGAGGCCATGCGCGACTTCGGCTGCTGCTTCACGCTCACGCTGCATCCGTGGCTGAGCGGACGCCCCTCGCGCGTGCGCCTGCTCGAGCGCATCGTGCGCGACATCCAGGCCGACGGCTCGGCATGGTTTGCAACCGGCTCGGAGATCGCGCGCTACGTCCTCGCGCATCCCGCCGCCCGCCGCGAGACGGATCTCGACGCGCCAATTTAGCCGGCTTGGAACGCGCCTTGCTTGACGAAGTATTACCCGTTGTATTTCTGGTAATACTTACGATTCACTGCCCCATGCCCGTCCAATCGCCTCCCGAGCCCGCGCGCCAGCCGGTGCAGCGCATCAGCATTTCATTGCCCGACGCCGTGTATCGCGAACTCGATGAAATGATCGACGAGCGCGGCATCGAGAGCCGCTCGAAGCTCATCACCGAGCTCATCACGCAGGCCGTGCTGGATCATCAGGAAGACAAGGGCGACCAGATCATGGCCGGCACGATCACGCTCATTTACGACGAGGCGAAGGGCCCCCTGCTCCAGCGGCTCGCCGAGATCGAGCGGCGCCACATCGACGAGGTCATCAGCTCGCTGCACGTCCAGCTCGAAAACAACCACCGCATGGAGGTCATCCTCGTGCAGGGGCCCGCCGCGAAGCTGAAACGCATCGCCGACCGGCTCGTCGGCTGCAAGGGCGTGCGCACCGGCAAGCTCACGCTCACGAGCATGATCATCCCTCCCCTGCATCCGCTGCCGCCAAAAGCCTGACCTCCATGAAAGCCCCGCTGTTTGAAGAAACCCTGCCCGGCGGCGCGATGTGGTCGATGATCATCCCGCGCCGCCGCCTCGTCCGCCTCACCGCTCTGGACGTCGGCGCGAATCTCTCCGCCCTGCTCTACAACGCCCGCCAGCCGCTCGACCGGCTCAACATTCCCGACACGCTCAAGGCGCTTCACACCGCGAAGCTCACGCGCGGCCACATCCTCATGTCCGACATGGGGCACGCGCTCGCCTCGATCGTCGAGGACACGCTCGGCTGGCACGATCCGCTCGGC
Source organism: Terrimicrobiaceae bacterium (assembly GCA_028713285.1). GTDB lineage: Bacteria > Verrucomicrobiota > Verrucomicrobiia > Chthoniobacterales > JAATET01 > JAATET01. The sequence continues at coordinate 12,012 of JAQTOP010000078.1, forward strand.
GGTCATTCCACGGCCGAACACATCCGCGCGAAATACGGCGAACATGGTTATCAGGATTACCGCAACGATTGGTATCGCAACGCGCATGACCATTTCCTCGTCGAACTCGGCAAGCACGGCCTCGGCCTGCGCGACATCGTCGCGAACGTGAATTTCTTCAGCAAAGTCGCTGTCGATGACGACGGCCGCTTGCATTTCGTCGCGGACCACTGCTCCTCCGGCACAGCCGTCACGCTCCGCACGGAAATGGATGTCCTGCTCGTCCTCTCGAACACGCCTCATCCGCTCGCGCCCGCCGGCAAATATCCGCGCGCAGCCGTGAAAATCGAGATTGAGCCCGCCGATCCGCCGGACGCCGACGATCTTTGCCGCAACTTCCGCCCCGAATGCGCCCGCACCCTCGCTCTCACCCAACGCCTCTCTATCTAGTCGAATGAGCACGCTCAACTACGTCGAAAGTCCGCTCGCCGCCGACGCCGCGATCCATCGGCAGGTCATCCCCGCTGGCGACGGCTGGCTGCATCCGATCCGGCGCGGCCAGGCCCTGCGCATCGTCGATCTCGAGGGCAATCAGGCCGCCGATACGCTATTTTACAACCTCCACGACCTTTCCGAGCGCTACAGCGCGCAGGATACGATCCGCGAGCAGGGCGCCATTTACCTCACTACCGGCACGATCCTCCTGTCGAATCTCTGCCGCCCGATGCTCACGATCACCGCCGACACCTGCGGCCGCCACGACACACTCGGCGGCGCCTGCGCGGCGGAGAGCAACATGGTGCGCTACGCGCTCGACAAGCGTTTCATGCACGCCTGCCGCGACACGTTCCTGCTGCAGATCGCGCTCTCCGGCCTGCCGCTGACGAAGCGCGACCTTGCCCACAACATCAACTTTTTCATGAACGTGCCGGTCACGCCCGAGGGTGGATTGAGGTTCGAGGACGGCGTCTCCGAGCCCGGCAAATACGTCGAGATGCGCGCCGAGATGGACGTCTATTGCCTGCTCTCGAACTGCCCGCAGCTCAACAACCCGTGCAATGCCTACAATCCGACGCCGGTCGAGGTGCTGATCTGGAATGCGAGACAGGATTAACGGGATTTTCAGGATTTCAAAAAAACGCCCGCGCTCAGCCAATCCAAAATCCTCTCAATCCTGTTAATCCTGTCTAAATATTTGTGTTCACCAAAGTCCTCATCGCGAACCGCGGCGAGATCGCCTGCCGCATCATTCGCACGCTCGACCGGCTCGGCGTCGCCTCCGTCGCGGTCCATTCCGAGGCCGACGCCCACACGCGCCACGTCGCGATGGCCGGCGAAGCCGTGCTGCTCGGCCCCGCTCCCGCCGCGCAGAGCTACCTCAATGCCGATCGCATCCTCCAGGCCGCGCTCGACACGGGCGCGCAGGCGATCCACCCCGGCTACGGCTTCCTCAGCGAGAACGCCGACTTCGCCGACGCGTGCGCGAGTCACGGTCTCGCCTTCATCGGACCGACCGCGCAAAACATCCGCGACTTCGGCCTCAAGCACACCGCCCGCGCCCTCGCCATCGCGAGCGGCGTGCCGGTTTCCCCAGGCTCCGACCTCCTGGCCAGCGTCGAGGAGGCCGCAGAGGTCGCCGCGCGCATCGGCTATCCCGTGATGATCAAGAGCACCGCGGGCGGCGGCGGCATCGGCATGCAGCTCGTTCGCACCGCGGACGAACTTGCGGAAAAATTCGCGAGCGTCCAGCGCCTCGCCGCCAGCAATTTCAAGGCCGCCGGCCTCTTCCTGGAGAAATTCATCGCCTCCGCGCGGCACGTCGAGGTGCAGCTCTTCGGCGACGGCGAAGGAACCATCGCCGTGATCGGCGAGCGCGACTGCTCCGCGCAGCGCCGCAACCAAAAGGTGATCGAGGAAACTCCCGCCCCCGACCTGCCCGAGTCCGTGCGCGAGAGCCTCCACGCTTCGGCCCGCCGTCTCGGCGAGGTGGCGAAATACCGTTCCGCCGGCACCTGCGAATTCATGTATGACGCCGACACGCGGGAGTTTTACTTCCTCGAAGTCAACACCCGCCTCCAGGTCGAGCACTGCGTCACCGAGGAAGTCTCCGGCCTCGACCTCGTGGAGTGGATGGTCCGCCTCGCCGCCGGCGAGCCGCTCCCTCTCGCGGACTACCGGCACGCGCCGAACGGCCACGCCATCGAGGCCCGCATCTACGCCGAAGATCCGAACAAGGATTTCCAACCCGGCACCGGCCTGCTCACCGCGGTCCACTTTCCCGACGGCGTTCGCATCGACGGCTGGGTCGAGCAGGGCTCCGAAGTCACGCCGTATTACGACCCGATGCTCGCCAAAGTCATCGCCCACGCACCCACCCGGGCCGGCGCGATCGAAAAACTCGCGACCGCCCTCGCCGCCACGCGCCTGGATGGGATCGAGACCAATCTCGCCTACGTCTCCGCCGTCCTCGCCGACGACACCTTCCGACAACGCGGGATTACCACGAACCATCTCGCGACCTTTGCCTTTCAGCCGCAAAGCGTCGATGTGCTCGACGCCGGCACGCAGACGTCGGTGCAGGATTTTCCCGGACGCCTCGGCTATTGGGCGGTGGGCGTGCCGCCTTCGGGACCAATGGATTCCTTCGCGTTTCGCCTTGCGAATCGCATCCTCGAGAATCCCGCCGGCGCCGCCGGCCTGGAACTCACGATCTCCGGCCCCGCCCTCCGGTTCAACGCCCCGGCCCGCATCTGCCTCGCCGGCGCGCACCTGCCCGCCACGCTCGACGACGAGCCCGTTCCCTATTGGACGCCCATCGATATCGCGCGCGGGCAGACGCTGCGCATCGGCAGCGTGAGCGGCCCCGGCATCCGCGCGTTCCTCGCCTTCGCGGGCGGCCTCGACGTGCCCGACTACCTCGGCAGCAAAGCGACGTTCGCGCTCGGCGGATTCGGCGGCCACGGCGGACGCATTCTCCGCGCCGGCGATGTCCTTCGATTGACGCCGGTCGCGGACCGCAAGGCTCACGCTCCGGTCGAGCCGGCGGCGCTCGGCTACCAACTGCATTCCGAGTGGGAACTCGGAGTCCTCTACGGCCCGCACGGCGCGCCCGATTTTTTCACACCCGGCGACATCGACATGCTCTTCGCCATCGCGTGGGAGGTGCATTACAACTCGAACCGCACCGGCGTGCGCCTCATCGGTCCGAAGCCCAAATGGGCCCGCAAGGACGGCGGCGAGGCGGGCCTGCATCCATCGAACCTCCACGACAACGCCTACGCCATCGGCGCGGTCGATTTCACCGGCGACATGCCCATTCTCCTCGGTCCCGACGGGCCCAGCCTCGGCGGCTTTGTCTGCCCGGCGGTCGTCATCGAGTCCGAGCGCTGGAAACTCGGCCAGCTCAAGGCCGGCGACAAGGTCCGCCTCCGCCGCCTCATGGTCGCCGAGGCCGCAGCCCGCTCCGCCGCGCAGGAACACGCCATCGCAAACCTCACTCCCGCGCCAACGATCTCTCCAATCCAAAATCCAAAATCCAAAATCCAAAATTCGTTGGACGAAGCGATCCTCCATCGCCTCGACGAAACGCCCGAGCGTCCCGCCGTCACGTATCGCGGCGCGGGCGACCGTTACCTGCTCGTGGAATACGGCCCGCTCGTCCTCGACGTGAATCTCCGCTTCCGCGCGCACGCGCTCATGCAATGGCTCGAGGCGCGCCGCCTGCCGGGCATCATCGACCTCACCCCCGGCATCCGGTCGTTGCAAATCCACTTCGACGGACGCAATCTCACCGAGCGCTCGCTGCTCGACGCCCTGCTCACCGCGGAGGAGGAATTGCCGCCCGCCGACGCGATGGAGGCGCCCTCGCGCATCGTCCATCTTCCGCTCTCGTGGGAGGACGAAGCCACCCTCGAAACGATTCGCAAATACATGCAGGGCGTGCGCGCCGATGCGCCTTGGTGCCCGAGCAATCTCGAATTCATTCGCCGCATCAACGGCCTCGATTCCATCGACGACGTGCGGCGGATCGTTTTCGACGCGAGCTATCTCGTCATGGGCCTCGGCGACGTCTATCTCGGCGCGCCCGTGGCCACGCCCATCGATCCGCGCCACCGCCTCGTCACGACGAAATACAATCCCGCCCGCACCTGGACCCCGCCGAATGTCGTCGGCATCGGCGGCGCCTACCTGTGCATCTACGGCATGGAGGGCCCCGGCGGCTACCAGCTCGTCGGCCGCACGATCCAGGTGTGGAATTCCTTCCGTACCACCCCAAATCTTGAGCCGGGCAAGCCCTGGCTGCTCCGCTTCTTCGACCAGATTCGCTTTTATCCCGTGAGCGCCGATGAATTGAAGCGCCACCGCGCGGACTTCCCGCAGGGCAAATACGTCGTACGCACCGAGGACTCCACCTTCCGCCTGCGGGACTACCATCAATTTCTCCGCGACATCGCGCCGGAAGCAGCTGAATTCAAAGCACGCCGGCAGGCCGCCTTCGACGCTGAGCGGGACCGCTGGTCCGCGACCGAATTCGAAGCCGCCGAGCCCGCCGTCGCCGCCGCCGACACGAGCGGCATCACCCTGCCGCCAGGCGGCTCCTTCGTGGATGCCGCCGTCGCCGGGAATCTCTGGAAAATCCTCGTCGCACCCGGCGACCGCATTGCCGCCGGCCAGCCCGTCGCGATTGTCGAGTCGATGAAAATGGAGATCCAGGTCTGCGCAGGCCGCGCGGGGTTGGTCCATTCCTTGCTATGTAGGGAAGGCAGCCCGGTCGGACCGGGGCAACACCTGGCAATTCTTACCGAATGATCGATCTGCGCAAACTCACGCTCGAAACCTCCCTCCTCCGCTCCGGCTACCGCTCCGGCGACTTCACGCCCGCCGAGGTCATCGGCGAGGTTTACCGGCGCATCCGCGAGCGCGGCGACGACCACGTGTGGATTCACCTGCGGCCCGAGGAGGAAGCCGTCGCCGTCGCCGAGGCCGCCGCCAACCGCCTCGATCTGCCGCTCGCCGGCATTCCCTGCGCGATCAAGGACAACATCGATGTCGCAGGCCTGCCCACCTCCGCCGCCTGCCCCGCCTACGCATACGTCCCCGAGCGCTCCGCCGCCTGCGTGCGACGGCTCGTGGAAGCCGGCGCCATCCTTCTCGGCAAGACGAATATGGACCAGTTCGCCACGGGCCTCGTCGGCACGCGCACCCCCCATGGGCCCTGCGCAAGCGTTTATCATCCCGATTTCATCTCGGGCGGCTCCAGCTCGGGCAGCGCGGTCGCCGTCGCCGCCGGCCTCGTGAGCTTCTCGCTCGGGACGGATACCGCCGGCTCGGGCCGCGTGCCCGCCGCGTTCAACAACCTCGTCGGCCTCAAGCCCACGCGGGGCATCGTGAGCGCGGCCGGCGTGGTCCCCGCCTGCCGCTCACTCGATTGCGTGAGCATCTTCGCATCCAATATCGATGATGCCGAAAAAATTCTCGACCTGCTCATTGGGGAGGACGACGCCGATCCCTACTCGCGGCCCTTCGCGGACCGCCCGGTGTTTTCACGCCCGTTCCGCTTCGGCGTGCCGGCC
>JAQTOP010000079.1 GCA_028713285.1 Terrimicrobiaceae bacterium
GAACTCGTCGGCGCCGCCGCCCAGCGCTGCGGCCTCACGCGCGTCGCGAAAAAGTAGCCGGCGGCGCACCATCCGTGGACCGGCTCGCCGATTACGATTTCCACCTTCCGCAGGAGCTGATCGCCTCCCGCCCTCTGGACCGCCGCGATGCCTCGCGCATGCTCGTGCTCGACCGCACGACCGGCGAGATCGCCCATCGCGCCTTCACCGATTTCCCCGGCTATCTGCGCGCGGGCGACCTGGTCGTCCTGAACAATTCCCGCGTCGTCCGCGCCCGCATGTTTTCCGAGAACCCTCGCGTCGAGCTGCTCTTCCTCGAGGAAGTCACGCCGCACCGCTGGAAATGCCTTGTAAAACCCGGACGCCGCATGCGCGTCGGCGCGACCTGCCGGGCGGGCGGCGCCGGGCTGCGCGTCGCCGAAATTCTCGACTCCGGCGAGCGCCTCATCGATGCGGACGGCCCGATTGATTTCGCACGGCATGGCCAGATCCCTCTCCCGCCCTACATGCGCCGCCCGGCGGATACGCAGGACGACGCCCGCTACCAGACCGTCTTCGCCGACGCAGAGGGCTCCGTGGCCGCGCCGACCGCCGGCTTGCATTTCACGCCGGAGGTGCTCGCCCGCATTCCGCATGCGTTTCTCACGTTGCACGTCGGCATCGGCACCTTTCTTCCCGTCAAGACCGAACGCATCGCCGATCACGCGATGCACGAGGAGCGCTACACAATCGACGCCGCGGCGGCGGAGGCGATCAATGCCGCGCAGCGGATCGTCGCGGTCGGCACCACCAGCGCCCGCGTGCTCGAGGCCCAACCGCCCGGCCCCATCGCCTCGCGATCCGGTCGCACCGCGATATTCATCCACCCGCCCGCCACGCTTCACCGCGTGGGTGCGCTGCTGACGAATTTCCACCTGCCGAAATCCACGCTCCTCATGCTCGTGAGCGCCTTCGCGGGCCGCGAGCGCTGCCTGGCGGCCTACGAGGAGGCCATCCGCGAGCGCTACCGATTTTACAGCTACGGCGATTGCATGCTCATCGTGTGACCCTCGGCCGGCCGGAGTCCGCGAGCGTTCAATGCTGGTGGCTCTTGATGGCCTGCGAAATGTAAGCCGCGCCCGCTCCACCACCCACGACGAAAAAGACCTGGCTGAGCGTCACCGGTCCGGAACTCTCGATCAGCCAGCCGTCCGCGAGCTGCTTGTTCGTGTAAATGATCGGCGACAGGTGCCGGCTGATCGTTTCGGTCTCGGGGAGCTTCGAGATGTCCACGAATTTTCCGACATCCGCCGACATTGTCGCCGCGAAGAGCGCAATCGGCCGCACCCGGTTGTAGATGGATTCGAACAACGCCTTGCTGTCGAGGTAGCCGAATGCCTGGCCGCCCGCCTTGTAGGCCGCCAGCGCCGGCTGGAAGGCCTTCGACGTCTCAAGGATCGGTGTTCCGGACTGCGTGGAAAGAGCCCGTTCGAGCTCCCGTCCAGTCAGCGAGGCGAACACGAATTTGTCGCCGATGGCGACGGACGGATCGATGAGCTGGATCTTCATCGTCGGGAAACCGAAAATCCGCGCGCCATGCAGTTCGCTGCCCGTGGTAGGCACCCCGACGCTCGCGAGAAGGGAGTCCGCCAATCCCTCGGCGCGCTTGCGATCCTTTACCTCCATGACAGCCAGCACGGCGGGAATCATCGCGCTCGACGGCCAGTTCACGATCACGCCGAAATCATTGCCGAAAATCTCCGGGAGCTGCTTGAGATCGATCTTTGCGCCGGCCAGGAAGCTCCGCGCCTCCGGCGGCAGCGACTCGATGTATTCGTCGCTCGACGCCGTCTTCCAGTCCATCGTCGCGTCGTAAAAAAATGTCGTTTCGGCCGAGGCCAGCGCCATGGGAGAGTGATCGGCGAGCGGGAGCTTCGGCGCAGCCGGGCAAAGAACGAATGTCGCTTCCTTCTGCTCGGCGCCGTCGAAGAGCAGCGTGCCGCCGAGGGCCCGGAACTTCTCAAGCTGGGCGAGCTGCTTCGGGTTGACGGTCGCGTTCGGCTGCTTCTGGCCGATGGCGAGCAATAGATCGACGACAGGCTTGAGCCTGCCAAACCAGAGAAGCTCGGGATCTTTCGACAAACGTCCGACGACTCCCTGAAACTCCGTGTTCGTCGCAAGCGAGGTGGAGCGATCGCGCCCGGCCGCGCGATCGAGCGTCTGCTTGAGCAGCGCCTCGCTGTTCGAGAGAAAACCCCAGTTTCCATGCGACGCGCTGAAGAGGATCGGCGCCGCTCCCGCAAACGTCGTGAGCGTGTCGCCCTGAAACGCGGACGTGGAGCGTTTGGAGCCGGGCACGGATTTGCCCAGCTCGCGATAGAACCGATCCATCGCGCCATCAAGTTCCTTTTGCCCGCCGAAAAACTCGAAGCCCAGAATGGCGTCTCCGCCGGTGTCGCGGATCGCCGTCACCGCGACGAAGAAGCGGCCCGGCTTGACCCGAAAGAGCAGGTCCAGACCCTCGATGCCGCCCTGCGAGGCAACCAGATCGACGGGCTTTTTCAAAAAGTCGGCCACCGCCTGTTCGGCTCCGATTTGGGCGAGCGCGGTTTTCGGCCAGCGCTCGGCACTGCGCCGCACGTCTGGCACGGCGGCGTAGAAGACGGTGTCGGCGGGCAGCAATTGCGCGCCCTCCGTGATGCCGCGGCGGCTGAAGATCAGAAAAGCGCCGACGACGAGAAGTGCGAGGACGACGAGAAGGAGGAGCACCCGTTTCATCGCCGCAGAATGTCTGCGGCGCTCGCGCCGGTGTCGAGCAACAATGAGCCTGCGCCGGACTACGCAGCCGAGACCGGGACTCCCGCCATCGGGGTCTCCCGCCGCCGCACCCAGGCGGAGAGGGGTGCCTCGACATAGTAATACGAGAGCGACGCGACCCCAACGGAGACGGCCAGCAGAATCGCGCTGCGCAGCAGCACGTGGTCGGCGATGCCGAGGCTGTGGTGCGCGAGCCAGGGCGTGAGGGCGACATGCACAAGCACGTGAAAGACGTAGAGTCCGTAGCTGATCCGTCCGAAGTAAACGAGCACCGGATTTTCAAACAACCGCCCCAACATGCCCCGCCAACCCGCCGCAGTGCGCAACAGCAGCCAACCGAGGAAAATATTCTCGAGCGTCTCGATCACCGCGACCCATGGTCCGCCGAACGGGCCGAACCGCACGATGCGCGCCAGAATGTAGCACCCCAGCGCCGCGACGCCGATTGCCGCGCCCAACCAGCCCCGCGTGATCGCCAGCGAGGGGCCCGACTTTTTCCAGCACGCGATGAGCGCGCCCAGCGCGAAGCTGTCAAAGACGCCCGGCAGCATCACCCAGCGGTAGAAGTCCGACGCCCCGCTCCCGATCACCCACGCGCGAAAGACGAACGCCTCGGCAAACAGCGCCGCCAGCAAATACGGCAGCACCCGGCGCGGCGTGAGGAGAAGCACGAAGGGCCAGACCAGATAGAACTGTTCCTGAACCGAGAGCGACCAGAGGTGCGAGGCGGCGTCGGGCCATTTCCCCACATTGAGCGCGTAAAAATTCGAGAGGAACGCGATGTGCCACTCGAAGGCGTTTCGAAACTCCGGCAGTCCCATCAGGCACGCGACGCCGATCATCGTGTAAAGCACCGGCATCAGCCGCGCCATGCGGCGGGTGTGAAACGAGATCAGGCCGGACCAGTATCCCCCGCCCGCCTCGCGCGCTTCCGCCTGAAGCCGCCAGAGCGATTGTGTGATGAGGTAGCCGCTCAACAAAAAGAAAATGCGCACGCCGATCGGGCCCCAGTCGAACAGCCCCGGCAGCCGCACCTCGAAATGATGCAGGAGAACCGAGAGGATCGCGATGCCGCGCAGCCCGTCGAGCTGCGGTTGGTAGCCTCCCTTCTTGCGCGGGACGATGGGCTCGGGGACCACGGCTGCGGCGGAGGCGGCGGGAGCGAAAGCAGACATCACTTCGTAAAACGCGTCGGTTGTAAGTTTATTCAGACGATGATTTCCAGCAACTTTCGTTCCGGGAAGAAATTGGGACTGGCGGCTCCGGTGCGAATCCGCAAGCATCCCGCTCGGTGTTGCCCGAAGTCGAAAAACTCCTCACTCTCCAGGAACGCGATCAACGCATACGCGCCTTTGAACTCGAACTGAACGCCATCCCTGACGAGCGCCGCTTCAAGGAAAGGCAGATCGCCGATTCCGCCACCCGCCTCGAGGCGGCGAAGACGCGAATGAAGGGAATCGAGGTCGAGCGCAACAAACTCCAGGTCGAGGCCCAGGCGAAGCGCGACAGCATCGCCAAATACAAGACTCAGCAATTTCAGACGCGCAAGAACGAGGAATTCGCCGCCCTCGGGCACGAAATCGCCACCGCCGAAAAAGCCATCGTCGCCATCGAGGACCGCGAACTCGAGCTGATGGAGGAGGCGGAGGGGTTGCGTCCCGTTGTCGCAGAGGCGGAGCGCGCACACACCGAGGAGCGTGCCAAACTCGAAGCGCAGATCGCCGAACTGGGCCGGAAGGCGGAGACAATTCAAGCCCGTGTCGCCGAACTCATCGCCAGCCGACCCGCGCTCGCCGAGGGGCTCGACGAGGATCTGCTCGATCAATACACCCGCCTGTTCAAAAGCAAAAACGGCTCGGCGCTCGTGGAACTCGATCACGATGTCTGCACCGGCTGCCACATGAAGGTGACCACGCAGACATCCGTCGCCGTGAAGGGCGACAAGGCGCTCGTCCATTGCCCGAACTGCGGGCGGATATTGCACCTGCCCGCGTAGGCTCCCCTGCCCTCCAAGGTTACAGGCCGCGCTCCGCCACCGCGTTGCGGTAAAACTCGAAGCTGTCCACGAGGGCCTGCCAGCTCGCCTCGATGATGTTGTCGGACACGCCGACCGTGCCCCACGAGCGGTGGCCGTCGGTCGATTCGATCAATACGCGCGTGCGCGCGGCGGTGCCGGCCCTGCCATCGACGATGCGCACCTTGTAGTCGGTGAGCGCGACGTCGTCGATCCACGCGTAAAATGGCCGCAGCGCCTTGCGCAGCGCGGCGTCGAGCGCGTTCACGGGGCCGTCGCCCTCGGCGACGACGTATTCCGGCGTGCCATCGACGAGCAGCTTGACCGTCGCCTCGCAGGGATTTCCAGCCGCCGCCGTCGCGCCGGAAGGCGCCACGTAGCGAAAGTGGCAGTGGTATTCCTTGAGATCGAAGAGCGGTTTCCACACGCCGAGCAGCTTGCGCACGAGGAGGTCGAACGACGCGTCCGCCGCCTCGAATTCGTAGCCCTCGTTCTCCAGCCGCTTCACCTCCGCGAGGGTTTTCGCCGCGTCGGGGCCGCCCTTTTCGAGCGCGAAGCCCAGTTCGCGCGCCTTCGCGAGCACGTTGCTCTGGCCCGAGAGGTCGGAGACGACAATGGTCTGCCGGTTGCCCACCCGCGCGGGATCGACATGCTCGTAGCTGCTCGACAGCTTCTGCACGGCGTGGACGTGCTGCCCGCCCTTGTGGGTGAACGCCGCGGAGCCGACGTAGGGCGCGCGAATGTTCGGCGGGACGTTCGCGAGTTCATCGACAAATAGGGAAAGCTCCCGCAACGGGGTGAGGTCGGCCACCACGGGGATGCCCAGCTTGAGCTGGAGATTCGCGCTGACGGTGACGAGGTCGCAGTTCCCCGCGCGCTCGCCGTAACCGTTGATCGTGCCCTGCACCTGCACGGCGCCGGCAGCAATCGCCGCAAGGGCGTTCGCCACGCCGAGGCCGCAGTCATTGTGGGTGTGAATGCCCACCGGTACGCCCAGCGCGGCCAGCGCGTCGCGCGTCGCCCCGGCGACGAACTCGGGCAGCGAGCCTCCATTCGTGTCGCAGAGGACCACGAGATTCGCGCCCGCCTCGTGCGCGGCCTTCAACGTGGCAAGCGAATAAGCGGGATCGGAGCGGTAACTGTCGAAAAAATGCTCCGCGTCGTAGAACACCTCGCGACCGTGTTTTTTCAAATACGCGACGGTCTCGGCGATCATCGCGAGATTTTCCTCGAGCGTCACGCCCAGCACCTCCGTGACCTGGATCGGCCAGGTCTTGCCCACGATCGTGATGACGGGAGTTTCCGCCTCGAGCAGCACGCGGAGCTGCGGATCGGCCTCGACGGCCATATTTCCCCGCCGGGTGGCGCCGAAGGCCGCTACCTTCGCGTGCTTCCACTCGCGCCGCGCCGCCTCCTTGAAAAACTCGGCGTCCTTGGGATTCGAGCCGGGAAAGCCGCCCTCGATATAATCGATGCCAAATGCATCGAGCCGCTCGGCGACACGAATCTTGTCCTGCACGGAGAAGGAAATCCCGGTGCCCTGCGTGCCGTCGCGCAGCGTCGTGTCGTAGAGTTGGACGGATTTTTGCATTTTGCGGAGTTGAGACCCTACGGCATGGCCCCGCTCCCGGCAAGCCGGCCGGATGATGGCTGCCGTCACGCACCAACTCCGCTACAGTGGCGGCGACGCCTTGTGCCAGCCGGTCGATTGCTCGTAGGCGTGGGCGACCTGCAGAAGGCGGGCTTCGTCGAAAGGCTTGCCGAGAAATTGCAGGCCGATGGGCAACCGGACTCCGTCCGTTTCGCTGGAGCCGAATCCGCAGGGCACGCTCACGCCGCAGATTCCCGCGAGGTTCGCGGCGATGGTGAAAATGTCTGCGAGATACATGCGCAGCGGGTCGTCGGTCCGCTCGCCGAGTTTGAATGCGAGGTCCGGCGACGTGGGGCAGACGAGCGCATCGACTTTCTCGAACGCGGCGGTGAAATCGCGGCGGATGAGGGTGCGGACTTTTTGCGCGCGGAGGTAGTAGGCATCGTAGTAGCCGCTGGAGAGCACGTAGGTGCCGAGAATGATCCGGCGCTTCACCTCGCCTCCGAAGCCCTCCTCCCGGGTGCGTTTGTAATGATCGAGCAGGTCCTTCGGAGCTTCGGCGCGGTGGCCGTAGCGCACGCCGTCGAAACGGGCCAGGTTCGCGGAGGCCTCGGCGGTGGCGATGATGTAATAGACGCCGACCGCGAATTCGGTATGCGGCAGGGAAACCTCGACGAGTTCCGCGCCCAGGGACTCGCAGTGTTTGATCGCGGCCTCGACGGCGGCGCGCACCTGCGGATCCATGCCATCGACGAAATACTCCTTCGGGATGCCGAGACGGAATCTCCGCTCGCCGTTGATGTCGTGACCGAGGAGCGCGGTGCAATCCCCGACCGGCTCGTCGAGCGAGGTGGAGTCCATCGGGTCGCGGCCGGAGATCGCGTTCAACAACAGGCCGCAGTCTCGCGTCGTGCGGGCGAGGGGCCCGATCTGGTCGAGCGACGAGGCGAATGCGACGAGGCCGTAGCGCGAAACGCGGCCGTAGGTCGGCTTCAAGCCCACGCAGCCGCAGAGCGCGGCGGGCTGGCGAATGGAACCGCCGGTATCGGAGCCGAGCGCGGCGAAGGCCTCGCGCGCCGCCACGGCCGCCGCGCTGCCGCCGCTCGATCCGCCGGGGATGCGGGTGAGGTCCCACGGATTGCGCGTCGGGTGGAAGGCGGAATTCTCCGTGGACGAACCCATCGCGAATTCGTCCATGTTCAATCGTCCAAACGGAATCGCGCCCGCGGCGCGGAGCTTCGCGATCACCGTCGCATCGTAGGGCGCGCGGTAGCTCTCGAGCATCTTCGAGCCCGCGGTGCAGGGCTGTCCGGTGACGTTGATGACGTCCTTGATGCCGATGGGCACGCCGCCGAGCGGGAGCGTGACATCGGCGCGCTCCGCCTCGGAGCGGGCGGCTTCGAGATCGCGGGAAAGGTATGCCTGCACCTGCGGATCGACCGCCGCGATGCGGGATTCGATCGCGTCGAGCGCGTCGAGGGGCGAGAGTTCGCGGGCGCGGAGCCGGGCCTGGAGATCGGTTACGGAGAGGTCGGAGATTTCCATCGGAAAATCGGGAAAGTGCGAAACGTGCAGCGGACGGCGCCGATGCTATTCCACGACCTTGGTGACCATCACCAGGCCGTTGGCGGAGTGGGGAGCGTTTGCAAGGGCGGCCCGTTTTTCGAGGCCGGGCTTCGTCTCGTCGGAGCGGAAGACATTGTCGATCTCGTTGGCATGGGCGGTGGGTTCAACGTGCGAGACATCGACCTGGTTGAGCTGCTCAACGTAGGCCAGCACGCGGCCGAGCTGGGACTGAAATTGCGCAATCTCCGCCTCGCTGAGGTCGATGCGGGCGAGATTCGCGACGTAGCGGACGTCAAGTTCGGGGCTCATTCGCGGAAGGTAAGGGAAGACGGCGCGGGAGAGGAAGCGGAAGATTTTCAGCCCCCGGACAATCGCTCACGCACGACGCGTCATCGCGATGTTCGCTTCGTCAGCGGATTCCTCCAGCGCACAGAGGGGAAGCGGGCGAAGTCGGAGTCCGCGGTATGCACCTCTCCGCGCAGACGCACGGACAGGGCGGCAATCTGGGCGTCGGTGGTGAGATTGCCTCCTATCCCCGCGCCGCAAAGCAGGTGGAGCGCAAGATCCACGTCCGCCGGCTGAAGGTCGGCGACCTCCACAGGAGGCTGGTCAAGCCACTCCCGCACGTGGGAAGCGGCAGTCTCAATCTTCATCGGGCGGTCGTAGGCGCGGGGACTCGTCGCAACCCGCACGAAGGCAAACAGCACGACTGGAGCGATGGCAATGGGTTCTTCGCCGGAGAGACACTCCGACCACCAGCCGGCAGCGGCCTTATGCCAGGGGCTGCTGCGATCGTAGGCGTAGAGCAGCAGATTCGCGTCCGGTAGAATCATTTGCCCGCGCGCCCTTTCCGCGACAGCCGCCGGGTGGTCTCGCGAAAGCCTTCCAGCTCCAGATCGTCCGCGAATTCGCTGAGGCGGACGGGATCATTGCCCGGACGGAGGTTCATCTCCTGCGCCTTCACGGTGAATGATCTTGCCGCCCTTGCCCGTGGGCGCAGCACCAGCCCGGCCCGAATGGCTTCGTTCAAAACGACTTTGAAGCTCAGCCGGGTGCGGTGGACCTTTTCCTTCAGCAGCCGCTCGGTATCCGGGTCCAATGTGACCGTTGTGCGCATGCTGCTACCATGATGCGACATGCAATGCTGTCAAGATGCGATCCGGGGAGCATCAACCGCAGAGGGCGCGGTGCTGCTCGATGCAGTAGCGGTCGGTCATGCCGGAGAGATAATCCGCGACGGTGCGGTGCAGCCCCTCCTTTTTGATCCGGCGCGCCGCCTTCCTGCCGATGAGGGACGGCGTCTCGAGGTAGCGCTTGAAGAGCGAGGCGATCAGCGCGCACCCGCGCTGGTTGGCCCCGGCGACCGCGGGGTTCAGGTAAAGATGGGCAAAGAGAAATTTGCGCAGGGCGGCATTGCCCCGGCGCGTGCATTCGCTGAACTGGATCAAGCGGCGCTTTTGACGACGAACATCGGCGATGGATCGGAGCTTCGCGACGTCAATGGCGCGAGCGCTGTGGATCACGAGATCCTCGACTTCGTGGTTCACGATGCATCGGATGATGTAGCCGCGGCGCTGGGTGGGATCGAGCCGGCGAAACTCGCGCTCGGCGAGCATGCGCGCCTCTTCCCACAACGGCAGAGCTTCCAGCGCCACGGGATCGAGCAAGCCGGCGTCGAGGCCGTCGTCGAGATCGTGGCTGGAGTAGGTGATCTCATCCGCGAGATCGGCGACCTGCGCTTCCAGCGAGGGTGAATGGTAGGCGGCGCCGTCGGGGGCCGTGTAGGCGGTGTTGTGCTTTTGCAGGCCCTCGATGACTTCGTGCGAAAGATTCAGGCCGGGATGCCGCGGGTATTTTGCCTCGAGGAGCGTGACGACACGCAGGCTCTGGACGTTGTGATCGAAGGCGCCGTGGCCGCGCATGAGCCCGTCGAGCGCCGCCTCGCCGCTGTGCCCGAAGGGCGGATGGCCGAGGTCGTGGGCGAGGGCGATGGCCTCGGCGAGATCTTCGTTGAGCGACAGTGCGCGGGCGATCGTGCGGGCGATGGAGGCGACCTCGATCGTGTGGGTGAGGCGGGTGCGATAGTGATCGCCGGTGCCGTTGAGGAACACCTGCGTTTTGCCATCGAGCCGGCGGAATGCCGCGCTGTGGATGATGCGCGCGCGGTCGCGCTGGAAGGCCGTGCGATAAGGATGCGGCGTCTCGCGATGGGTGCGGCCGAGCGACTCGGCGGATTTGCAGGCATAGGGCGCGAGCGTGGATCGCTCGTCGGCCTCGATTTGTTCCCGGGCTTTGAACATGGTTTCAGTCTCGGTCCTTGAAAATGCGGCGTCGCATGGCGGCGCGCTCCTCGCGTCCGCGGCGAACGACCATCAAGAGATCGTAGATCGCAAGCAGGAGCACGCAAGTCGTGAGCCAGGCGCAGAGCAGCCAGAAGATCGCGAAGAAGAGCGGATGCGCCGCGAAGACATTCCACAGCGGGAAGACGCCGCAGAAGAGCATACCGAGCACCGCGATGAGCAGGGCGGAGATCGCGCGGCGCCGCTGTCCCTGGTCGCGGGCGATGCCCGCCGAGATCGCGAGGACGAAGCGCAGGAGACGCATCACGCGATGCGCTGCGTGGTGCCGGGGTCGAACAGATGGGCGCGCGCGGCGTCGAGGCGGAAGCGGCCCCGGCGTCCCGCCTCGCGCGGATCGACAAGCGTGCGCGAGCGGCTGATGAAGGCATGCGCGCCCGTCTGCGCATGAAAGAGCGCCTCGCCGCCGCGAATCTCGACGAAATCGACCAGGGTCTGAAAAATCGTGGGGCCATTCGCCTGATCCGCGGGCACTGCGATGCAATCCTCGGGCCGGATGCCAAGCAATACGTCGCGACCGACGAACGGCTGCGCCGCCGGGCGATCTCCGAGCTTCAATTCCACCACGCCGCCGTCGCTCTCCTTGAAGGTCAACTGGCCGTCGGCGGACTTCAACGATCCGCGCAGAAAATTCATTCCCGGGCTGCCCAGCGCGGCGGCGGCGAAGACGCTTGCGGGTTCGCGATAAATCTCGAGCGGCGGCCCCTGCTGCTCGATTACGCCATGGCGCAGCAGCACGAGATGCGAGGCGAGCGTCATCGCCTCGGCGGGGTCGTCCGTGGAATAGACGATGGTCGCGCGGAGCTGATGGTGAAGCCGCGCGAGGTCGGCGCGGAGGTGGGCGCGAGCCCCGGACTCAAGCCCGGCAAGCGGATTGTCGAGGAGCAGCGCCTTGGGCTGTTGCACGAGCGCGCGGGCGAGTTCCGAACGGCGGAGGTCCTGGAGATGCAGGGTGGGCGGCTTGCGGTTGAGCAGGCTTTCGAGGCCGAGAAGGGCGGCTGTTTCCTTCGTGCGGCGGGCGATGACTTCCTTCGAGGTCCGGCGAAGCTGCAGGGGAAGCGCAAGATTTGCGGAGATCGTGAGGTGGGGCAGGAGCGGCGCCTCCGGGGAGGCGAAGGCGAGGTTGCGCTGATGCGGTCGCAACCCGAGCACAGCGCGGTCGCCGACAAAAATCTCGCCGGACTCCGGTTGATCGAGGCCCGCAACAAGGCGGAGAATGGCGGACTTGCCCGCGCCGGATAATCCGAAAAGCACGGTGAATCCATGGTCGGCACACTCGAGCGAAAGGTCGCGCACCTTGGGCGCGGCACCGCGCGCCGCGGTGCGCGTGAGGCTCTTGAGAATGACCCTGGACATCGAAGAGAAATCCTAAACGCCCGAAGGCAGACGCTGAAGACCGGGCGGGAACTCGTTCGCCATTGAGCGGTTGAAGCCTTGCACCGCTCTAGCCGGGCGGCCAGGCAAGCGGGCGTCCGCCCAGGATGTGAAGGTGCAGATGCGGGACGGTTTCGCCGCCGTCCGGTCCGTGATTGATGACGACGCGGAAGCCGCTTTCGCCGACACCGAGCATCCCGGCCAGCTCGCCCGCTTTGATGAGGAGGTGGCCGAGCAGCGCGTGATCGGCAGGCGCGGCGGCGCCGAGGCGCGGGATGGGGCGTTTCGGAACGAGCAGGACGTGGATGGGGGCCTGCGGGTTGATGTCGCGAAAGGCGAGGCATTGGTCGTCTTCGAAGACGATGTCGGCCGGAATCTCACGGGTGATGATTTTTTCGAAAAGCGTCAATTTCAGGAAAGCTGGAGGTTGAGCTCTGCGGCCCGGGGACTGAGGTCCAACTCCTCGCGGACGAATCGCACGATCTCGGCGCGCAGACCGGTGCAGTCGGTGCTCCAGTTTTTCGCGCAGCGCAGAAGCTTGACGCAGGGGTGGAGATCGAAGAGTTCGACGCGCAGCGACGGAGAGTCCGCGATGGCCCGGAGCTGATTTTGCAGGAGGCGAAAAAACAGCAGTTCGTAGCCCGCCCCGGCTTCCTGGGCGAGGGTGGCGAGCGAAAGGCGAACGGGCGGCGGCAGCGGCTCGAAGTGCGTGGCGACATCCGCATAGCCGATGACCTGAAGGACGGACTGCACCGTGGTGCAAAGCTGCGGGAGGGCGACCACGGAGCCGTCGAAGTCGTTGCGCAGGTAGGTGACGACGGTCTCCGTGACGTGCTCGGCAAGCCACCATTTCTGGTAACCCGCGCGGCTGGCCGCCCGCGCGAGACCCTCGGACAGCCAACGCGATTCAAAATCCATGATGCTTCCATCGTCGAATCGGACCAGCGGGATGTTATTCTTGAATGCGATCATGCGGGAAACAGGTCGGGTTGGGCGGCGGTCTTCGCGCCGCGGCGCTCGAACGATTGAATTTCTTCGATAAAGTCGCCGATCTCCTGGAATTCGCGATACACCGAGGCGTATCGGACGTAGGCCACCGGATCGAGCGCATGGAGTTTTTCCATGACCTTGAGACCGATCTTTTTCGTGCTGATCTCGCGCTCGTTGCCCGCCTCGAATTCCACGATCACTTCCTGCACCGCGCGTTCGATCTCTTCGATGCTGATCGGGCGCTTCTCCGAGGCCTTCAGAAAACTGTTCAACAGCTTGTGCCGGTCAAACGGCTCGTGGCGGCCGTCGCGCTTGATCACCCGCAATTCGAGACGCTCGATTTCCTCGTAGGTCGTGAAACGCACCTCGCAGTCCAGACACTCGCGGCGGCGCCGGATGGATTCCCCTTCCCGGGAAAGGCGGGAATCTATGACTTTATCTTCGAGTGAGCCGCACTTGGGGCAACGCATCTTGTGTCGCGCGGACAGGTTTTATGGATATTGACTCAACATCTTGTGGTGTCAAAAGAAAAGCGCATCTTTCCGCATTTCCGGGATTTTGCGGATGGGATTTGGATGAAAATTTGACAAGCCGCTGGCCGCTCGTTTCTTATCGCGTCATGTTTCCGCCAACTCGCCACCTCCCGCGCCTTTTGGCGGCATCGCTCGTCCTCGCCTCCCTTTGCTGCGCGCCCCGGGAGGCAGCGGCAGCGAGCCTGGCCGCCTTCAAGGGCAAATATACTGGCGTGCTCATCATCTCCCAGGGCGCGACCACTCGGTTGCTTGGGAATGCAAATTTCACCGTCAAGGCCACCGCGAAGTCGGCCAAAATCGTGATTAAGGGCTCGATCAACAGCGTCGCCTTCACGCAAACCCTGAGACTCGCTCACGGAACCGCCTCGTTGAGCACGCTCCTGCCGGGCATAGCCAGCTTCAATCAAAGCACGACCGGCTCCTACAAGGTCCGCGGAAAAGGCGCCTCAATTTCCGCGCCGCTACCCGACCCTTACAGCGGCACCCTTGGGATGGCGCTCGGGTTCACGACGTTTGGCAAGACGTTGACGCTCTCGAGTCAGCTCGTCTTTAGCGACGGATCGGCGCCGGTTTACGTCACGATCATTGGAGGCTGATCACCGTCGGCGGCCTCAGGCCGCTGCGCGCACGACGCCGAGGATGCGGTCCATTTCCTCGTGCGTGTTGTAAAAATGCGGGCTGAAGCGCAGCCACGCGCGGCCGTCCCGGGTGTTGCGCAAGGAAGCGGCGATCTTCGCCGCCTCCAGGGCGCGAAAGAGGGGGCCGGCTTCGCGCCGGGGGTGCCGCACGGTGAGGATGCCGGATCGCTGAGGGTCGCCGAGGTCCGGCGAAATCGTTTCAAATCCCATCGCCGCAAACTCCGCGTGAAGGCGGTCGCGCAAATCGAGGATGCGTTGAGAGACCGTTTCCAGGCCGGTGCCCAGCAGCAGATCGACCGCCGCGAGCATGCCATACATGCCGGTGATATTCAGCACGCCGGGCTCGTAGCGCTGTGCGGTCTCGGGAAACGCGATGTGCTCCTGCGTGATGAACTGCGGTGAGCGCACGTTCCAGGCGCCGAGGAGGGTGGGACGACAGCGCTCGAAGTTCCGCTTGGCGACATAGACGATGCCCATTGCGAGCGGACCGAGCATCCACTTGTGCGCGTCGGCGCTGAGGAAATCCACGTGGCGCACCGACAGCGGCGCCGAGCCGAGCGTCTGGATCGCGTCCAATGAGAACAGCACGCCGCGGTCGTGAAGCAGCGCCCCGATGGCGTCCACGTCGATGCGCCAGCCGGAAAGAAAGTGGCAGGACGCGAGCGCGACCATGCGGGTGCGCGGCGTGAGCGCTTCCTCGACGAGATCGGGCGTGATACGACCGATGCGATCGGGCCGGAGCAGGCGCACCTCCACGCCGAGGCGGCGGAGGTTCAACCATGGATAAACGTTGGCCGGATAGTCATCGAGGTAGCAGACGATTTCGTCGCCCGCGTTCCAATCGAGCCCATTTGCGAAAAGACTGAGGCCGAGCGAGGTCGGCCCCAGCAGCGCAATTTCGTCGGGTTGCGCGTCAATCAACTCCGCGCATCGGGAGCGTGCACGGACGATATCCTGCAGCACATCGCCGAATTCCTGATGCTGCTCGCACGATCGCCTGATGTGCCCCTGCATCGCATCCGCGACGCACCGCGGCAGCACAGTGACGCCCGCATGGGCGGCGAAAATTTGCGTTGCGGCGACGGGAAATTGCTCCAGGCGCTGCGCCTCGGTCGCGAAAGGAATCATCTCTGTCCCTGCGCTTCGTGGATGAGTTCCCAAAATCCCCCGGCCCGTCCAAGAGCCTCGTCCTCCTCTGCCATCGGGAGGTTCGAGCGGAACAGGAAATCGCGAATCGTGTTCTTGTGCAGCACGCGATGAACCTCGATGCCTTCGACGTGCGGGCCGAAATAGATGCGGTAATCCTTCGCGCGACAACGGTAGAGCTGCCTGCCGTCCCGCCGCACCCGCCCGAAACTCTCGCCTTCAAGTTTGTCGAGATCCTGCGGCATCACTTGAAATTCGCACAGCAGCTCGAGTTGCAATTCCTTCGGCATCGCCGCCATCTCCGCCGCACTGATCTTGTTGAAAACCACCTGAAACACGCGGGCAGGTTACGCCCCGCGTCAGGCGATGCGCAATAGGGAAGGCCGACGGGACGATCATTCGCCACACTGAGCTACACGAGGGGGATATTTGGTCCGTCATCGGAGCCGGGCCGATCGGCGGTCGCTGTTTCTTTTTTCCAACGAACTCCGCCTTCCAGCGCTTGCGGCGAACTCCGCATTTCCGCTTGTCCAACCCGGCCAAACAGCAAAATCCCAAATACCCGATTCCGTTCGATAGTTCCGCCGATAAACATGCATAGCAGGCAAATCGCCAGCGCGCAGATCGGAGCCAGCACATAGAGAAACCATGCGGAATCGGCCAGGGGATTTCGAAACGAAGAGCACGCCGCGATTAGGAACGTGGAGAGAATATAGATATCCAGGCTCTTTCTGCCAAACGCTTCAAGAATACGGGATTTCCAGTGCAAAAAGACCCGATAGCAGGCAAGCAAAACAAACAATGACACTGTAATGTTCGCGGCATAGCGAAACGAACTGGTCTTGAGATTATGAAGAGAAAGATGCATTCCGGAGGTATAAATATAGGTATAGGAACTCCAGATAAAGTAGCAGCCAATGCTTGCCAGACAGAGCAGCAAAACATTTCTGGGTGTCGCAATCGCTGCGTATGAAGGCTTCCACCCCGCAACGACATAGCCGATCAGGAAAAATGGAAGCGTATATTTGAACATCGGAAACGCACCCCATTCCGGCAATGTCAGAAACAGAAGGAAAGCTGCGCAAAAACCAATAATCCGGTCCTGTCCAAACAACCTTAGAATCGCAACGACGCAGGTCGCTCCGAAGACGGCCCAAAGAAACCAAAAGTTAAACCATGCGTCGCGCGATATGCGCGATATGATCGAGCCGGCCGTCAGATGGATGGAGCCATTCCTGACTCCATCGGGAACAAGGAAGAACACGTCGTAAAGCACCGTCCAGCAAATAACAGGCACAATCAACTGCTGAAATCTCCGCACGATAATTTCGGCGGTCGATTTCCTGCAAATCGATTCGGCCGCCAGATATCCGCTGATCGCCATGAACAGCGGCATGTGAAACATATAAATCAACTTGAAAACGGGATTCGTCCAAAACCCGCTGTCAATCCATTGAGAGGCCGAAGTATATCCTAAGTATTGGATTATGTGACCATAAACCACAAGGATGATCAAAAATCCCTTTAGAAAATCGATAAACTGATTCCGGGGAGTTGATGTCGCCTTGTTTTGCACCAGGATATCGCGAAGAGTGTTTCGTCTCAGGTAAGGTATGTGAGAATGACGACGGCAGAATGAATGGGAAAGAGGGAGGAGGTCAAGCCTTGCCGCCAATGAGAAGGATCGGAAAATTTTCAGCGCCTCGCGGTGCGGGGTCATCGCGATCCTGAAAACAAAAAAGGCCGGGAGTTCTCCCGGCCTTTCGCTAAAATTTCCTCTTCCGAAGCGCTAGAGTATTTGAATGTATAGTGCACACATAGCCGGCATGATGAAAAAAAGCCATTTGCGTCGGCGGGAGAGACAGCGGCGAGGGCATCGCGGATGGCGGCAAGCAGAGCGGGTTGTGAGCGTGCGCGAGCACT